>JAESUC010000188.1 GCA_016763285.1 Pseudomonas sp.
ATGACACAGGATCTGTTGCAAACCCACTGGGTCAAGGGAATTGATCGGCACTGGCATCCATAGGACAATTGCACGTTATGTTCAGATAAACGGGACACCATGGGCTTTCTCGCATTCGGGATCAATCATCGAACGGCCGCAATCGAAGTGCGCGAGCGCCTGGCATTTGCCCCCGAGCAGTTGCCTGGCGCATTGCAGCGGCTGCGTGACGAGACCGGTACCCAGGAAGTCGCCATACTCTCGACCTGCAACCGTACCGAAATCTACTGCTCCCAGGATCACCCTGACGCCGAAGCCGTGCTGGCCTGGTTCGCTATGTTCCACGGCATGCCGATCGAAGAGCTGCGAGCGTGCAGCTACCAGCATAGTCACGAGAATGCCGTGGCGCACATGATGCGCGTGGCGGCCGGTCTCGACTCGATGGTGCTGGGCGAGCCTCAGATCTTCGGACAGATGAAGGATGCCTGGCAGTCCGCGCGCAGCGCCGGCACGCTGGGTCCCTATCTGGACCGACTGTTCCAGAGTACGTTCAATACCGCAAAGCAGGTCCGCACCGATACCGCGATTGGCGAGAATCCGGTGTCCGTGGCCTTTGCCGCAGTCAGCCTGGCCAAGCAGATCTTTTCCGATCTGCGTCGCAGCACGGCGCTGCTGATCGGCGCCGGTGAAACCATCGCCCTGGTTGCCCGGCACCTGTTCGAGCAGGGCGTGGGCCGGATCATCGTGGCCAATCGCACGCTCGACCGAGCCGAACTGCTCAGCGGGCCGCTGGGCGGTCAGGCGATAGTGCTCAATCAGATCCCTGACTTCCTGGCCGAATGCGATATCGTCATCAGTTCCACGGCCAGCCCGCTGCCCATCCTTGGCAAGGGTGCGGTGGAACGGGCGCTTAAGCAGCGGCGGCGCAAGCCGATGTTCATGGTCGATATTGCGGTGCCAAGGGATATCGAGCCGGAGGTCGGAGCCCTGGCCGATGTCTATCTGTATTCGGTCGATGATCTGCACGAGGTGATCGAAGACAATCTGCGCTCGCGCCAGGATGCGGCCGAAGCAGCCGAGCGCATGATCGCGCTGGGTACGGCCGAGTTCATGCAGCGACTGCGCGCCCTGGCCGCAGTCGATGTCCTGCGCCGCTATCGGGTCAAGGCCGAGAGTCTGCGTGATCAGGAGCTGGCCAAGGCCCAGGCGCGGCTAGAGCGCGGCGCCGATCCCCAGGTGGTCATGGCCGAGATGGCCCGTGCGCTGACCAACAAATTGCTCCACGACCCCAGTGTGCAACTCAAACAGATGACCGCCGAGGGGCGGGCTGAAGCCCTGGCCCTGGCCCAGGAACTGTTTGCCCTGGACGACGTCACCACCATACAAGGCGAACCATGAAAGCTTCTTTGTTGAACCGCCTGGACATCATGCAGGAGCGCTTCGAGGAGCTCTCGGCGCTGCTCAGTGATGCCGAGGTGATCAGCGATCAGAAACGCTTCCGCGCCTACTCCAAGGAGTATGCCGAGCTGGATGCGACGATCGCGTGTTATGTCGACTGGCAGAAAGTCCAGGCCGACCTGGACGAGGCGCGCAGCCTGCTCAAGGATGCCGACCCGGATGTGCGCGAGATGGCCGAGGAGGATGCCGGTCAGTGCCAGGGCAAGCTGGAAGAACTGGAGGAGCGGCTGAACTTTCTGTTGCTACCCAAGGACCCCAACGACGAGCGCAACGTGTTCCTCGAGGTGCGTGCAGGGACCGGCGGTGACGAGGCGGCCATCTTTGCCGGCGATCTGTTTCGCATGTATGGCCGCTATGCCGAGCGTCAGGGCTGGCGCGTCGAGATCCTGTCCGAAAGTGGCGGCGAGCATGGCGGCTACAAGGAAGTCATCGCGCGGATCGAGGGGCAGAACGTCTATTCGCGGCTCAAGTTCGAGTCCGGTGCCCACCGGGTCCAGCGGGTGCCCGAGACGGAATCCCAGGGGCGGATCCATACATCGGCCTGCACCGTGGCGATCATGCCGGAGCTGGACGAGCAGGCGCAGATCGAAATCAACGCCGGTGACCTGCGTGTGGATACCTATCGCTCCTCGGGCGCCGGCGGCCAGCACGTGAACAAGACCGACTCGGCGATCCGTCTGACCCACCTGCCTACCGGTATCGTGGTCGAATGCCAGGAGGAGCGCTCGCAGCACAAGAACCGTGCCCGGGCCATGAGCCTGTTGCAGGCACGCCTGGACAATCTGCAGCGTGAGGCGCAGGAGAAGGAAATGTCCGATACCCGCCGTTCCCTGGTGGGTTCCGGTGACCGGTCCGAACGCATTCGTACCTACAACTTCCCCCAGGGTCGGGTGACCGATCACCGCATCAACCTGACACTGTACAGTCTGGATGACGTGATTCAGGGCAACCTTGACCAGGTCATTGATCCGCTCCTGCGCGAATACCAGGCTGACCAACTGGCGGCGCTGGAACACGTCTGATGACCACCCTTGCCCGGCTGCTGGCACAGGCCGACCTGCCCGATTCGCCAACGGCGGCGCTCGACAGCGAGCT
Source organism: Pseudomonas sp. (assembly GCA_016763285.1). Lineage (GTDB taxonomy): Bacteria > Pseudomonadota > Gammaproteobacteria > Pseudomonadales > Pseudomonadaceae > Halopseudomonas. The sequence goes on from JAESUC010000188.1 coordinate 2,533, forward strand.
GCTGCTGGCGCATGCGATCGGCAAGCCGCGCAGTTTTTTGCGTACCTGGCCAGAGCACCAGCCCGAGCCGGCCCAGGTTGAAGTCTTTGCCGGGCTGCTGGCGCGCCGCCGCGCGGGTGAGCCAGTGGCGTATCTGCTGGGTGAGCAGGGCTTCTGGAGTCTGGATCTACAGGTCAGTGCGGTGACGCTGATACCGCGGCCCGACACCGAGCGGCTGGTCGAACTGGCCCTGGAACTTGGGCCGGCGCATAGCGCTCGCGTGCTGGATCTGGGTACGGGGACCGGCGCCGTGGCGCTGGCGCTGGCCAGCGAACGACCGGCCTGGGAGATCATCGCCACGGATGTCGTACCGGCTGCGGTGGCATTGGCCGAAAGCAATCGTGTACGGCTGGCGCTGACCAATGTGCAGGTGCAACACAGCGACTGGTTTGCCGACCTGCAGGGCGCGCCCTTCGATCTGATCGTGTCCAACCCCCCCTACATCCGCAGTGCCGACCCCCACCTCGAGTGCGGCGATGTGCGCTATGAGCCGGCCACGGCACTGGTCAGCGGTGCGGACGGTCTCGATGCCATTCGCCATATCGTGCAGTGCGCGCCCGGTTACCTGAGAGACGGTGGCTGGCTGTTGCTTGAACACGGCTGGGATCAGGCCGCCGCTGTGGTGGCGCTGCTTGAGCAGCGAGGATTTGTCGATGCGCGCTCCTGGCAGGATATCGGCGGCCAGCAACGGGTCAGCGGAGGACGATGGCATGGATGACCAGCAACTGCTGCGCTACAGCCGGCAGATTCTGTTGGCCCAGGTGGATATCGACGGCCAGCAGCGCCTGCTCGACAGCCGGGTACTGATTGTCGGGCTCGGCGGGCTGGGCGCGCCGGTGGCCCTGTACCTGGCGGCAGCCGGCGTGGGCACCCTGGTGCTGGCTGATCATGATCAGGTAGAGCTGACCAATCTGCAGCGCCAGATCATTCATCAGACTGCCGATGTCGGGCGGGCCAAGGTGCAGTCGGCGGCGGACAGCCTGGAGCGGATCAATCCCGGTGTCAGAACGGTGCAGCTCGAGCAGGCCCTTGCCGGTACAGCCCTTGTCGAAGCGATAGCCGGGGTGGATCTGGTGGTCGATTGCTGCGACAACTTCGCCACGCGCCAGGCGGTCAACGCCGCCTGCGTGGCCCAGCGCCGGCCCCTGGTATCCGGTGCGGCCATTCGCCTGGAAGGCCAGCTCAGTGTGTTCGATCCGCGGCGCGAGGACAGTCCCTGCTACCAATGCCTGTACGGCAGTGGCGAAGAGACGGCACTGAGCTGCAGCGAGGCGGGGGTGCTCGGCCCCCTGGTGGGTGTCATCGGCAGTCTGCAGGCGCTGGAGGCGATCAAGCTTCTGGCCGGTTTCGGTGAGCCGCTGGTGGGTCGGCTGTTGCTGGTCGATGCCCTGGGTAGCCGTTTCCGCGAGATGCGCGTACGCCGGGATCCCGCCTGCCCTTGTTGTGGTCCGGGGGCGATATAGACGATGACCGACGCGCCGATCGGAGTCTTTGATTCGGGAGTGGGGGGACTCTCTGTTCTGCGCGAGATCCGGCAGCGGCTGCCCAGTGAATCCCTGTTGTACGTAGCCGATAGCGGATATGTGCCCTATGGCGAGAAAACGCCCGAACAGATCCGCGCCCGCAGTCGCAGCATTGCCCGGTTTCTGATTGCCCAGGGCGCCAAGGCGCTGGTGGTGGCCTGCAACACCGCGACCGCGGCGGCCGTTGCCGAGCTGCGCGAACTGCATGATCTACCGATTATCGGCATGGAGCCCGCCGTCAAGCCGGCGGCCCAGGCGACGCGCAGCGGTGTGGTCGGGGTGCTGGCCACGACCGGTACGTTGCAGAGCGCGCGATTCGCTGCGCTACTCGATCGCTTTGCCGGATCGATTCAGGTGGTGACCCAGCCCTGTCCGGGCCTGGTCGAATACATCGAGCAGGGCGAACTGGACAGCGCGCGGGTGAGGGAGCTGCTGCACGGCTTCACGCGCCCTCTGCTGGCGGCCGGGTGCGATACGCTGATTCTCGGCTGCACGCATTATCCGTTCGTACGGGCCACGCTGCAGTCCATGCTCCCTGCCGAGGTGATCCTGATCGATACGGGTGCGGCGGTGGCCCGGCAACTGCAACAGCGTCTGGAAGCCAAGGGCATGACCGCGGCAGGACCGTCCCGTCCGTGCCGGTTCTGGTCCAGTGGTGATCCCGCGACCCTGCAGCGCACGCTGCCAGTGCTGTGGGGCGAACCGGGTGTGGTGGAACTGTTGCCCGACTGAGGTGACAAAGGGGGGTGGGTCAGCAAATTGGCCCCTGGTATGGATCCAGGAATAACTGTCCAGGAAATAGAAAATGAAAAAATGCAGTCTGTTGGTTGGCTCGGCGCTGCTGAGCGTCATGGCTATGCAACCCGCTTTCGCCGAGCGGGGACTGACCCTCGAAGTGGGCCAGACCTCCGATTCGGACAAGGTCTATCGGTTGGGTATGCAGTTCGATTTTGGCCGCTCCCTGTGGCAGAGCGATGGCGGTAATGTGCGGCTTGAGGGCTACTGGGATGCCGGGCTGACCCGTTGGCAGGCAGACAGTGCCACCTCGGTCTCGGTCATGCCGGTGTTCCAGTTCCGCTTTGGCCAGGGCGCCACGGTGCCGTTCGTCGAGGCGGGCATTGGCGCGGCCTGGTTTTCCAAGACCGAGCTGGAGGAATCCGAGCGGGATCTTGGATCGGCCTTCCAGTTCGAGGACATGATCGGAGCCGGGCTGCGTTTCGACTCCGGCTCCCAGGCGGGCATACGTGCCTATCATTACTCCAACGCGGGCATCAAGGAACCGAATCAGGGCATCAACAAGGTTGCCCTGTACTATCGACTGGCGATCTGACCCGGTACGGCCCGGAGGAACGCGTCAGTTCTTCTGGGCCATCTGCTTGATCAGCCACTGTTGGCGGTAGATGTGCGCGAAACCGTGCAGCAGGGGAAAGGTGATGGCCCACACGGCGGCCAGTATCAGAAAGGTCGGCAACGGCTCCATCGGCAGGCTGACGTCGGCCAGGGCGGCACCGGCAAAGTAGGAAAGGGGCCCGGATATGGCGCCCAGCAGGCTCGCCAGCCACAGGGGGCGTGCGGTCCAGGCCAGGCAATGGTTCAACGTCAGAGCCAGCATTGCCCAGAGTACGGCCAGCCACAAGGGCACCAGCTTGGACTCGCCGGGAAACTCGAACACCCCCATCTGCATCAGAAAGGAGTCGATGGCGGCGCCCGCCAGCACTACCGTGACCACCAGTTTTCCCTCCGCAGCCCAGGAGCTGATCCAGAAGAAGTGCACGCATAGAATGACCACGGGCACCAGCAGCCAGGGCCCGGTGCCCCCCAGCACGCAGGCGAACCAGCCGACCTGGAACATCACCGCGTTGGCCACCAGCTTGCTCATGGGCGTATTCAGCATCATCTCAGGCTCCGAGGCTGAACAGGTTCAGGCGCGGCCGCGCATCGGGCTTGGACAGCAGAATCTGCGCCGTGCCGATTGATCGCTCCATGAAACCTCCTTCGCAGTAGCACAGATAGAACTCCCACAGGCGGAAGAAGTAGTCATCATACCCCAGCTGCTCCAGATGGCTGCGGGCCGTCTTCAGGTTCTCGTGCCAGTAGCGCAGGGTGCGGGCGTAGTGGCTGCCGATGTCTTCCAGATGCAGCATCGACAGGTCCGTGTGCTTGCGCGTGAGTTCTCCGATCAGGCTGACCGAGGGCAGCGAACCACCCGGGAAGATATAGCGCTGGATGAAGTCCACGCTACCCTTGGCCTGTTCGTAGCGCTGGTCGCGGATCGTGATGGCCTGCAGCAGCATCATGCCGTGGGGCTTGAGCAGCTTGGCGCAGGTTTCGAAGTAGGTGCGGAAGTACTCATGGCCCACGGCCTCGACCATCTCGATCGACACCAGCTTGTCGTAGCTGCCGGTCAGTTCACGGTAGTCCTGCAGAAGCAGGGTTATCTGATTCTGCAGGCCCAGTTCTTCCACCCGTGCCTGGGCATAGGCCAGCTGTTCCTTTGACAGCGTGGTCGTGGTTACCTTGCAGCCGTAGTGTTGCGCGGCATAGATCGCCATGGTGCCCCATCCTGTGCCGATCTCCAGCAGATGGTCGTCGGCGGTCAGCTCCAGCTTGCGGCAGATGCGTTCGAGCTTGTGCAACTGGGCCTGTTCCAGGCTGTCGCTCTGGGGCGGAAAGATCGCCGCCGAGTACATCATGGTCGGATCGAGGAAGTTCTCGAACAGGTCGTTACCCAGGTCATAGTGCGCCTGGATGTTGCGTCGGGCGCCGGTCAGGGTATTGCGATTCATCCACTGCAGCGCCTTGAGTGCGGGCCGTCCCAGGCGCGCCAGGCCTTTCTCCATGCCGTCGAGCACATCCAGATTGCGCACGAATATCTTGGTCACCGCCGTCAGATCCGGCGTGGTCCAGAAACCATGGATATAGGCTTCTCCCGACCCGATGCTGCCATTTGAGGCGATCATGGGATAGGCCGCGTGGTTGTGCACGAAGATATCGGCATGCAGCCCGTCGGTGTCCGGCTGGCCGAATTCCATAATCTGGTCGCCGTCATGCACGGTGATGGTACCGCGGTTGATTGCTGCCAGCTGCTTGAGCACCAGGCTGCGGCTGAGTCGGACCATCCAGCTCTTTCGGGTCTTGTCTTCAGCATCGATATTGCGGGTATTGCCCAGCAGCGCGATGGTCCGCTCATGGATATCGGACTTGGCTGAATCACAGCAGGCGGTAGCGTCAGGCCTGGTGTTCTTCATCGGAATGCTCCTTTGCCTGAATGGCGGTAGTGCCCACGGCGTTGTGCCGTGACGCGCGATGGTCGAAGAAAGGGGTTCGCTTGAAGGCCAGGCGCAGCGCCTGCCAATAGATGCCGATCACCGTCTTGCCCACCATGAAAGGGAAGGACAGCGCCTCGTTGCGCAGCAGGCGGGCCGAGAGCGGACGGCGGCTGAGTGTCAGGGTGGCGTCGAACAGCCGGGTATCGGCCTGCCAGTCTTCCATGTGCACCAGCAGGGTTTTCCCCGGGCGGGTAAAGCGCATCCGGTAGGTAAGCTCGGCCGGCAGAAAAGGCGACACGTGAAAGGCCTTGTCGAGTTCGTACTGCTGTGTGGCACTGGCCGGGTCGGTCGCCATCACGTAGCAGAAGCGCTCACGCCAGGGCGTGTTGGACACCTCGGCGACGATGGCGCGCAACTGGTTCTGATCGTCATGGCAGTAATAGAAGGACACCGGGTTGAACAACATGCCAAAACTGCGGACCTGGGTCAGCAGGCGCACTGGCCCGTCAAGTTCCAGGTCGAGCTGTTCGCGCACCAGTCGGCGGGCGGTGTCGGCAAGGGCCTCGTCGCTCGTGCGGTGCATGCTCAGATAATCCTGCTCGCGAAAGCGCATGGGCGACCACCAGTGGCCGGACCAGAGACCGCTCAGATTGAATACCTGGGCCTGCTCCTGCAGATCCAGCCACAGCATGCTGATCCGGTAGCGGAAGGCATGTTCGCGCGGCGCGTGCCGGCGGTGGCGGATAATGCCGCTGTAGAGGGCACTGTTGAGCGTGGTCACAGCGTTTCTCCCAGTGCCGAGGTGACGCGCAGGGCGCTGACGACGCCGTCTTCATGGAAACCGTTGGCCCAGTAGGCGCCGCAGTAATAGGTGTGGTTGGCGCCGGCCAGCTCGCTCCAGCGGGCCTGCGCTGCCGCTGCGGCGAGGCTGAACTGGGGGTGGGCGTAGGTGAAGCGGCGCAGAATCTTGGCCGGATCAATCGCCGCAGTCTGGTTCAGGCTGACGCAGAAGGTGGTGTCCGATTCGATGCCCTGCAGGATGTTCATGTTGTAGGTCACTGCCGCTGGCTGCGCCGCATCCTGGCCCAGGCGATAGTTCCAGCTGGCCCAGGCAAGTTTGCGCTTGGGCAGCAGGCGGGTGTCGGTATGCAATACCACGTCGTTATCGGCATAGCCGATGGCGCCGAGGATCGATTGTTCCTGCTCGGTTGGCTGCGCCAGCAGTTTCAGTGCCTGGTCGCTGTGGCAGGCAAAGATGATCCGGTCGAATCGCTCCTCGCCATGGGCGCTGACTACCGTGACGCCGTCGGCGTCGCGTCTGACTGTGTTGACCGGGCAGTTCAGCCGGATCGCGTCGGCAAAGTTGCGGGTCAGAGGCGCGACATAGCTGCGTGAGCCCCCTTCGATTACCCGCCATTGCGGCCTGTCGCTGACCGACAGCAGGCCGTGGTTGCGGAAAAAACGGACGAAGAACTGCAGCGGGAAGGCCAGCATGTCAGCGAGCGACATGGACCAGATGGCCGCGCCCATCGGGATGATGTAGTGATCCGTGAAGCGCTGACCGTAGCCCTTGCTGCGCAGATACTCCCCCAGGGTGATGTCGGCGGCAATCTCGCCCTTGTCCAGATCCGCCGCAGCCAGGCTATTGAAGCGCAGGATATCGCGCACCATGCCGAGAAACGCTGGCGATATCAGATTGCGCCGCTGGGCGAACAGGCTGTTGAGGTTGTTACCGTTATATTCCAGGCCCGTGGCGGGTTCGTTGACGGAAAAGCTCATTTCCGTTGGGCGCGAGCCTACCCCCAGCTGATCGAGCAGCTTGATGAAGTTTGGGTAGGTCCAGTCATTGAAAACGATAAAGCCGGTATCCACCGCATACGCCTTGCCCTCGACCTCAACGTCGACGGTATGGGTATGGCCGCCGACCCAGTCGGCGGCCTCGAAAACGGTTACATCATGGTTGCGGGCCAACAGATGGCCGCACACCAGACCGGAAATACCGGAACCGACAATGGCTATTCGCATCAGGACTGCTTCTCCTCGGAGGTCTCGCGCGCCATGCCTTTGGTCATGGCGAAACGCAGGGCGTTGGGCAGGCTGCCCAGCAGTTTCAGTACGGCGATGAAGGGACCCGGAAAGCTGATCTCGCGCTTGCCTTTCTCCAGGCCGCGGATGATGGTGTCAGCCGCCTTGTCGCTGCTCACCTGCATCGGCATGGGGAAGTCGTTCTGCGCGGTCAGTGGCGTTTCCACGAAGCCGGGGCTGACCAGGCTGACGCCGATGTGCCAGCGCGCCAGATCCAGTTCCAGCGACTGGAACAGGTAGCGTATGGCCGCCTTGGAAGCGCCATAGGCTTCTGCCCGGGGTAGCGGGCAGAAGGTCACGCTGCTGCCGACACCGACCAGGCGAGGCTCGGTTCCCTTGCGCAGTAGCGGCAGCGCCGCCTCGATACAGTTCGCGGTACCGACGACGTTGGTCTGCATGACCCGCTCGAACATCGCCGCCTCGAAGGTGTCGACGTCCACGTACTCGCAGGTGCCGGCATTGAGAATCGCCCAGTCCAGCGCGCCCCATTCGTGGGCGATCTGCTGGCCGACCGCCTGCACTGCCGCCGCATCGGTGAGATCGACGGGCAATACCAGAATCTGCCCCGGGAACTGGTCGGCCAGCTCCTGCAGGGGCTCCTTGCTGCGCGCGCTCAGCGCCAGAAGGTGGCCCTGTGCGGCCAGCTTCTCGGCCATGGCGCGGCCAATACCACTGGAGGCGCCGGTCAGCCAGATACGTTTTTTGCTCATGCGAGCCTCCCTTTCAGCCAACGGATGACGCTGCCCAGCAGCGGAACGTGCTCATAGATCAGCGCGCCGGCGTCGAAATAGTCGATATGCCGGTATACGCGCTCATCGCGGAAAAAGATGCAGCTGCAGCCATCAACCTTTACCGGCCTGCCGCCGGCGAGGCGGGGGTGGCGATAGGTCATGGTCCAGCGCAGCAGGCCCTGACCCTCGGTCACCAGCTGACACTGGTGAAACTCGAATTCTAAATCTTCGATATTGGCGTACAGCTCGCCGAAGTAGTCTTCCATGGCGGGCAGGCCGTGCACGTCGTGCAAGGGGTCGGTGAAATGCACATCCGGCGCATAGATCTCGCTGACCCGATGCAGGTTGTGCCTGTCGAGGCTGGCGAATATGTTGGCGAACTGCTGCGGAAAGTCGTTGCTCATGACTGTTCTCCCAGGCTCTTGAAGGTAGCGATCGCCCGCTTGCGCGTCTCGCCTATATCGACGATGGGCCGTGGATACTCCGTGGCCTCGAACAGGTCGCCGGCAGGGGGTTCGTGTATCTGCTTGGCATCCAGGTGACGCAGCTCGGGTATCCAGGTGCGAATGAACTCGCCGTCCGGGTCGAAGCGGCGCGACTGCGTCACCGGATTGAATACCCGGAAGTAGGGCACCGAGTCGGTCCCGGTCGATGCGCTCCATTGCCAGCCGCCATTGTTGGAGGCCAGATCGCCGTCAATCAGATGCTGCATGAACCAGCGTTCACCCTCACGCCAGTCGATCAGCAGGTTCTTGGTCAGAAACATCGCGCTGACCATGCGCAGCCGGTTGTGCATCCAGCCGGTTGCCAGGAGCTGACGCATGGCAGCGTCGACGATGGGGATGCCGGTGCGGCCTTCCTGCCAGGCCGCCAGGCCTTCGGAGTCCTTGCGCCATGGCACCGCTTCGGTCTCTGGACGGAACGCCTGGCTGCGGGATACCCGTGGGTAGCAGACCAGAATATGTCTGTAGAACTCGCGCCAGAGCAGTTCGCTGATCCAGGTGACGGCCCCGGTATTGCCGCTGTCGAACTCGCCGCGGTTGGCGGCGATGGCGGCGTGCAGGCACTGGCGCGGTGAAAGCACACCGCTGGTCAGATAGGCAGAAAGACAGCTGGTGCCGTCCCGGGCCGGCTGATCACGCAGCTCCTTGTATTCGCCCATGATGTCTTCGGCAAAATGCTGCAGACGATCATGCGCTGCGGCCTCGCCGGCTGGCCAGAGATCCTGTTGCTCGCGGCTGATCTTCGCGAAGCCTTCGACCTCGGTTGGCACCGTATCCGAGCTCACCCCCGCCAATGACTGTTTGCCAGGTGCAGCGAGGCACTCGGGGAGATGATCATGCAATTTCTGATAGGCCAGTTTGCGGAACTGGCTGAAGACCTTGTACATGGTCCCTTCCTGGGTGCGCAGCGACCCGGGCATGAACAGAACCTGATCCGCGTAGCGGCGGCAGCCGAGTGAAGCCTCGGTGAAGGCCTCTGCGACGTTATCGTCGCGGCGTTGTTCATGTATACCGTATTCTTCATTGAAGAATATCCCATCAGCGTCGATTTTCCGCGCCAGATCCAGCAACGCCCTGGGGGCGTCAGCGAACGTGCGGCAATGCAGGACTTTCAGCGCGATGCCCAGACCCTCGAGCCGGCTTTTCAGCGCTTGGAGATTGCGCAGCCAGAAGTCGACCTTGGCGGGCGCTTCGTCATGCTCGAGCCAGGTGTCGGGCGTCAGCAGGTAGGCCGCTACCACGTTGCCCTCGTCGCGGGCATGCCACAGGGCATGATTGTCCTGCACCCGCAGGTCATTGCGTATCCAGTACAGCTGGGTAGCGCTCATGACGGCGCTCCCAGTCGCTCGATGAGCGTTGCATAGGCCAGCGTGGCGCGTTCGGGCAGGGTGGTGATGTCCAGCTCGCCGAGCTCGGCCGCATGGATCATCGCGGCGGGACCGGCCATCATCACGATTGCCGGAAGATGCTTGCCCAGACGTGGCAGCTGCCGGCGCAGTTGCGCCGTCGGCAGGGCCTGGCTGCTGTAGAGCACCATGGCGACTGGCAGGCGCTGATCACTGAACAGGGACAGCTCGCTGGCCGGGATATCCCATTCGAGCATGTCTATCCGATAACCGTCGGCGCTGAGCATCAGCGCCAACAACCAGAGCCCCATCTCGCAGTGCTCATCCGACAGGTTGACGAGAATGATCGGGCGGGAGCTGGAGAGGGCGTTGGCGTGTTCCAGGGTGGCAGCCAGCTTGGTACGCAGCCAGCTGTTGCAGAAGACCTCTTCCAGCTGACTGCCAAACTGCCCCTGCCAGCGTTGATGCAGTTGCAACAGAACCGGCTCCAGCAGGTGGTTGCACAACTCGGCGGCGCTATACAGCCGCAGGGCCCGATCAATCTGCTGGTTCAGCAGGGCGACGTCGAAGGTGATCATCGCTTCCAGAAACGTCTGGCGCAGAGCGCCCCACGGGCAGCTCAGATCGTTTTCCGCGGGGATTGGGCTATCCAGCAAGGGTTTGACCTGGCTGACGGTCACGCCCCGGCTCAGCCAGAGCAGGATAGCCTGGATCTGGCGTATGTTTGCCTCGGTGTACAGGCGATGACCTTTCTCGGTGCGATGCGGTGTGATCAACCCGTAGCGTCTTTCCCAGGCACGCAGGGTTACCGGATTCACGCCGGTCACCTTGCAGACTTCGCGAATGGGTATCATGTCGCCGGTGCTCATACCGAGCCCCTGCATTCAGGAGCTTCGGTGGTGGCGAGGAGGCTGGGTGTCACGTACATGGCGCATATTCCTTGTACAGCGTTTATGGTCTGTATAGGAATTAGTGTACATAACTTCCAGAGTTGTACAAGTATTTGTGACCAGCTGTTTATCAGCGCCAGCCCATCAGCCAGCTGCTGGCGTCCTGCAGCTCCTGCCAGGCCAGCATTTCGCTGCGTCGGGTCAGTACCGCTTCGATTTCCACCGCGGTCACATTGTCCTCGAGGTTGCGCTCGCAACCGACCACCAGAAAGTGCTTTTCACGATTCCGGGGCCGCGCTGCAGTCCATTTGGAATGCAGCAGCTTGTTCGGGTTGATCCGGTTCACTTGCGTTCGAGCAGGGTCTGGGCGGCCTGCTGCCCGCTGATCCAGGCATTTTCCAGCCGGCCACCCAGGCACCAGTCGCCACAGACATACAGACCCTTTTCCGGTGCGGCCAGAGCGCCCCAGTTGCAGTTGCCTTCCGAGCGAGCATAGAGCCAACGATGGGCCAGCTCGAACGCCGGTTTCGGCAGATCGATGTTCAGTACCTCGGCAAAGGCAGTACTCAGCTCCCGGCAGACCTGGCTCTTCTCGGTTTCCAGGTTGCCCATGGCCCAGCGGGGATTGGACTGCAATACCCAGGTGTCGAGCCCCTGCCTGCCGGGCTTGCTACTGTTGCGCGAGATCCAGTCTAGCGCGCCGACACGCACGAAACAGGCCTCCACGGCGGTGTCCAGCGGCTCGGCAAAGCCCAGTGCCAGGGTCCAGCCAGGTTGCATCTGCACCTGGGCGGCGGCCTGTTCCAGATGGGCGGCTGCACCCAGCAGCGGAACTGCCTGGGGTGCGGGCGTGGCGACCACCACCCGGTCGAACGGACCGTGGCTGGCGCCGGTATCATCCTGCAGTTCCCAGCGTTCGTCGTCGGTGTGCTGCAGGCCGGTTATACGCGTCTGACTGATAAACTCCAGATTTTCCAGCAGACCGCGAGACAGACTCGTCATGCGCGGGGAGCCCACGTAGCGCTGCTGGTCGTCGGGCGACTCGAGCAGTTCGTCTTCATTGCGGATGAACAGCCGCGGCGACCATTCGGCGACCCAGCCCCGGTCCAGCCAGCCCTGGAGCGCCTGGCGAAAATGACTGTCGCGGGCGGTGAAGTATTGCGCACCCATATCCAGATCGCCCGAATCGGTGCGTTTGGTGCTCATGCGACCGCCACTGCCCCGACTCTTGTCAAACAGCACGACGCGGTGCCCTGCCTCGGAAAGGGCGGTTGCGGCGCTCAGGCCGGCCATGCCGGCGCCAATGATTGCGATTTCAAACGTCTGCGTCATGAAGAGTGTCTCGAACAGTGTGTTGGTTGCCTTTCAGTCTATGTCGATCAACCGGTCTCTTCAACATAACTTGTACATTAACCTTGCGTTGTATAGCATTGCCTGGCGTCGAGGCTTCGCTTCTCGGGCAGGCAGGCTTGATCGGGCCATGGGAGCATTGTTGCCTGTGTGGGGCTGGCCGAGCTGGGCTATTGTCTAGGGGTAGAGCGGAGAGTCTGCATTCAGCCCCTGTCGTTTCCGCCTCCGGGATGGGAATCGGCAGGCCAAATATCCGACACTGCACGGGAATCAGATAATGCACGTACTCATCACAGGTGGCACCGGTCTGATCGGCAGCGCCCTGAGCAAGCGACTGACCAGCGAAGGGCATCAGGTGACCGTCCTGAGTCGTCGGCCCGAGAAGGTAGCGGAGATCTGCGGCAGCACGGTGCGCGGCATCAGTGAGCTGAACGCGCTGGAAAGCGAGCGCGTCGATGCGGTGGTCAACCTGGCCGGCGCTCCCATCGCTGATCGACCCTGGACAAGCAAGCGCAAGCAGGTGCTGTGGGCAAGCCGCGTGACGCTTACCGAGGAGCTGGTGGCCTGGCTTGGCGCTCGGGCGGTCAAGCCGGAGGTGCTGGTCAGCGGCTCTGCTGTCGGCTGGTATGGGGATAGCGGTTCAACGCCGGTGACCGAAAAGAGCGGGCCTCACCCCGAGTACACCCACACCCTGTGCGATGCGTGGGAG
>JAESUC010000189.1 GCA_016763285.1 Pseudomonas sp.
CCATCATCGACAGCTATCTGCTGGCCGGTGACTGGAACGCCGTCGCCCGGCAGAACCAGCGCGTGGAAGTACGTCTGCGGCCGTGACAGGGACGCAAGCCGCTGCATGGGCCAACACAGTGCTTGGCCCTAATGCGGGTGTTGGCACTCAAGGCTCACAGCTGACGGGTACGGTCCAGCGACGCGCGTTCTGGCTGATCGCGGTAACCGACATGGGTTCACCATCGCTGGGGGCGACGTCGAAAGCGATGCGGTTTTGCCCCATGAAGTTGGTCAGAGTTTCCAGGCTCAGGGCGAAGTTGACGTTCTGAGCAATGTCACCGGTGCGCTGAGCCATGCCGATGGCATTCAACTTGGACGTCACCACGCCAATGACCAGGCCATGTTGATCGATCAACGGGCCGCCACTGTTCCCAAGCTGCACCGGAGCGGTTATCTGCACAAAGCGCTTGTCACCGCCCAGCCCGGCCACGGCGCTCACGATGCCGCTAGTAATATTCAGATCGTCTGCCACGATGCCGCTCAGCGGAAAACCGGCGGCTACGACGCTTTCACCCTGCTGGATGCCGGTGTTGCCACTGATGCGTGCCCGATTCTGGGATGTGCCATTGACGCGCAATGCCGCTAGATCGTTTGTATCGTCCTTGAACAACAAATCGGCTTGCAGGTCATTGGCGACGGAGATGCGACTGCACTTCTCGACCACATGCGCATTGGTTATCACCACCGTGGAGTTGACCCAAAAGCCGCTCCCGCTGCTCGCCTGGGTGCCCGCCGACCCCATCCGACAGGCAAGAAAAACCCCATTGGAACATGCCTTGTAGGCTTCACTGCCGACCCGAACGGGAGACATATCCAGCCGCACCCGATCAGAGGCAAAGTTGGCGAGTTCGGTCAGTTCGGCCTGCCCCACGCCCTCGACATTGACCAGCGAGTGTATCTCGATCAGGGGGACACCCCGTACGAGATAGCCCGCCATGTCCTGTGCAATCAGCCTGGCTTGCTGGCAGCACTCCAGATCAACTTCTGGTCCCTTTTCAAGTTTCTGGCTCTCGAATGCAATCTCACTACTGGCTGGCGGAGGCGTCTGACTGAAGTGGGACACTCCCTTCTCGTCGACCCAGCGATACAGCTGTTGTGCCGTCGCTGCCCCCGCCAGGAGCATGCACAGGATGACCCCAGCCGCTGACTTTCTGGTGATTGCTGGGGTGGGTTTTTCATTGTTCTTTGAACTGAGTTTTCGCGCCATCCGTGGGCTCCTGAGCGTGGCTTGATGCCTTGAGCCTAAAGGTAAACCCCGACGCCGATAAATGCCACATCTGGTGGCAGCGATGCTGGGTGGAAGCGGGAATGACCGGCAAAATCGTGAACCAGTTGTACTCAGACAGACACGAGGGTGTTGTTGAGTGCCGCCATTGGGTCTTCTGCCGCACGTTGAACCAATATCTGCCCGTCGCGCACCGATGCAACTACCGGTCTCTGATTGAGCAGCACTTCATAGGGTGTTTGCCCTTGCAGCACAACACAGCGTGCTGGTAGGCCCTCGGCGATGCCATATTGCTGAAGATGCAGGGCCGCTGCCCCGTTGTCGGTGATGAGTTCCAGAGAGCGGTCGATCCAGTTCATGCCAAGCATGTGGCAGGCGTGCAGGCCTGAATCCAGCGTGCGCAGCATGTTGCCATTGCCCATGGGGTACCAGGGATCGCGGATGGAGTCCTGGCCGAAGGCGACCTTGAGACCCGCATCCAGCAATTCTGGTACTCGGGTCAGGCCACGACGTTTGGGGTAGCCGTCGAAGCGACCCTGCAGGTGCAGGCTCTCTGTCGGCATGCACAGAAACCGCAAACCGGACATTTTCAGCAGGCGGAAAAGCCGGCTGCAATAAGCGTCGTTATACGAGCCCATGGCGCAGGTATGGCTTGCGGTGACACGAGAGCCGTAATCCAGCTTCAGCGCTTCCGCCGCCAACACCTCGAGGAATCGGGAACCGGGGTCATCAATCTCGTCGCAATGCACGTCCACCAGCAGGTCGTGGCGTTGCGCCAGCTCGACCAGCCAGCGGACAGACGCCACCCCGTCATCACGGGTGTGTTCAAAGTGAGGTATGCCGCCCACTACATCAGCGCCCAGGCGCACCGCTTCTTCCATCAGCTCTCTGCCATTGCGGAACGACCAGATGCCCTCCTGGGGGAACGCGACTATCTGCAGGTCCACGTAGCCGGAGACGCGCTCCTTCACTTCCAGCATGGCCTGCAAAGCAGTCAGTTGCGGATCGGTCACATCCACGTGGGTACGGACGTACTGAATACCGTGCGCCGCAAACAGCCTGAGAGTCTGTTCAGCGCGGCCTATGACATCGTCACGTGTCAGCGTCGCCTTGCGTTCGCCCCAGCACTCAATGCCCTCGAACAGGGTGCCACTCTGGTTCCATCGCGGCTCACCGGCAGTCATGGCCGCGTCCAGGTGGATGTGTGGCTCGACAAACGCGGGAGTGACCAGATTACCTGCTGCATCCAGCTGGTTGTGTAGCGCTTTCAGCTCAGCGGACTGGGAAGTAATGGCCCCAAACCGGCCATTTTCGATGGCAAGCGAATACAGCCCGTCACGACCTTGCAGGCGGGCATTTATGACGGCGTTCAGACAATCGGTCATGCAAAACTCCTGGAATACGGCTGTCGGTCATCATGACCGTAATAATAGATGGGCCAACAGCATGGCTTTGAAGCGCTGTGCCGGTTCGCCCCTGAGAGAAATCTCGTGGTTTAGCCGGGCCATGCGATTGCCTACGGTGTTTCTGTGGCAATCAAGCGCCTGCGCCATGGCCTGGTAGTTGCCCTGGTGCTCAAGCCAGGCGTCGAGAATATCGGCCGAATCGAGAAGAACGTCCTTGGGCAGCGGTGCGTAGTTTCTTATCAACAGATCAATGCTGTTCATGCCCAGTGAATCGACCAGGGCTCTGGCTAAGGATGCGGCAGGCACTGTTGTGCTATCTGCCTGTTCCGACTGCAGTATGGCTCTGCCGATCGTTTCTGTTACCGCAACCATGGGCAGCGAATAGGGCTGTTCGAACAACGGAACTGCAAGCTCGTCAGCCAATCGCATGAGCGTGGTTGGCAACTGCCCGATAAACGCATCCCCGGTAAGCACCACCAGCCCGGCGATATTGCACTCCTTGCCTTCGTACAGACATTCGGCCAGATTCTGGGGGCCACGGTGGCGGCTGATACCGGTAATGAATATCAGCTCGCCCCCCTTGACCCAATTTTTGAACCAGCGGTTCTCGGCGACATAGGGCCAGCGTACCCGGTTGCCGGATGCAGTGGCACCGCCCCGCAGTACAATCGACTCCAGGCCGGCAAGCTGGGGAATATCAGCGCACGTCAACGGCACTTAGATACTGCCCATTATCTGCGACCTGCGTTGGCGTACAGCATCACTGAAGAACAGCATCAGACCAAAGCTGCCAGCCGCCACTAGCACACCCACAATCGGTGCTACCCAGGGTGATGAATAGGCTGCTGCCGAGCCAATAAAGTAGGCGGCCAAGCCCGGAGCGTTGAACGCGGGAAGGATCGCCCCGTCCAGGGACGGGTACTGACGCTTGTAGCCAATAAAATAGCTGGCCATGATCACGCCGCCGATGGGAGGAATAAAGGTGCCCAGCAGGACCAGAAAAGGAATCAGCCACTCGTACATGCCCAGCACCGCCAGCACGGTACCAATGGCGGCGCCAACAACGGTTACCAGCTGACGACGACGCGTGCGCACCAGGTTGCAGCCCGCAACGGCGAAGTTATAAACGGTGTTGTCCTGAGTGGTCCATAGATTCAGGAACAGCATCAGAATGCCCATCGTCGCAAGACCCTGGGCGACCATGATGTCGACTATATCCGCCTGCTGATATACCAGTGCACCAAAGGCGCCGATCAGCGTCATTAGACCGTTGCCCAGGAAAAATGCCAACAAGGTCGCTATCACCGCGCTCTTGCCAGACTTGGCAAACCGGGTCCAATTGGTGGCTTGGGTGCCGCCGCTGACAAAAGTACCGAATACCAGCGTAATAGCGGCTGCTACGGTCATGTTCTCAGTGGGAGTGATGCCCATAAGCCCGGCGAAACCACCCGCATCGGATGTAGCGATGGTCATGCTTACCGCAACCAGAATAATCATCGCTGGAACGGCAAAGCGCGACAGTATCTCCAGGCCGCGATAGCCGATGAATGCGGTCACACAAAAACCGAAACCGAAAAGCACCATGAGCGGCATGGTGAGACTCTCTGGCAAGCCTGTCAGCCGGACCAGGAGGATCGCCATGGTTGCCGTACCCCACGCGTACCAGCCGATCTGGGTAAAGCCGAGAATGACGTCAGACAGTTTGCTGCCCAGTTCACCAAAGGTGAACCGACTCATCAAAGCCGTATTGAGCCCTGATTTTGCAGCGATGTAGCCCAACACGGCGGCGTAGGTTCCCAACAGTAGGTTGCCCGCAATCAGCACCATGAGCATGGTCGGGAAGTCGAAAGCCACGCCGACAGAACCGCCAGCCCACATCGTGGCGGTAAAGAAGGTGAAGCCAAGCAGTACTATCCCCATGGACCACACGCTTTTGCGTTGATCCATGGGTACTGCACTGAGGGGATAATCCTGTTCTTTTGGGGTCGGGTCGGCGCTTTCCTTGAGGGTCATAGCTGATATTCCTTTAGGGAGGAGGTTGTTGCTGAGAATGAGCAACGACCGTGCCAGCGCGCCCTGGCCTCCCCTTGTGCCCCTGACAAATAGCCCGATGAAATCGGCGGCGACGATCGGCATTGTGCAAATCGCACAATTAGATAAAACCGGAGGTTTTTTAGCGGCTTAAACGCACGTTAAAGGTGCGAAAAACCAGCTCGTGACCGAACATGGACCCAAGCAGCGTGAATTTGCTCACCTATCAATACCTGCTGGCGGATCTCGAAGATTGATTCACACCACGCAGTATTTCAAACCGACCTGACCGGAATGGTCTTGCGCAGCTCATCGGGCGTGATGGTGCCCACGATATTGGCCCCGCTGCCGGGCAACGGCTGGCGCAGGATATTGCCCTTGATCTTGCCGATCACGTGCATCTCGCAGGGTTTGCA
>JAESUC010000190.1 GCA_016763285.1 Pseudomonas sp.
CAGGCGGTAGTCCGGCGCATCGCCGACAATGACACGGGTAAAGAGGTCGCCGTAGATCACGGTAATGATCAGCAGGGTATAACCCTGGTTGGCGAAGTCGAACATTCCCCAGCCGAAAATTTCGCGTTTGGGAGCCAGTTCAGTCGTTTGCATTAGGGAGTCCTTGGCGGGGGAGGAGCGCTGGTGCCAAGCGTACCTGATTAGACAGCTTCAGGCTGCATCCTTACCCGGTCTGAATCATGCCCCCAGTTCCGCCGATTTGCTGATCGTGATCGCGCGATAAGCATCAGAGAAATGGGGGGCAAGAGAAATTGGGTCAGATATAGATTTTCGATGAATGCCCATCTGATGGGCGCTTTCGCCATTGTTGAACACGTGGGACTGATGCGCGGGTGGCTTGTCATGCATCTGGACAGCACCCTGGTTTGAAGATAACTTCTTTGCTTCCTGTAGATCTTCTTGAACACCTTCCCATACACATCATCAGAGGCATCAATGGCTCGATTTCCGCTCCGCGTCCTCGGACTGCTTCTGCTGACGGCTACCATCACCGTGGCGAGCTGCCAGGCGGTGTTCCATGGGGCCGAGCTGCCGTCGCTACCGGCGGTTCTGGAATTCACGGAAGACTGACCAAGCCATGAAAGAATTGCTACGCCAGAGTCGGGCCTGGGTGCCGGTGTTGAAATCGGCAGCTCTGTTCCTGCTACCGTTTCCGCTGTTAATTGCCTTCTTTGTGGCCCTCATCGGCGGCGATGTCGGGCGGCTCGCCGCTATCAGCGGAGCCATCTTTGCATTCTTCGGCGCCGGTGTGCTCACCTGGCGAGGTCTGGTCGCTCAGGCGCGCTTCTTTCTCGGACAACAGCTCGATCCGCCGACAGTGCCGCTGAAGACCGTGAGCGCGATCCTCACCGCGCTCGGCACCGGTCTCGCGGCTGCGGCCGGGGGGCACGGTCTGGCCGGCGTCGGCGCTTTTGCTGCGCTGGCGGCGGTGGGCTACTTCTGCTTCTATGGCCGCGACCCCAAGCGCAAGCGCATCGATCTGCCGGAGGTGGCCGGGGTAGACCGCGACGCCGTCATCGTCCAACTCAAGCAGGCCTACGGGCGGCTGCAGGGCATCGAGGCTGCCGCTCGCTCCATTGCCGTGCCGGAGTTCGTCGAGCGCTTGAAACGGATCATCGGCATCGGCAAGCAAATCCTCGCGGAGATCGAGCGGGATCCGCGCGATGCCGCCCGGGCGAGACGATTCCTGCACCTGTACCTCGACAGCGCCGAGAAGGTTACGGTGGAGTATGCGCGCACTCACCGCCAGATCCGCAGTCGCCCGCTTGAGCAAAACTTCCGGCAACTGCTGGTCGACATGGAACAGACTTTCGAGGCGCAGCACCAGAAGCTGCTGGAAAACGACGTGCTCACACTGGATGTCGAGATCGAGGTTTTAAACGCGCGGCTCAAGCGCGAAGGCATAAACTGAGGAGGTCATGACATGAACGAATCCACGCCCAGCGCAAACGGCTCCAGTGTAAGCGTAGAGCTGCCGCTGCCCGATACCGCGATCACGACCTACCAAGCCGCCACGGGTACCGAGCTTGCCAATATCGAGCGTGCATTGGCCGAGATAGACCTCAACGACAGCAACTCCATCCTGTTCTTCGGCACGGCCGCCCAGGGCGAAGTCACCACGGTGGCCGACGAAATGCTGGAGGGCGTGCGCAACAAGGACACCGGGCCGGCCGGGCAGGCGCTGAACGAGATGGTGACGACCTTGCGCGGCTTTCCGTTGGAGGAACTCGATCCGAACCGCAAGCGCGGCTTTCTGGCGCGCCTGCTCGGCCGGGCCCGCCCCATTGCTCGCATCCTGCAGCAGTACGAAGAGGTGCGCGGCCACATCGACGCCATCAGCAATCGTCTCGATGACCACACCAGCGCGCTGATGAAGGACATCGGCATGCTCGACCGGCTCTATGACAAAACGCTGGCGTACTTCCAGACGCTGGCGGTGTACATTGCCGCCGGAGAGGAAGCGCTGCGCCGCCTTGACGAAGAGACCTTGCCTGCTCTGGCTCGTGACGCCGAGAGCAGCGGCGAAATGCTGCAGGCTCAGGCGCTGCGTGATCTGCGCGCCAAGCGCGACGATCTGGAACGCCGCGTCCACGACCTGAAACTCACCCGTCAGGTGACCATGCAGAGCCTGCCGTCCATCCGCCTGGTGCAGGAGAACGACAAGGCCCTGGTGAGCAAGATCGGCTCGACCATGGCCAACACCATACCGCTGTGGCGCCAGCAGCTGGCCATGGCCGTGACCATCGCGCGCTCGATGGAAGCCGGAACCACCTTGAAGCAGGCGACCGACCTCACCAACGAGCTGCTGACGTCGAATGCCGACGCGCTGCGAACCTCCAGTGAAGTCATTCGCACCCAGGTCGAGCGCGGCGTGGTCGACATCGAGTCTGTGAAGCAGGCCAACGACGCACTCATCGCCACCATCGACGACGCACTGCGCATCGCCAACGAGGGCCGACTTCAGCGCGTCGAGGCTGAGAAGCAGCTGATCACGTGCGAGACCGAGTTGAAGCAAGCGCTGCGGGCGGCGCAGGCAAGCAGCACACAGCAGCCAAGCTAAGACTTGACCTCAGACCTCCATGAGCGGCGTCAGGTCATGCCTTTTGAAAAATTGGGGTCAGATGAGAATGGCACTAAGTTAAGTGTTAATTTTCATCTGTTCCCAATTATTTCCTTAAAACTTAATCAGGAGCCCTGCGTCCACGCTTTTGGGCTCGCTTGTCAATTTCTTCACTATTGAGATAAAGCGCCTCTCGTAGTGTATGAAAGCTCCTTCGATCGTTGTCGTCACTGCGACGGTCATCTTGATGGTCATATTTACACTGGCAGTCTGCCATTTGGGTGCATTCTGCCAGGGGTAAATTGGGCGTGTTGATTTCTCTAACTAAAAAAGACGTGCCCTGTAAACGCCGTGCTGCCTGGCAGGCGTTATCCCCCGGAACGATTGCGGTGGCTTGAAAGCTGTTCTGAGTTTTACTGGCCGCAGCTTGATTGACGCGGCCACGCAAAGGTTTATTAACCTTCTTGGGCTGCTTCTTGAACACCAGGAACGCAAACGTAATAACCGCGATAGCAACCAACACCAGGAGAACTTCCATGTGACTCACCTTTTGATTTTTATTTGATTAGAGAGCGATCAGGGTCAGTCTTGCTTTTTGCCCTGCTGACTATCCGACTTACTCGGGAGTAGTGCAAGCCAAAGTGGTTACCGATGGCTTGCAAGGTGTAGCCACCACTCTGATAAGCCTGCAAGATCGCTGCGTCTCGATGAGCCGCTGCCGAAGCGTAATGCTCGAGTGGCAGTGGTGGAGGTCTATGTTGACTGGCTGGAAACTCATCCAGCCTCTGCGCCAGATCGATTTCCTGCTGCATATCAGCGACGAACTGCTCGCTGCCCATGTAGATCTGATTTTTCAGTTCCTGCCAAGGGCTTGGCAATCCCTTGCCGTTGGCTGTGCTGCTGGCTGACTTCGCCAAGCAAGCCAAGGAACGCCGCACGATCATCGTCATCTTCGTAAATAGGTTCACGCCGGTCACCACGCGCGGTGATGTGATAAAGCGCGCCGGCAAATTCCAGTCTGAGAGGTCGGGCCATTCCTTGGCTCCTTTGGTAACTAAAGGAACAAGATTGCCGATAAGTTCAGCGCTGGGCAACACCGATGCGGGGGAGGGCAAAAGGCAAGACCTAACCCTCGGGTTCCTAGTAAAAGGGTATAAAAAGGACAGATTGAACTATTCCCGATTGTGTGAAGAAGTTGAAGTAGATGAAGTAGACGAAGATTGTCGAGTTGTTAATCCGATTAATGTTCATCTGATCCAGTTACCTATTTTTCCTTCCCCTTCGATTAGCTTCTAGGTCCTTCTCGGCAACTGAAATAATTTTTTCAGCAATCTCGCTATCGTTCTTGCTTTGCCAAAATGCTATGGTACGTGCGATATCCCTTTGGCCATACAATAGTGCGAATTTACAGGCATCCATATTTCTCATAGTTTTACTGTTATAAAACAGGCTGGTATCTATTCCGGCTTCTAGCAATAACTTGGTAATTTTTAATGACTTCCCAACAATTGCCGCGAACAAGGCGTTTCGAACTGGAGCGCTAGTATCTAGCCTCGCTCCGCATTCTAACAAATACTCTGCAATATCGTAATGACCGTTAAAGCAGGAACTACAAAGAGGGGTGACACCTTCTGGATCGCTTCCTTGGTTTACCTCCCGGATTCAATTAGTTGTTTCACGGAAGCTAATTTCCCAACTTGGCTGGCATATCCAAGCCATGTTTGACCGCCAAAAAAAGTGTTGGCCGTCATCTGCTCAGGATTGGCCAGAAAAAGACTCTTAATAGATAAGCAATCTTCACTGTTTATGGCATCACAAATTTGTGCCGATAGTGACTTTTGCAAAATAATTTACCTCGTTCTCGCGATATTGCCATGGGATTGCAATATTTCAACGATTGGAAAGCAATTGGGGTCAGATGAATATTTTTGATTAATGTTCATCTTGCCTCGCTGCTCTCTCTAAATCTGCCATTTTTCACTTTCATCTAGGGCTTTATTGTGTTTTACAAAAGTTCTATAGTTTTCCACATAAAAGCATGTCATGCGCATCAAATGGGCGGCAAAGAACAAGCAAAGTAATGTTGTAAATACTGCTGGAAAAGGTACAGTCAGCCCTATTAGGAAGATTTTTTTACCGTAAGTCTTGTGTGCATCAATGAATAGTAAAAGGTAGCCGATACAGCAAATGGTGAATCCAGAAAGAAGCAAAATAGCAACCATCGGGTCTTGTATAGGCACGCCGTTATATTCGTGCGCTCCAATAAGATAAAACGGCCATAACGTAAGGGAAAACCATAAAAAGCCTAGATAAATAATAGCTTTTTTCTTAAATTGCTTCACGTCCATTCTAGTACTTCCAATCAAATTTATCTCCAGCAGAAAACGGGAGGGGCAGAAGAAAGCTTTTGGTTAAAGTTCATCTGACCCCCGTTCTCATAAAGCTTTTATCCAAAATTCAATTGACCCCAATTACCTCAAACAGTAGCCCGCCCACGGCTGTTTTCAATATCGTCTGGCTTCTCCGGCAATGGCACCAGATACCCCACACCAAGCAACAGGAGGCCAACCACGATAAAGGACACGATGCGCTCAATGGTGCCGCTATTGGACAGGTCGACCAGCAGGAGCTTGACCACCACTATCGCTATCAGCGCCATGCCAACCATCCACAGGTCTCGTTTGAGTAACCGGTTGGCCGCCACCAGCAAACCAACGCCTAGCAGCGTCCAGAGCACCGACAAACAGGTTTGCACCAGGTCAACACGCAGCATCTGCTCGATATGGAACTCGACCCCGGTAAAGGCGTGCACGGTGCGCAGCAATAAGGTGTTCAGATAAATAAAGCCCAGCCCTGCCAATAGCCACATAACTGATACTGGAGGAATGGCCGAAGGCAGCGCGTGACGAACACGGCGCCACCACAAGCCGGCGCAGACCAGCACGCCAATCTGCCAAAGATCGAGCGGGTTCAGTAGGGGCCAGTAAGGCAAAGGGTCGACTACCGGCTGGATGAAACAGCCGATCAGCGTACTTAAAAGTAGCGTGGCAAACAGAATTGCCACGGCGTTGTGGCGATAAAGTGGGTCCAGGTGTGCGGGCCAAAGCCTTGTTTTTAGCGCCACACCAATAGCCGTGAGTATTACCAAACCCACGCCAATCAGTTGCCAGCTATCCGCGCCAGTATGCTGCTGAACCTGCCAATTCACTTCCAGCACCGCAACAACGGTCATGGTCAGATAGCTCACCAGATGCCACGGCTCTTCTGCCTTGCTGGTCACGCCGCTGAAAAAATCACGTTGGTTATACAGCCAATACAGCGTGACAAACGTCAATGGCCAGGCGATATAGCCAAAGGATGAAAACGGATGCGAGCCAAAGTACCTATGGGTCAGGATCAGGCCCACCGCTAACGGCAATAATGCCAGTAACACCGGGGCCAACGCCTGCCAGTGATAACGCATGCGCAACCATTGCAGGGCAATAAAACTCAGCGATACAAAACACAACACGGCTGGCAGCATTTGCTGGAGCGACAGATGCGCCCCCATTTGCCAAAGCCCACCGGCAAACCACCACAACAACCCCCAACCCAGAACCGGTAGATGCAGCAAGCGCACCCAGTAGCTATCCGGCTGCGCGCGCAAGATCCATGCGCTCCAGAGCGCGACCATGGCAATAGCGCAACTGCTGGCATAACCCGCATTGATGAACAACTGCTCACCCGCGGCAGGCGTACTCAGCAACCATGACACACTCGCGCCCACTTGCACTGCCAACGCCAGGAGCCCGCCCCAGTTGCTCTGTTGTCGAGCCGACAGCCAAATGGCTGCCGCCCCCTGAAACGCCCACACCAAGGCAGTGACGTTGTGATCAAAGGCATACGGGACGGCCAGCGTCAGCATCACCACGCCGATGGCAGTCAGGGACTCGCGCAACAAGGGCGCTCGCTCGGTCAACATCTTCCACCAGAGCGTAGTGATGCCGAGATAGAACAGACCGAAACCGAGTGCGCTCCACGCCATGCCGTACTCAAACTGTTCTACCAGCAAGGCTTGCAAGGCAAAACCAATTGCTGGTGTACCAAACAAAATAGGGCCGTCAATAAGCCGATGCGGGGGCCAGCGTTTGCGCAGTCCGAATATCAATACCACCGCCACATAAAACAGCATGAACAACAGCAGGAAAGGTTCGGTGCTGGCGAACAGGTCAGCCTGATAACGCATGACACCCCAGGCTACGCAGATAATAAAGGTA
>JAESUC010000191.1 GCA_016763285.1 Pseudomonas sp.
CCCAGCCCACAGCCACGGCGGCATCCGGCCAACGAATCAACGCGCCACTGCCGCCACTGAAGGGCGTGCGCGAGGTGAGCGCGTCCAGTCCGCTATGGAAGTCCTGGTATTCGTTCAGGGTGTTGACCGCAATATGCGCCGCCAGGGCACCGGCCAGCGCCAGCCAGAGGTTGCCCCAGAGAATGACGTCGGCCTGCACCACCGCCGTCGCCATTCCGAGAAATACGCAGACAGGCGTCAACACCAGAAAGGGCAGACGCATGGAAGTAAGAACGGCTTTCAGTTTCACCGGGGCATGCTCGTCGTCAGGATCCGTTTGCGGACCGGGGTTACGACGAAACATACTAACGGAGCTCACCTGACCCGTTCTTGCCATAGATCAAAATCGGATCGGCCGAGGCTGCGCAACCCTGCCACTGATGCATCGCCAACCAGCACGAAGCAAAGCGTGGCCTGGCAGATAGTGGATGCTTTTGCTCAACACCAGAGTTGACGGACGTACCGCTTCGCTCACGCTTTTGACATAACGTAGACGCCGGCGCCCACCATACAGCCGCCGGTTGCGATGCGTGCAACCCGCGGAGCCCTGGACCCCACCAGGGCCGAAATGATCTGCGAAGCAAAATACGCATAGCCCAGCTTCACACCGCCGACGGCCACAACAGTCAGAGCGACGATAATGGCGATGTCCGTGGCTCCGATGGCGGTCAGGTCGACAAAGGCGGGGAAGAGACTGGCGTAGAAGAAGATGGCCTTTATATCGCCCAGCGTGAGGAGCAGCCCCGAGAGGAAACTGGCCGGCAAGGTCGATGCTGCGCGGCTGGATGATGCTTCGGGTCGGGCAGGCTGCGACCGCAGCAGTCCGATGCCGAACCAGATCAGATAGGCAGCCGCCAGGTAGCGCATCACCAGGAAGAGACCGCCCATCGCCTCGGCCAGCGCAGTCATGCCAAGGATCGCAAGGCCGACAAAAACCAGATCGCCCAGCACGATGCCCGCCGCAACCGCTCCGCCACTGGGGAGTCCACCAGTCGAGGTACGTGCTACCACCAGAGCAACACTGGCACTGGGTGTCAGCGCCAACACTGCCATGATCATGAACAGAACCAGTATCTCAAACGGCCCCATTGCCCCCCCTTTTCACGATCGGCCCTGGTCAAAACAGGGCGCGCGGCAGGACGGCTCCACCCGTCCGGAACCACGTATCACCCCATTGCAAAACTTGGTATAAGCTAATTTTCTGTTTTATGCACATCAGTTTCAGTCCCTGTGGCCGATAGCCTCAGGATGATATGGAGTTTCGATAGCGCCCGGCATGGGGCGCCAGCGTCAGCGCAACCATCACAGGGAGAGGATTTTGCAGACACATCACGCAGCGACTCGCATAAACAGTATCGATATCGCACTGGGCTACTACGAACAGATCGCAGCCCTGTTCCGCTTTGGCGCCGACGGCCCCGATCTGGTCGATACCATCACCTTCGAATTCAGCCAGACCCTGCAGCGGGATCTCTTTTTCGGCTCCTGGGCGCAAGCCTATCGCAACGGGAACGGCGAATACCGGCTCAAGATCACCAGCCCCAGCGACGACGTCTCGGCCTACGAGACGCTGATCCCGCAGTACATCGCCGCCGGCCAGCAGGCGGTGGCCAGCTATTACGCCAATATTCCCGCAGCAGACCGCGAAGGCTGGGAGTTCTTGCTGCCCTTCGGTCTGGCCATGGCCAATGTGAAATCGGTCCAGCTGCTGCACTTTCCGCCGCTGGAGACCTTTACCTACAAGGACTACCTCTACTCCCCCACCAATCGCCGGTGGGAGTGCCTGTTGGCGCAGAACGGCTTCAACGGCCTCTACAACACGCCGGTGGAGCGGATCGTCGACGTGGCACCCATCGCGGCACCGGGCGGAGCCGGTAGCGAACTGAGCGACTACAACGAAGCCTTCATTCCCTACGCCAAGGCACAACTGCGCAACTTCCTGCACCCGCTGGCCGCCGCCGGCCACCTGCGCACCCAACCGATGGTGGCCTATGGTGGTCCGGTGCATGAGTGGCTCAAGCAGGCCTTTGACCTGCCGACCACCCCCGGCGTGCTGGACATCGTGGAGCTGAGCGTACTCGACACAGCGCCCGACCAACCGGCGGCGACCACCTGGGTGCTCTGCGCCAACCATCCCAGCGAGTATCTCTACGACACCGGCCTGCCCCTGCGCGATGCGGAAAAGCCCAACGGCGACTATCCGCCGCCGATCAATGTCATGTGCCAGGACCTGATAGCCGCCGGTTGGCAGGCTCGCATGTCGGAGCACCCCGAGGAGAACCCACACCACGTCCTGACCGAGCTTGAGCAGCATTGGGGCTGGGACGCGGCCACCGGCAGCGTGAAGCCGGATAAGGTCCCAGCCCTGCTGGCGATCATGCGCGAGCAGGATCTGGAATTTAATCTGGACAACAACAGCTTCAAGCCGAGCGCGGCCCAGAGCAATGCCGAGAGTTTCGTTCTGGCGCGCAATACGACCTCACCGGCCTATGCCTCCTACGCCTTCCTGCCACGGGCCGACCAGGCCTTTGTCGAAGTCGCCATGGACCCGAACGCCAGCCTGCCCGCCCACCAAAGGCTGATGCAGGTGGGCGGCTATCTGGTGGAATGGACCCCAGCCACCGGCGACGATGACCTGATTCACTACCGCGTGCTGGCTTTCGACCGCAACAGCGGTAACCCGCTGGCGGAAAAAACCGTGGCCTACGGCAGTTGGGACAAGGAGAAGTTCTTCGGCGACTACCGGCCCAACATGGGCGCCAGTTTTGCCGAGCTGGAGCTGATTGGACTACCCGGCTACGTGCTCAGCCTGGTGCCGGCGGCGGGGCGACGAACCTACCAGCTCTGGCGCTTTGACCCGCAGGCCGAGGACGACTGCCTCAGCTCGGGGCAATTCACCAGCGGCGGTTTCCGCGATATCGATGCTGACCGTGAGCTGTATCCGATTGGCAACTATGTGCTCGACCGCAAGGGCGCCAACTACCGGGTCTGGAGTTTTGATCCTCAGTCCGCGCCGCCCCTGGCGCTGCCCACCGTGCAAAGCGGCAATTGGCACAGTATCGACGATAGCGATGCCATGGCGGTGGTTGGCAATCATCTGGTGACCTGGAAACCCCAGGCCACCGAGGCCGGCTGCCGAATCTGGGCCTTTGATCCCAACAACGCCAACCCGCTGGGCGGCCAGC
>JAESUC010000192.1 GCA_016763285.1 Pseudomonas sp.
AGTTCATCGAGTTGGCGGTAAACATGCCCGAGCAGGAACCACAGGTCGGGCAGGCGCTACGCTCGTACTCGGCGACTTTCTCGTCGCTGGCGCTCTCGTCGGCGGCAATAACCATGGCGTCCACCAGGTCCAGTCCATGGCTGGCGAGTTTGGTCTTGCCGGCTTCCATCGGACCGCCGGACACGAAGACCACCGGTACGTTCAGGCGCAATGCCGCCATCAGCATGCCGGGGGTGATCTTGTCGCAGTTGGAGATGCAGACAATGGCATCGGCGCAATGGGCGTTGACCATGTACTCCACCGAGTCGGCGATGATCTCCCGCGAGGGCAGGGAATACAGCATGCCGTCATGCCCCATGGCGATACCGTCATCGACTGCAATGGTGTTGAATTCCTTGGCCACACCACCAGCTCTTTCGATCTCGCGCGCCACCAGCTGGCCCATGTCCTTCAGGTGAACGTGGCCGGGCACGAACTGGGTAAAGGAGTTGGCCACGGCAATGATCGGCTTCTTGAAGTCTTCATCCTTCATGCCGGTGGCACGCCACAAGGCGCGGGCACCAGCCATGTTGCGGCCGAAGGTGGAGGTTTTCGAGCGGTAATCAGGCATGACGGAAATCTCGTTGGCTTGGCAATCGCGCAAGCATAGCAATTTGCAACGGCAAGCGCAGCCAGCGGTGCGGGTCATGGGCTGGTCCATCTCAGGCCGCCGGGTATCGAGGGGCTCGGTCTCAGGTCAGCTCCCGCATGGCAATCTCCGGTCGATCGACCGCATACTGTCGGGGTCTGATTGAATCGAGAGAGCGAGAGTATGTGCGAACTGCTGGGCATGAGCGCCAATACACCCACGGATATCTGTTTCAGTTTTTCCGGACTGATGCAGCGTGGCGGCAGAACCGGCCCCCATTGTGATGGCTGGGGCGTGGCTTTTTATGAGGGCGGCGGCGTGCGCTGCTTCCACGATCCTCAGCCCTGTCACAGCTCGGCCATTGCGCAGTTGATCGAGAGTTATCCGATCAAGTCCGAAAACGTCATCTGCCATATCAGGCAGGCCAACGTGGGCCGCGTCGGTCTGGCCAACACGCACCCTTTCAGTCGCGAGCTGTGGGGGCAGTACTGGACGTTCGCCCACAATGGTCAGATGCGCACGTTTGCCCCCGGCCACGGTCCCTTTCAGCCGGTAGGCAGTACCGACAGCGAGGCGGTTTTCTGCGACCTGCTCAATCGATTGCGTGCGAGATTCGAGCAGCGTCCTCCGCTTGAGGAGCTGATGGATTGTGTGACCGCGGTCTGCGCAGAGTATGCCCGGCAGGGCGTATGCAATCTGTTGATCAGTAACGGTGACTGGCTGTTCACGCTTTGCACCAGCAAGCTGGCCTGGATCACCCGTCGTGCGCCCTTCGGTCCGGCCCAGTTGAGCGACGTCGAGCTCGTGGTCGATTTTCAGGAGCACACCACGTCCGACGACGTGGTCACGGTGATTGCAACCGAGCCCCTGACCAGCAACGAGACCTGGCACCTGTATGCGCCCGGGGAGTGGCGCGTCTGGCAGGGCGGCGAGATATTGTTGCAGGGTAGATTGCCGGCTTGCGAACCGGCGGTCAGCTGACCGGCAACGAAGCGAGCCACCGGGCCATTGCCGGGTTGCAACTCACCAGCATATCGCTTCTCCAGGGCCGGGCATCTGCCGTCGGCGGCCCGGGAGCCCGGCTCTCGCGGGATCACCCATCCGGGTGAGGGGAGGCGTCAGTTGCCGTATTTGCAGCAAATAGGTATTTCGTGTCGTCGGCTGCGTCTGCAGAGGGCAGCTAAGATATCGCTGCTCTTTACAGCCAGCTGTTCCGATTCGTACGTCGGGGCGCCCAATAATAAGCTCAAGAAAGGACCTGTCCTGTGCCCATTTCCCCTGCATTTTTGCGATCAGCTTTTGCGTTGACTGCATCCATCGTTGTTACCACAACACTCACGGGTTGTCTGTCTGGCTCCGGTGGCGGCTCATCGGAGCCTGCAGCAGACCCCCTGTTGCGTACCACCACCTCCGGCGAGCTGCGTGGGGTCGAGCAGGAAAGCTACCGGCAATACCTGGGGATCCCATACGCGGCAGCCCCAGTCGGGGAATTGCGCTTCGCTGCGCCCCAGTCGGCAGAAAGCTGGAGCGGAGTGCGGGATGCTGACAGTTACGGCAGTGATTGCCCCCAGGCAGGCGTGACGACTGATGCTGCCGAGGACTGTCTGTACCTGAACGTGTTTACACCCAAGAGTGAGGGACCGCACCCGGTCATGGTCTGGATCCATGGCGGCGCCTTTATTTTCGGTTCTGGTGCCGGTACCTATGTACCGCCGCGCCTGGTTAACGAGGATGTGGTGGTGGTGACCGTCAACTACCGCCTCGGCAAGCTTGGCTTCACCGCGCATCCCGGTCTGACAGCAGAACAGAACGCCTCTGGCAGCTACGGCATCATGGACCAGCAGCAGGCGCTGCAATGGGTACGGGACAATATCGAAGAGTTTGGCGGCGACGCAGGCAATGTCACGCTGTTTGGTGAATCAGCTGGCGGACTCAGTGTGCTGAGCCACCTGGTATCTCCGGCTTCTGCAGACCTGTTTGACAAGGCGATAGTGCAAAGCGGTGCCTACAGCCAGGCTCAGACCGCTATGGCCACTGCCGAAACCACCGGCGTGGGTTTTGCCGCAGCGCTGGGCTGCACCGCCGCAACGCCAGCCGAAGAGGTGGAATGCATGCGCACCCGCACGGTCGCGGAGATTCTGGCGGTACCGGCTGGCAGCATTACGCCGACCCTGCGTCCGGACGTGCTGCCCGCATCGGTAGGCGCCAGCCTGGCGTCCGGCAACTTCAACGACGTCCCTGTACTGATGGGTAGCAACACCGAGGAGTGGAGTTATTTCCTGGCTAGCCGCGGTGAAGCCAATCCCATTACCGCGGCCAACTACCAGGCGGCTATCAGCGGTACCTTTGGGCCGCTGACTCCTCTCATCGTGGCGCAATACCCCCCGGCGGCGTTTGGTGATGACTACGCAGCACTTGTGACCGCGGTCGGGACCGACGGCGTTTTCGCCTGCAATGCCAGCGTCCAGGCCGACCGGATTGCCGCCAACGGCACCCAGCCCTTGTACGTCTACGAGTTTGCAGATCGTGATGCTCTGTCTCCAGGACCGATTGCGCCGAGTTGGCTTACCCTGGGCGCTACCCATGCGTCCGAAATCCAGTATATTTTCGGATCTGATGAAAGCTTTGCCGGTCGCGGTGCCACTGCCGAGCAGGTTGCGCTCGCCAACACCATGACAGCTGCCTGGGCTAACTTTGCTACCAGCGGCAATCCGAGCGGGAATGGATTTACCTGGGTAGATTACGGCGACAGCGCCGGTGGTTTGATGTCCTTCGAGACCCCTGCTGTGAGGCCTATCGCTCGTGCCACGTTCCGTACCAATCATCGGTGTGGATTCTGGGCTCCGTAGCAACCGGTCCGGGTGCCGACCTCCGCCTGAGTGCGGGGTCGGCGCAGTTCCCACCAGGTTTGCTTCGAGGTAGTAATGGAGTTCAACAGTAAGGTCATCCCGCTACACTTGAACCCGGCAGGCTTTATCGAGGGGTTCACGCAGCTTGGTGTGTCGATGCCTGAATTGCTCGAGGGCACAGGTATCGATACGGGCATGTTCGCCAACCCCGCTGTGCGCATCTCCTACGCCCAACAATATCGTTTATTGTGCAACGGGCTGCGGCTTACCGACCATCCTGCCCCCGGTCTGAGCATCGGCATGCAGATCGATTGGAGCCACTTTGGCCTGATTGGCTATGTCGTGCACTGCAGCCCCAGTCTCAGCGAGGCGGCAGACGCCTTCACGCGCTATCAGATGATTGCACAGCCTTTCTACAGCGTTATTGCCGGCAAACCCGTTGGTTTCATCGATCGCGACGACCGCTTTGTGTACCCGCTGCGCTGTTTCCCGCCGCCGGCCGAGGGTCAGAACGGTATCGAGCAGTTCGAGCTGGATTTTCGGCTGGCTACCACATTACGTCTGTGCGCGGCCTGCGGGAACCATGCCGTGGCGGACAGCGACGTGCATGTTGAGCTGGCCTTTCCACCGCCGCCGCACGCTCAGGCTTATCACGAGCTGCCCTGCGCCAGCGTGCGCTTTGGCGCCGAGCTTAACGCCGTAACGGTCAATCGGCATTTCCGAATCGAGCCGTTTCGACCTGCCAGGCAAGCGGCTTTTCGAGAGTTGGTCGCCCGCTGTGAGGTCGATCTGCAGGCAGCCGGACTGGAGCCAACCGTCACCGCAGCGGTGCGCAGTCTGTTGAACCAGAAATTTACCCAGCGTCTGCAATTGATGGGCTCGCGGGGGTATCAGGAGCAACCACTGAGCCTGGCGGCTTGCGCGCAAGCGCTGCGACTGACGCCGAGAGCCCTTGCGCGCAGGCTGGGGCAGGAGCACTCCAACTTTCGGCAGATCCTGCAGGAAGTAAGAGTCGCTTTTGCGCTGCATCACCTGCGGGCGTCCAGCCTGGAGGTAGAAGACATTGCCGATTTGTCCGGCTTCTCTTCGGCGTCCAGTATGCGCAGGGCGGTACGACAGTCCAGCGGCAAGGTGTCCGGTTTGAAACTCTAGGCCCGACGCGCTGCCTAGAGAGCCTTTTCAAACACCTTCGAGTTGCGCTGGTAGTTGTACAGCGAGGCCCGCTTGGCCGGTAGACGTTCCACCGCGCTGGGCACAAAGCCGCGCTCACGGAACCAGTGCGCCGTGCGCGTGGTGAGCACGAACAGGGTGTCGAGCTTCA
>JAESUC010000193.1 GCA_016763285.1 Pseudomonas sp.
ATGCCGGCCGTTTTTGACTTTGATCGTTATGCACAGTTGTTCGACGACCTGGGGGGCGTCGCCTTTCCGGCCGAGTTGCACGGCCATCTGGTCGGCCGCCTGGCCGCCGGCGCCCGCTATGATCACGGCACCTGGCTGAATGTGGCCCAGGAGCTGCTGGACACCCGCAGCAGCCTGACCGAAGCGGGCAAGGTGCAACTGATCCAGTTGCACGATGCCAGCCTGGCCGAACTGGTGGGGCCGGGGTTTGACATTACCCTGCTGTTGCCCGACGACAGCGCCACTGTGGATCGGCGGACCCAGGCCCTGGGGCAATGGTGCGAGGGGTTTCTCGGCGGCTTCGGGCTGGTCGAGCGCAGCAACGAGCTCAGCGAGGAGGCCGACAGCGCCCTGCGCGACTTCGCTGCCATCGCCCAGGTGCAGACCGACCTCGAGGAGTCCGAGGCCAACGAGGTCGATTACATGGAGGTCATGGAGTACGTCCGGATGGCAGTGCTCATGTTGTTCAGTGAGTGTCAGCCGGCTTCGGACAGCGAGACCAAACCCCCGGCATCTTTGCACTGACTTTCAGAGGTACGCATGCACATATCCAGACAGGAATACGCGCGGCGCCGCAAGGCGCTGATGGCACAGATGGAGCCCAACAGCATTGCCGTGCTGCCGGCGGCGCCGATGCGGGTGCGCAATCGGGATGTGGAGTACCAGTACCGCCAGGACAGCGACTTCCAGTATCTCACCGGGTTTCCCGAGCCGGAGGCCGTGGCGGTTCTCATCCCCGGTCGCGAGCATGGCGAATATGTGCTCTTCTGCCGCGAGAAGGACAAGGAACGCGAACTCTGGGACGGCTACCGTGCCGGTCAGGATGGTGCGGCCAGCGAATATGGCGCTGACGATGCGTTTCCCATCGCCGATGTCGACGATATTCTGCCGGGCCTCATAGAGGGACGCGAGCGGGTGTACTACGCCATGGGCGCCAACGTGGATTTCGATCGCCGGCTGACCAACTGGATCAACGTGATTCGCAGCAAGGCACGCCTGGGTGCCACACCACCCAATGAATTCGTCGCGCTTGATCACCTGTTGCATGACATGCGGCTGTACAAGAGTGCGGCCGAGGTCAAGGTCATGCGCGAAGCTGCGCAGATTTCCGCCAAGGCGCACATGCGCGCCATGCAGGCGTGCCGACCGGGAATGTGGGAGTACCAGCTTGAAGCCGAGCTGCAGCATACCTTCATGCGGCACGGTAGCCGCTATGCGGCCTACTCCTCGATCGTTGCCGCAGGGCGCAATGGCTGCATCCTGCACTACACCGAGAACAACACGCAGATCCGCGACGGCGACCTGATCCTGATCGACGCCGGCTGCGAGCTTGACTGCTATGCCAGCGACATTACCCGGACCTTCCCCGCCAGCGGGCGTTTTACCGCCGAGCAGCGGGCAATCTACGATATCGTGCTGGAGGCGCAGGCGGCCGCCTTCGAGGTGATTGCCCCGGGCCGCAACTGGAATGAGGCGCACGAGGCGACGGTTCGGGTGATTACCGAGGGTCTGGTCGAACTGGGCCTGTTGCAGGGTGACGTCGAGGAGCTGATTGCCAACGAGTCCTACAAGCGCTTCTACATGCACCGCGCCGGTCACTGGCTGGGCATGGATGTGCATGATGTCGGCGATTATCGCGTGGGCGGTGCCTGGCGGGAGCTGGAGCCGGGCATGGTGATGACCGTCGAGCCAGGCATCTATATCGCGCCGGATGACGAAACGGTGGCGCGCAAATGGCGCGGAATCGGCATTCGGATCGAGGATGATGTACTGGTTACCAAGACCGGCTGCGAGGTGCTCAGCGCTGATGTGCCCAAGGATGCCGATGCCATAGAGGCATTGATGGCCCATGCCCGGGAAGAGACCGGAGTGCCCGCGTGAGCGATGAACTGGTCATTGTCGGCGGCGGCATGGTCGGCGCCTGTCTGGCGCTGGCGCTGCAGGGATGCGCGCGACAGGCCGGTTGGCACATTCGCCTGATCGAAGCGCAGCCACCCGGTGGCGCCGAAGCGCAGCCCAGCTATGACACCCGTTCTACCGCACTGTCCCATGGCAGTCGTCTGCTGCTGGAGCGGCTGGGCATCTGGGCCGATCTGTCCGGCTGTGTCGAGCCGATCCGGCAGATCCACGTTTCCGACCGCGGGCATCCGGGTGTGACCCGGCTGTTTGCCGAGAAGGAGTCCGTGCCGGCCCTGGGCTATGTCGTGGAGAACACCCGTCTGGGAGAGGTTCTGCTGCGTGCGCTGGACCCTCAGGTGGTGGAATGGATGGCTCCGGCCCGCGCCACGTCAGCCCGTGCGGTCGTCGGTGGCTACAGTCTGGACGTCGAGGTCGGGGATGCGTCGCAGACCCTGCATGCCGACCTGCTGGTGCTCGCCGACGGCGGGCGCTCGGGGCTGCTGGACCAGTTGGGCGTGCACCGGGATGTCATCCCCTATGGGCAGACGGCTATCGTGACCAACGTGACTTCCGCGCAGGGCCACGGGGCCGTGGCCTACGAGCGCTTTACCCCGTCCGGCCCGCTTGCGCTGCTACCCCTGGCGGGCCAGCGCAGTGCACTGGTCTGGACCCTGGCCCAGGAGCAGGCCGAGGCGGTTGCGGCCATGGCCGATGCCGATTTTCTTGCCGAGTTGCAGCAGGCCTTCGGTTTTCGCATGGGCGCACTGACACGCGTGGGCTCGCGCGTGTGCTACCCGCTCAAGCTGATCCGTGCGCAGGAGCAGGTTCGGGCCCACCTGGTGGTGCTGGGCAATGCCGCGCACAGCCTGCACCCGATTGCGGGGCAGGGTTTCAATCTGTCCCTGCGCGATACCCTGGCGCTGGCCGATACGCTGGTTGCTGCCAATGCCGCCGGACGTGCCCTGGGTGACCTGGGCGTGCTGCAGGGCTACCTCGACCGCCAGCAGGGCGATCAGCGCATGACGGTTGCCTTCAGCGACTATCTGACTCGCCTGTTCAGCAACCGTCAGCCCCTGCTCACGGCAGGGCGCAATCTGGGCCTGCTCGGTCTGGATCTGCTGCCGCCCGCCCGCCGTCTGTTCGCACGCCAGGCCATGGGTCTGAAAATCTGAGCTGTCCCTTCGCTCCCAACCGAGGTGAATCCTGTGGCGCATGACTACGATCTGATTATTGCCGGTGCCGGCATGGTAGGTGCCACGCTGGCGTTGTCGCTGGCGGACACCGGGCTGCGGATTGCAGTGGTTGACGCCCTGCCGCTCGAGCCGCTGCCGGCCACCGCGGCAGCGACGGATTCGGGATACGATCCGCGGGTAAGTGCTGTCAGCGCGGCTTCCGAGCGCATCTTCACGCGCCTGGGTGTCTGGCCGCTGATCGACGCCGACCGGCGATGTGCCTACCAGCACATGTGCGTGTGGGATGCCGAGGGCACTGGCGAGATCCGCTTCGACGCCCGGGAGCTGAACGAGCCGCGGCTGGGGCATATCGTGGAGAACAGGCATATCCAGCAGGCGCTGCTGTGTCGTCTGGCACAAACCCCGGTAACCCTGCTGGGCGGGCGGAACATAGAAACCCTGGTGCGCGAGGATGAGGGCTGGCGCCTGAAGCTGGCCGGTGGTGAAGCGCTGTGCGCGCCGCTGATCGTTGCGGCCGATGGTGGCCGCTCGAAGGTACGCGAGCTTGCCGGTTTTGCGCTCCGGGAGTGGGATTATCTGCATCACGCGATCGTGACTACCGTGCAACTGGCGCAACCCCACGCCCATACCGCGTGGCAGCGCTTTCTGCCCACTGGCCCCCTGGCGTTCCTGCCGCTGCCCGATCGCAACGGTGCGCATTTCTGTTCGATCGTGTGGTCATTGCTGCCGGAGGACGCGGACCGGGTCATGGCGCTCGATGAGTCGGCGTTCGTCCGGGAGGCTGGCGCAGCCATGGAGGGTCGTCTCGGCGAAGTCATTGCCGCCGATGTACGGCATCGTGTCGAGCTGCGCCAGCGCCACGCCAGAACCTATGCCATGCCGGGGCTGGTGCTGGTGGGTGATGCCGCCCATACCATTCACCCGCTGGCGGGGCAGGGTGTGAATCTCGGTCTGCTGGATGCGGCCGAGTTATGCGATGTATTGCGTGCGGCCAATCAGCGCGGTGAGCAGCTGGCCGATCTGGCCGTGCTGCAACGTTACGAGCGCCGGCGCATGGGGCCGAACCTGGGCATGATGACGGCCATGGAGGGCTTTGAACGGCTGTTCCATGCCGATGCGCTGCCTCTGCGCTGGTTGCGTAACGTCGGCATGCAGTGGCTGGACCGCCAGGGCAGTCTCAAGTCGATGATCATCAGACGGGCCATGGGCCTTGAGGGGGCGTTGCCGCCGCTGGCACGGGATCCCGAACTGGATGATCAGAAGCTCTGATCAGGTTGCTATTCTAAATTCGAATCATTACCATCCAGGTTCCGCTTATTCACTGTGAGGCGTAACCCCATGTCCGCAATTCGTTCCATTACTGCCTTGAGTCTGGCGCTGACCACCCTTGGCAGCATCGCTCAGGCCAAAGAGCTGGTGGTCTACTCGGCGCGCCAGGATCATCTGATCCAGCCGGTATTCGACCTGTATACAGAGCAGACCGGTGTCAAGATCAATTTCATCACCGACAAGGAGGCCCCGCTGCTGGCCCGCCTCCAGGCCGAAGGCGAGAATACCCCCGCCGACATGCTGATCACCGTCGATGCCGGCAACCTCTGGCAGGCCGAGCAGCAGGGCGTGTTGCGGGCGGTCAAGTCCGACGTGATCGAGGAAAACATCCCGGCCCAGTACCGTGCCGACAGTGGCAAATGGACCGGGCTGTCGCTGCGGGCGCGCACCATCGTGTATTCGCCCGAGCGGGTAGATCCGGCGGAGCTGAGCACCTATGAGGCGCTGGCCGATGACAGCTGGAAAGGCCGCCTGTGCCTGCGTACTTCCAAGAAGGTCTATAACCAGTCCCTGACTGCCACCATGATCGAAACCCTTGGCGAAGAGCGCACGGGCGAGATCATTGCCGGCTGGGTCGACAATCTGACCACGCCGGTTTTCCCCGACGACACCGCGCTGATCAAGGCAGTCGACGCAGGTCAGTGTGACGTGGGTATCGTCAATACCT
The DNA here is from genome assembly GCA_016763285.1 of Pseudomonas sp. GTDB lineage: Bacteria > Pseudomonadota > Gammaproteobacteria > Pseudomonadales > Pseudomonadaceae > Halopseudomonas. The sequence goes on from JAESUC010000193.1 coordinate 5,128, forward strand.
ACTACTTCGGTCGTCTGCAGAAGTCCGAGCCTGATCTCAAGGCGGCCTTGTTCTGGCCGAACCAGGACGGCCGCGGCGTGCACGTGAACATCTCCGGTGCGGGTGTGACCATGCATTCCAAGCAGCCTGAAGAAGCCATCAAGTTGCTGGAGTGGATGACCACCCCGGCGGCCCAGGAGGTCTTCGCCGAGGTCAATCAGGAGTTTCCGGCCAATCCCGGCGTCAAGCCGTCCGCGGAAGTGGCAGCCTGGGGCGAGTTCAAGCCGGACCAGATCAACGTGGAAGTGGCCGGACGCCTGCAGGCCGAGGCCATCATGTTGATGGACCGTCAGGGCTGGAAGTAAGCTGATCAGCGCCAGCAGCCGGAGCCATCTCCGGCTTTTCCCGATATACTTCACGCCCGGCCTCGCGCCGGGCGTTTGCATTTTCCAGGGGCCGCTGATTCCGGGCGTGCCTGTTTACCCGTAGCAGGAGCGTTTGTGCCCCAGGTCCTGATCCGCAAGAAACCCTACTGGCGCGCGGTAGCGTACGGCTCGGCTGCGCTGGTCCTGATGCCGCTTCTGGTGTTGCTGCTCAGCTGGCAGGCTATCGATCTCGACATCTGGACCCACCTGCTGCAGACCCAGTTGCTGCAGCTGATCGGCAATACCCTGATGCTGGTGGCCGGCGTGGGCACGGGTGTTGTGGTTCTGGGCGTCAGTCTCGCGTGGCTGACCAGTATGTGCGAGTTTCCCGGCCGGCGCTGGTTCGACTGGGCGCTGATGCTGCCATTTGCCATTCCGGCCTATGTGCTGGCGTTCGTGATGATCGGCCTGATGGACTTTTCCGGCCCGGTGCAGACCCTGCTGCGCGAGTGGCTGGGAAACGACTTTCGCATGGTATCGATCCGTTCCACCGGCGGTGTGATCCTGGTGCTGGTGCTGGTGTTCTATCCCTATGTCTATCTGCTCGCGCGCAGCGCCTTCATGGCCCAGGGCCGGGGTCTGATGGAGGCTGCCCGGGTGCTGGGACAAACCCCCTGGCGTGGTTTCACCAAGATTGCGCTGCCCATGGCCCGGCCCGCGATCGGTGCTGGCGCGGCGCTGGCGATCATGGAGACCCTGGCCGACTTCGGCGCGGTATCGGTGTTCAACTACGACACCTTCACCACGGCTATCTACAAGACCTGGTATGGCTTCTTCAGTCTGCAGACCGCAACTCAACTGGCCAGCGTGCTGCTGTTGTTTGTCTTTCTGGCCCTGTTTGTCGAGCGCCGGGCACAGGGCAGTCGACGGTTTCCCGGTGTGGACCGGCCGCGGCCCGGAGCCATCTACCGGCTACGCGGCGCCCGGGCCTGGCTGGCCAGCGGTTATTGTCTGCTGGTGCTGGCGATTGCCTTCATCATCCCGGTTATCCAGTTGGTCTTCTGGCTGGTTGATGGCGGGCTGGCCTATCTTGACAGCCGCTACTGGTCGTTGATTCGCAACACGCTGCTGCTGGGCGCCATGGCGGCCGTGCTGACGGTAAGCCTGGGCATCCTGCTGGCGCTGGCAAGGCGCCTGCAGCCGATCCGGCGGGTGCGTTCGGCGGTGGCCGTGGCCAATCTCGGCTATGCGCTACCGGGGTCTGTGCTGGCGGTAGGCATCATGTTCGCGTTCAGCTGGCTGGACAATGCCTTCCTGATACCGCTGCGCGGCTGGTTCGGCGTCGAGCAACCGGCCCCGCTGTTGCTGGGGAGTCTGTTTGCGCTGCTGCTCGCCTATCTGATCCGTTTCATGGCGGTGGCCTATGGTCCGCTGGACACCTCCCTCGCGCGCATCAAGCCCTCGCTGCCGGAAGCGGCCCAGAGTCTGGGGCAGTCAGGCTGGGCGGTGCTGCGCAGGATCTATCTACCCCTGCTGCTGCCAGGGATCCTCAGTGCGGGGTTGCTGGTCTTTGTCGATGTGCTCAAGGAGATGCCGGCCACGCTGCTGATGCGCCCCTTTGGCTGGGACACCCTGGCCGTGCGCATTCACGGCCTGACCACCGAGGGCAATTGGGAACGCGCGGCATTGCCGGCACTGACGCTGGTCCTGGTGGGGCTGCTGCCGGTGATCGTATTGATTCGTCGTTCGGCCCGTCGCTAGGGGCGGGCGCATCGCCGGCCCTTGCGGCTCAATTGTCAGCAAAGGCTGCACACCGGGCTTATTTGTAGCTACAATTCACAGCCTGAACATCCTCCGATATCAAGGAAAAGGCCCCATGGGTTTGCGAACGCCGCTTTACCAGCAACACCTGGCCGCCGGCGCCAAGATGGTTGATTTTGGCGGGTGGGACATGCCGTTGAATTACGGCTCGCAGATGGAAGAGCACCACCAGGTTCGTCGTGATGTCGGCATGTTTGACGTGTCCCACATGACCGTGGTCGATGTAACCGGCAGTGAAGCCAAGGCGTTCCTGCGCTATCTGCTGGCCAACGATGTCGAGCGCCTGACCACGGCCGGCAAGGCGCTCTATAGCGGCATGCTCAACGAAGCGGGCGGTGTGGTCGATGATCTGATCGTCTATCTGGCCGAGAACGGCTATCGCCTGGTGGTCAACGCGGCAACGCGGGAGAAGGACCTGGCCTGGATGAACAGCAAGGCCGAAGGCTACGCGGTACATCTGCACGAGCGCGATGACCTGGCCATGATCGCCGTGCAGGGCCCGCGTGCGCTCGAAGTGGCTGCCGGCGTGGTCAGTGCCGATCGTGCTGCGCTGATCAACGATCTCAAGCCCTTCCAGGGCCTGCCCAACGGCGACTGGTTTATCGGTCGTACCGGTTACACCGGCGAGGATGGGCTGGAGATCATATTGCCGGCCGACCAGGCCGCAGGCTTCTGGGATGCCCTGCTCGCAGCCGGTTGCCGCCCCTGTGGGCTGGCCGCTCGCGATACCCTGCGCCTGGAAGCGGGCATGAACCTCTATGGCATGGACATGGATGATACCGTTTCCCCGCTGGCAGCCAACATGGGCTGGACCATTGCCTGGGAACCGGTGGAGCGCGACTTCGTCGGGCGCAAGGCGCTGGAGGCCCAGCGTGCGGCCGGTGACCAGCCCAGGCAGGTAGGTCTGGTGATGTCTGAGCGCGCCGTATTGCGCGGCCACCAGAAGGTCATCGTCGAGGGTATTGGCGAGGGTGAGATTACCAGCGGTACCTTTTCACCGACGCTGGGCTGCTCCATCGCCCTGGCGCGGGTGCCGCGCGCGACCGGCGACAGCGCCCAGGTCGAGATCCGCGGCAAGTTGATGGATGTGCGCGTGATCAAGCCAGGCTTCGTGCGTAACGGCAAAGCCGTATTCGAATAATTTTCTGATTCATTTCCGAGGACAGCCCCATGAGCAATATCCCCGCCGAGCTGCGTTACGCTTCCAGCCATGAATGGACCCGCCAGGAAGCAGATGGCACCGTGACCGTCGGTATTACCGACCACGCTCAGGATCTGCTGGGCGATGTGGTCTTCGTCGAACTGCCCGAGATTGGCCGCCAGGTCGAAGCCGGTCAGGAATGCGCGGTCGTCGAGTCGGTCAAGGCCGCTTCCGATATCTATGCGCCGGTCAGCGGCGAAGTGGTCGCAATCAACGACGCCTTGACCGAGAGTCCCGAGCTGGTCAACAGCGAGCCCTATGCCGGGGCCTGGTTCTTCCGGGTCAAACCGGCCGATGCGGCCGAGCTGGACAAGCTGATGGACGCGGACGCCTACGGCGCATCCATCTGAACGCCGACCGGAGCCGCCAGCCCGGCGGCTCCGATCAGACGCTGCGACGGCTCGCGTCACATCCTGTGACGAGCACCGCTGTATTTCCGGCAGAGCCCTGCCGCACTATCCGTATTCAATATCTTTGACAGGTATACCCATGAGCCATACGCCAAGTCTCCACGATCTGGAACAGACAGATGCCTTCCTGCGGCGCCATATCGGTCCGGATACCGCCGAGCAGCAGGCGATGCTCGAGGTTCTGGGTGTCGAATCACTGGATAGCCTGGTCGAGCAGACGGTCCCGCGCAGCATCCTGCGCAAGGAACTGCTCGACATGCAGGAGCCGCGCAGCGAAGCGGAAGTCCTGGCGTACCTCAAGGGACTGGCGGGCCGCAACGAAATCTTCACCTCCTGCATCGGCATGGGCTACTACAACACCCTGACGCCCACGGTCATCCTGCGCAACGTGCTGGAGAATCCGGGCTGGTACACCGCCTATACGCCTTATCAGCCGGAAATCGCCCAGGGTCGCCTGGAGTCGCTGCTGAATTTTCAGCAGGTATCCATCGACCTGACCGGTATGGAGCTGGCCAGCGCCTCTCTGCTGGACGAGGCTACCGCTGCTGCCGAGGCCATGGCGCTGGCCAAGCGGGTAGCCAAGAGCAAGAGCAATCTGTTCTTCGTTGACCACGACTGCCACCCGCAGACCATCTCGGTGGTCCGCACCCGCGCCGAAGCCTTCGGCTTTGATCTGGTAGTGGGCGACGTGTCCACCCTGGGCGAGCATGATGTATTTGGTGCCCTGTTCCAGTACCCCGACACTTGGGGTGAGATCCGCGACATCAAGCCGCTGATCGATCAGGTGCACGCCGGCAACGGTCTGGCCTGCGTGGCCGCTGACCTGCTCAGTCTGGTATTGCTCACGCCTCCCGGTGAACTGGGGGCCGATGTGGTATTCGGCTCCGCCCAGCGCTTCGGTGTGCCCATGGGTTACGGTGGGCCCCACGCGGCCTTCTTCGCTACCCGTGATGCCTACAAGCGGGCCATGCCCGGGCGCATCATCGGTGTCTCGGTCGATGCCCGCGGCAACCGTGC
>JAESUC010000003.1 GCA_016763285.1 Pseudomonas sp.
CAGTCGGCTGTTCTTTTACCGAGACGCAGTACATCTGGCGACTACCCTGGGTGTTCAGCCACAGGACGAAGCTGATATCCATGCGGACTGGCGCGCCTTTATCAGCGACAACCAGCTCGACGCCGTTGTTTGCATTGCTGCGGCACTGCGCCGTGGTGTGCTGAATGCGGACGAGGCGACTCGCTGGCAGCGGCCGACAGCCAATACGGGCGCCCCCTGGGAGCTGTCCGGTCTGGGCCAGTGGGTTGATAGCCTGCAAACGGCCGATCGTACCGTGACATTCGGAACCTGAGATGAAAAGTCTGCTGATCATTACCCGCCGCCCGCCGGCACATCTTGCGGCTCGTGAGGCGCTGGACCTGGCTCTGGCCGCAGCTGCGTTCGGCGTGCCGGTGGGCCTGTTGTTCATGGATGACGGCGTACTGCAACTGCGCAAAGGGCAGGATGCGACCCTGCTGGGGCAGAAATCCCTGACCGCCAACCTGGGGGCGCTGGAGATGTATGGCGTCGAAGACGTCATGGTGTGTCGCCACTCCCTCGCCGAGCGCGGACTTGATATGGCCCAATGCGCGCTGGCGGCCGATTGCGTTGACAACGCGCAGATTGCGACCCTGTTCGACCATTACAATGAGGTGGTTTCGCTGTGAGTGCCCCGCTGCTGCACATTCTTCGGCATTCCCCTGCCGGCGGCAGTCAACTTTCAAGTTGCCTGCGCGTGGTGACCAGCAGACAGGCTGTATTGCTGATCGAAGACGCCGTCTATGCGCTGCTGCCTGGATCTTCCGCCTTTGGCAGCCTGCGGTTGCTGCCGGCCGATATACGTCTGTATGTACTTGAGAACGACCTGTTGGCCAGGGGGTTGGCGCTGGACGACCTGCCGAAGCGGGTGCAGACCATTGGTTACGACCGTATGGTGGAACTGTGCGCCGAGAGCGGCAAGGTGATGAGCTGGTGAGCCGGATCATACGGATCGGCGAGCGGGATATTCCGCTGGACCAGGAGGGCTTTCTGGTTCATCTGGACGACTGGTCCGAGCCCCTCGCTGCCGAGCTGGCCCGCCTTGAGGGCATCGACTACAGCGCTGAGCACCGGGAGGTGATCTTGGCGTTGCGTAGTTTTTATCAGGAGTATCAGTTGTCTCCGGCCATGCGGCCCCTGGTCAAGTACATCGGACAACAGCTGGGCAAGGAGAAAGGCAGCAGCCTCTATCTGCTGAAGCTGTTCCCCGGCAGCCCGGCCAAGCTGGCCAGCAAGATTGCCGGTCTGCCCAAGCCGGACAATTGCCTCTAGGCCATCCCGGGCAAGGTTGTCAGGATCACCAGTTCGTCGCTGGTCTGCAGCTTCAGTGGCATGTCCCGTGGCGGGTTGAGCTGCAGACGCCTGCCCTCCCCGTCGGGCATGGCGCGATAAACGCCCAATGCAGTCTCACCCTGCAGGCCCGCGACAGCCTCCAGGTCGGCAAAGGTTGTCACGCTTTGCATGGGATACTCGTTCTGTTCCCTATAGATGATTTCCGGGCCGCCCACGGTAAACAGCTCTTCGAACACCAGCCCCAGTTCTCGCCGCTGGGCTATCTGCGCCATCAGATGGCTGAGGATCATCGGGCTGATGATGCTTTCGCTTCGATTGCGTACTACCAGCTCTTCATTGGCCGGGTCGCTCAGCTCCAGCAGCAGTTGCGGCCGATGCTTTCGCTCCTGCAGCAGTTCATCCACCGCCATGTAGCCGACCATTGCCCGAGCATCGGCCTCCTCACCCGAATCCAGTCGGTCGCTGGATACCAGCAATATGCTGTCCCATTCGGTTTGCAGAATCTTGCGCAGAGTGGTTTCCGCCATGAAGTCAGCCTGCAGGTGTTCGCTGGGCACGGCCTGAGCCAGTTCGCTGTACTGCGCAATCGAGTCGCGCTGGACGTCTACCTCCAGGGTGGAAACCATCATCACTCTGAAGTGCTGATCCCGGTAGGTCGCCAGCTCATGCACCAGAGCGGGCAGGCGACGATTCCAGCCCAGGATGAGGACACTCCTGGTCCCGCTGGCCTGTTGCGTGGTGAGCGCAGCCTTCACGTGGTCGCTGCGTTGCCAGGCTCTGGCAGGCTTGTCACTCTTCTGGGCAGGGTCGGCATCCTCGTAATGACGAGCCAGCATCACCAGCTTGTCGCCGGGTAGAACCTTCTCGCTGGTGGGCACGTTGAGGCGTGTTCGCCAGCTGTCCCCGTCGGGGCGCACGAGGCCCAGCAGAATGGCTTTCGGGCAGTTGGCAGCGACGTCCGCCAGCGTGGAGCCCTCGCAGGCAGGCGTGGAACGCAGGTAGATTTCGTTGCCGTCGTGTACCGACATGACTTCACCGTAAAATTCGGGAAGCCCCGGATGCAGAATGGCCTGAGCCATCAGTCGGCTGACAATGGCATCACTGGCGATGATTTCCAGCGGGCCGGGATAGGCACGTCGCATCACGTTGTGCTTGCGCACGTCCTCGATCTCGGCGACCACATAGGGTAACGGTTGCCCGGACTGGGATCCCTGGGCATGCAGCGTCAGTAGCGCCTTGATGGTTTCCATGTCGCCGGTTACCAGTGTGCTGCCGCCCTGGGATCTTCCCGGGATCATGACGACCGCAGCCTGCAGACAGGCAACCCGATGCAGGGCCTCCGGCTGCAGCGGCGTGCCGGAACGCAGGATGATGTCCTTGAAGCCGCGGCCGATACCCGGCGTGTCCCGCAGTTCATGGGTACGCTCGATGTTGACGGTGTCGGAGAGAATCACCAGGCGCAAGCGGCGGGTATCCAGGGACCGGAGCAGACGCTGAATACCGCCGGCGCTGTCCATGATCTCCTGTACCAGCGGAATGGTGCGGTTGGTCCAGCCAAGAATCACCACGTGATTGCTGATGGTCACCGGCGTCAGGCCCTCTTCCAGGACGCCCATCTTGCTGATCAGCCAGCGCGTCATGATGGCGACCAGGGTGCCCATGAATACCACATAGCCCATGATGGTCAGCGCCGTGGAAATGATTCTCCGCCAGGTACCCTCGTCGTCACCCAGGTAGCCGGGATCGGTCAGGCGCAGAAAAGCCCACCAGACCGAGTCGGCCAGGGGGACGTCCGCTTGCGCCGTGGGCCAGGCCAGCCACCCGCCGATCAGGGAAATCAGCCCGATGAACAGTGCCACTACCAACAGTTGGTAATGCACCCCCTTGATCAGCTGGCGTTCAAGGATGTAGCGCAGACGGTCTACCAGGGTGAAGGGCAGCATATGATTTCCGAATTCAGCGATGACTTACAAGCGTACCTAAAGCCTGCTAGATTGACCAACTGAACGCAGGAAGAATGCCTACCACCACGGAGCTCGATGGATAATCTGCAGAACATCGTCACGCTTTTTGCCATAGCCTTCTATTGGCTGTTCTCGGCCGCCGTGACGGTCCGTGTCATTACCCGTCGCCGGCCCGTCAGTGGCACGCTTGCCTGGCTGCTGGTCATTTACGTCATTCCGTTGATAGGTGCCATTCTCTACCTGATGATAGGTGAGATGAACCTGGGTCGCAGACACGCGGATCGTACCAGCTCGATGATCGATCCCTACCTGCATACCATCAACCATCGATTCGGTCGTCCTGAAGCCGTGCTGCCCGGCGGCGCACTTGCCCAGGGCATTCACCAGTTGCTGATCGCCCGCAATGGCATAAGTGCACTGGGCTACTCCAACATGCAGCTGCTGGACACACCTGAGGATATTTTCCGGTACTGGTTGGATGATATCGAGCAGGCCAGGGACAGTATCCGCATTGAAACCTATATCTGGCACCCGGGCGGGCGTGTGGATGACATATCCCGTGCGCTGATTGCAGCCAGCGAGCGCGGGGTCAGGGTCTCGCTACTGATCGACCACGCCGGTAGCCGTAAATTCTTTCGCTCCACCTGGCGCAAGCGCATGGTGGAAGCCGGCATTGAAGTGGTGCCCGCATTGCCGGTGCGCTTGTTGCGCGCTCTGGTGCATCGGATTGACCTGCGACTGCACCGCAAGTTGCTGATCATCGACGACCGTATTGCCTATACCGGGTCAATGAACATGGCCGATCCGGTCAGCTTCAAGCAGGGAGCCGGTGTCGGGCAGTGGATCGATATCATGCTGCGTCTGGACGGCCAGGCGGCGCCCGGACTGGCCAAGGTATTTGCCTGGGACTGGGAGGTCGAGACCGGCCAGCGCAACCTGCCCATGTATTATCCGCCGGCCGAAGACTGGCAGAACTGGGTGTCCATCATCCCATCCGGCCCCGGTGTTGGTGAGGACCTGATCGGTCAGGCGGTGCTATCAGCCGTTTACCGGGCCAATACCAGCATCACCATCTGTACGCCCTATTTCGTCCCCTCGGAGGCCATCTTCGATGCCCTACTCCAGGCAGCCCGGCGTGGCGTGGACGTCAACCTGCTATTACCAAGACGCAATGATTCCCTGATGGTGGGTTGGGCCAGCCGGTCCTACTTCGAGCTTATGCTCGAAGCCGGTGCCCGGATCCACCGGTTTGATGGTGGACTGCTGCACAGCAAGGTGATGCTGGTAGACGACGCCATGGCCCTGGTGGGTAGCGTCAATCTGGATATCCGAAGCCTGCAGCTCAACTTCGAGCTGACCGCAGTGCTGTTCGATGGAGACAGTACCGCGCGTATAGGGCGACTGATCGAGGCTTATCTGGCGCGTAGCGAGCTGTTGACGCTGCAATCGTGGCGTCAGCGCGGCAGGCGGGCACGTGTGCTTGAGCGGCTTATGTTTTTCATGAGCCCTCTTCTTTGAAACGCTAATAATTCGCAATTGCAGCTTGCTGGGCCGAGATGCCGGTGCTAGTCTCCAGTTGAGATTGATTCTTGTTTAAAACTGAAGAGGCCCTTGCCATGCGCGTCTACATGCTCCCCGTTACTGTCACAGCGACCCTCATGTCGGCTCATCTGACCCTGGCAACACGCGCACAGCGAGTAGCACGCCGGTCCCTCTCCCCGCTTA
>JAESUC010000194.1 GCA_016763285.1 Pseudomonas sp.
GATGTCCCGGGCGCCCAGGCTGTAGTTGTAGGGGCAGCCCTGCGGATGCTGGCTGTAGCACCAGCTGACGAACCCGGCGCACCAGGGCAGGGGCGGTTTGCCGTTGGGGTGCAGGTACTTGCGGACGAAATCGCCGTTGTTGTTGCGGTCAAGTTCGCGGGCTCCAGCGTCACGCTCGGCCAACGCCGTTTGCAGCGCCAAACGGCCTCGCGCGGAACCGCCCTGGGGCAGTGTCGGTTTGCTGGTCGTGGCGGTAGGGGGATCGGTCTCTGGTACCGGGTCTTCGATATGCACCAGACGCCAGGCCGTCAGGGGTCCGACCAGCCCGTCCACGGTGAGGGGTCTGCCGCGTTCGTCGAGCTGGGAGGCCTGGAAGGTGCGTACCGCACGCTGGGTCGCCAGGTCGAACAGTGGACCCGGCTGGGGCACCAGACCCAGTGTGTGAAGCCGTTGATTGAGATAGCTGACCATCTCGCCCTGCGAGCCCCGGCGCAGCAGATTGCGACGCACATGGTCGAGGAAGGCCTGGTCTTTCTTATCGAGTTTATGAGTCTTCGCCATAATACCCACACTCCGTGTGACGGGTATCGACGACTGCGACGCCGGGCGGCATCCTGACGATATCAAGGCCGCGGTATGCGGCTGTGGAACACAAGATCAGCCAAGAATTTCGGGCTGTCAATGCTGGCAACCATGATGGCACCGCAAATAAATCGGGCTGGATTTGCAAGTTGTTGATATCAAAGATGACCCGTTGGTCACGGATTCATGGGTATGGTTTGCACCGGGTCTGCGCTAAGCTAGACCGATACCCAGGCGAAGAGAAAAGTAATGGCTAAAGTATCGGCCCTGGTAGTGGATGATGCCCCGTTCATCCGCGACCTGATCAAGAAAGCATTGCGCGGCCAGTTTCCCGGTATGCAGATCGAAGAGGCAATAAACGGCCGCAAGGCGCAGCAGACCCTGAGTCGTGCGGCCTTCGACCTGATTCTCTGCGACTGGGAAATGCCGGAGATGAGCGGGCTTGAATTGCTGCAATGGTTTCGTGGCCAGCCGGGTTCGGAAAAGACCCCCTTCATCATGGTGACCAGCCGGGGCGACAAGGAAAACGTCATCGAAGCGATACAGGCTGGCGTCAGTGATTTCATCGGCAAGCCGTTTACCAACGAGCAATTGTCGGCCAAGGTGAAAAAGGCATTGCACCGCAGCGGCAAGCTGCAGTTGTTGCAGGGCCGCCAGCCCGCGCCCAGCGGTGGTACGGCGCAGGATTCGGTCGCCAACCTGATGGGTGGCCGCAAACCCGAGGCCGCTGCCGCGGCAAAACCCGCTGCTGCGCCGCCTCCGCCGGAAATCCGGTCGGCCATCAGCGATGCCGAGGCCGATACGGGCGAAGCCCCGGGCCGGGCCCAGACCCAGCATGTGCGTGGTCAGGCGCAGTTACGCCTGGCCGGCGGCCAGTTTGCCTGTGTGGTCAAGACCCTGAGCCTGCGCGACGCCCTGGTGGTAGTGCGTCGCAGCGAGCATCTTCCGCAGGTGTTCGAGAGCGGTGTGCTGGATCTGGAGCAGGACTCGGACAAGAGTGTCGCGCGGATCAACGCCTACGTACACGCGGTGGTGTCCATGGAGCCCAACATGGACTGCGAATGGCTCAAGGTGACCCTGCGATTTGTCGACCAGGATCCGCAGAAGCTGGATTACCTGTCACGCCTGATCGCATCGGGCACCACCCAGAAACACTACTCGCCGAGCGCCTGACCGTCCGTTGTCTCAGGCCAGTCGGCCGGGATGGAAGTGACAGGTAAAGACGCTGCCTTCACCAACCACGCTGTTGATCTCCAGGCGTCCGTTGTGCCGCAGAAGCACGTGCTTGACGATCGCCAGGCCCAGGCCGGTACCGCCGGTATGGGTGCTGCGGCTGGAGTCGACCCGATAGAAGCGCTCGGTCAGGCGGCTGATATGCTGAGCCGCTATGCCCGTGCCGTTATCCCTGACACTGACGTGGGCGCCATTGTCATCCTGCCAGCAGCGAATATGGATCTCGCCCTCGTCCGGCGTGTACTTCACCGCATTGAAAACCAGGTTGGAAAAGGCGCTGCGCAGTTCTTCCGGCGCGCCACGCAGGCTGATGCCCGGATCGGCCTCCAGACTGATCTGATGACGGCGCTCGGCGGAGAGGGCGCGGGCGTCCTGGGCAATCGTCTTGAGCATCTGGCTGATGTCCACGCTGTGCTGTTCGACGTTGCGGTCGTCATTTTCCAGCCGTGACAGCATCAGCAGATCATTGAGCAGGTTCTGCATGCGTTGTGACTGCTGCTGCATCTGCTGCAGGGCGCGTTTCCAGCGCGGATTGATCAGTTCGTCGGAGTCCTGCAGGGTTTCCAGATAGCCGACTACCACCGTCAGTGGCGTGCGCAATTCGTGGGACACATTGGCCACGAAATCCTTGCGCATTTGTTCCAGGTTGTGCAGCCGGGTGGTGTCCCTGACGACCATCAATCGCTCGCCCTGGCCATAGTGGGTAATGGTGTATTGCAGCCGGGCGCTGAGGTTCAGGTGGGAGGCGATATCCAGCGGCTCGCGGAACTGGTTCGCCTCGAAGTACTCGACGAATTTCGGGTCGCGCAACAGGTTGGTGACGTGCTGGCCGCTGTCATCGGGTGAGCGCAGACCGAGCAGACGCTCTGCTGCATGGTTCCACCATTCCAGTCGGCCCTTGGCGTCGATCATGACCACCGCGTCGCTCAGTGCGGCTGTCGAGGCCTGGATCCGGTCGATGACCAGTTGCTGCTTGGCGCGCATGCGGCTGTCACGGCGCTGCATCTGGTAAATGCGGTCGAAGATCTCGCCCCACATGCCGTGGGCATCCGGTGGTGCCTCGTTGCGTCGGGTGCCCAGCCATTGCAGGAAGCGGATCATCTGGTGCAGATGCCAGCCAAGGTAGATGCTCAATCCGACCACCAGAGCCCAGGCCAGCTGACCGGTCACGAGCCCCACCAGGACGCTGGCCAGCAACAGCCAGAACAGCACCTTGAAAACGCTACCAACCCAGTGTGTGCGCAAACATCCCTCCCTTCGTTCCAGCCAGATGCATTACCCCGGCTCACGCAGGCCAGAGCGGTCACGATACAGCAATCAGGTCTTGGTGGAGAAGCGATAGCCGGTGCCGCGCACGGTCTGCACCAGGGCCTCGTAGGGCGTGCCGAGCGCCTTGCGCAGGCGACGGATATGCACGTCCACGGTGCGTTCCTCAACGTAGACGTTACCGCCCCACACCTGATCAAGCAGCTGGCTGCGGGTATACACCCGTTCCTGGTGGGTCATGAAGAACTGCAGCAGGCGATACTCGGTGGGGCCCATTTCGGCCGGGCGATCATCGATGGTCACGCGGTGGCTGGCCGGGTCCAGGTGCAGACCCTCTACCTCCAGGGGCGCATCACTGTCGGCCGGACCGGCGCGGCGCAGCACGGCCTTGAGGCGGGCCACCAGCTCGCGGGGGGAAAAGGGTTTGGTGATGTAGTCGTCGGCACCGACTTCCAGTCCCTGGATCTTGTTGTCTTCCTCGCCCTTGGCGGTCAGCATGATGATCGGAATGTCTGCGGTCAGTTCATTGCGCTTGAGCCGCCGGGCCAGCTCGATACCGGTCGTCCCCGGCAACATCCAGTCGAGCAATATGAGATCGGGTTGCTTGTCGATGATGCTGGCGTGCGCCTGCTGGGTGTTTTCCGCCTCGACACAATCGTATCCGGCCATCTCCAGCGCTACCGCGATCATCTCGCGGATGGGCGCTTCGTCGTCGACTATCAGTATGGTCTTGCCTGCCATGGATCACCATCCGTTGCTGAATCTCAGATGCAACGATTAGATAACACTTTTATTGCAGTTGTGTGACCGCCGGGTGGTAACTCCGTGAATCAATTGAGCATGGTGTCCAGCGCCAGGCCAATGAACACCAGCATGCCGGCCCAGTGATTGGACAGGAAGGCGCGCAGACAGGCGTCCGGATCGCGGTCGCGGATCAGCCATTGCTGCCAAGCAAACCCGCCGAGCATGCCCAGCAGCCCCAGGTGGAAATACAGCCCCAGGCCGAAGCGGGCACCGGCCACCAGCAGGCAGAGCAGGGTCAGGCCCTGCAGCATGCCTATCACGGCGCGGTCGGCGTCGCCGAACAGGATGGCCGTGGATTTCACCCCGATCTGCAAATCGTCCTCGCGATCGCACATGGCATATTGCGTATCGTAGGCCACGGTCCAGATCAGATTGGCCAGGTACAGCAGCCACAGGATGGGCGGCAGTTCGCCGGTCTGGGCGGCAAACGCCATAGGAATGGCCCAGGAAAATGCAGCGCCCAGCACCAGCTGCGGATAGAAGGTGAAGCGCTTGCAGAACGGATAGATGGCGGCCAGGGCCAGCCCGCCAAAGGACAGCAGAATTGTCAGGCCATTGGTGAGCAGAACCAGAAAAGCGCAGATGCCGACCAGAATGCCAAAGGTGATCAGCGCCTCGCGCGCAGATATCCTTCCGGTGGCCAGGGGACGGCTGCGGGTGCGGGTCACATGTCCGTCGATGTCACGGTCGGCGTAGTCATTGATGACGCAGCCGGCAGCGCGCATCAGAAACACGCCCAGCACGAAGATGACCAGCACGCGGATGTCCGGCAAGCCCTGCGCCGCCAGCCAGAGTGCCCACAGGGTCGGCCAGAGCAGAAGCCAGGTCCCGATGGGGCGATCCAGGCGCATCAGCTGGACGAAGTCCGGGCCGCGGGGGTGGATGCGGGCAGCAAGTTTCATCGTCAGACCAGACACGGTGGGAACTCTCCTTCAAGCATGGTTGGCGGGCGGCCAGCCGGGCAGGAATACCTCGCAGACCAGCAGGCGCAGTTCGCCATCGTGGAACAGTGAGCGACGTGCCCAGCAACCGTCGCAGCGCCAGGCTTGCGGCAGCCATGGGGCCGGGTAGGGGCTGATCTCGATGGTACCGCGGCTGATCTCCGGTTTGCCGAACAACAACTCGCCGAGGCTGCGGTTGCCCAGCTGCTGCAGCTCCAGGGTCGAGCGCCCGAGGGCCGCCAGTGGCGCTACGCTGCGCGCAAACACCCGGGGCGCGCCTGCCGTGTGCAGCAAGACCTCGCGTACCCAGATCGGTTCATCCCGGTCCAGATGCAGCGCCTCGGCCTCGTCGGCTCTGGGCAGCTCCTGGCCCTGATGCAGGACCTGAACCGCAAAATCATCATTGCCTGCGGCCTCGAGCCGTGCGGTCAGCGAGCCCTGATCGCGCAGCCAGTCGAGCAGCGAATCGGCAGGGGGAGCGGGGTGGTGTGGGGCGGCATACCAGGCTGGCAGTATCACGGCAGGCGTCGTCGCAGAGCAGTTGATCGAAGGCGCAAGGGTAGCATGAAAAGCGCGCGGACCCTTGGCGGGATGCACCCTTGGCGGACCCGGCCAATTCCGGTAGTGTCCCTGTACTCTCCTTTTCAATCGCTTATTCAGGATAATTGCATGAAGAAGTGGCAATGTGTTGTGTGCGGATTCATCTATGACGAGGCAGAAGGCTGGCCGGACGAAGGCATCGCCGCCGGTACCCGCTGGGAAGACGTGCCGGCTGACTGGCAATGCCCCGACTGCGGTGTGGGCAAGGAAGATTTCGAAATGATCGAGATGGGCTGAGCCCGCGACCAAGGAGTGCTGAGGTGTCTGAGAACGGGCCTTTGATCATAGTGGGGACCGGCCTGGCCGGGTACAACCTGGCCAAGGAAGTACGCAAGCTGGATAACGATCGCGAGCTGGTACTGATTACCGCCGACGATGGTCGTTTCTATTCCAAGCCGCTGCTTTCCACCGGCTTTGCCAAGGGCAAGCAGGCGGACGAGCTGGCCATGCAGGACGCCGCCGCGATGGCCGAGCAGCTGGGCGCGCGGGTCATGACGCACACGCGGGTACTGCATGTTGATACGCAGGCGCGCACCGTGCGCACCGATGCGGGCGAGCTGCACTACGGTGACCTGGTGCTGGCCTGTGGAGCGCATGCACGGCCCCTGCCCCTGGCCGAGGATGTCCAGGACCGGGTGCTGTCGATCAATGATCTGAGCGACTATGGCCGTTTCCGCCAGCAGCTTGACGGACGCAAACGCGTGGCCATCATTGGCGCCGGCCTGATCGGCAGTGAGTTTGCCAATGACCTTGCCCTGGGCGGTCTGGAGGTTCAGGTGATCGCACCGGATGAGCAGCTGATGCCGGGCCTGCTGCCCGCCCAGGTGGCCGCGCCCGTGCAGGCAGCCCTGGCAAAACTGGGCGTGCGCTTTCATCTGGGCAGGTCGGTTGTTGGCGCCCAGGCCGCGGGCGAGGGACTGGTTCTGGAGCTTGATGATGGCAGCCAGCTCGAAGCCGATCTGGTGCTCTCGGCGATAGGCCTGCTGGCCAATACCGCGCTGGCACAGGACGCCGGCCTGGTGTGCGGCAAGGGCATCCAGGTTGACCGCTATCTGCGTACCTCCGATCCGCATGTCTATGCCCTGGGCGACTGCGCGGAGGTCATGGGCATGCAGCTGATGTACGTGATGCCGCTGATGAGTTGTGCCCGCGCCCTGGCCAGAACACTGACCCAGGAAGCCACCCAGGTCAGTTATCCGGTCATGCCGGTGATGGTCAAGACGCCGGCCTGCCCCCTGGTGGTCTCGCCGCCGGTGACCGCCGCCACCGGGTTGTGGACGGTAACGGGGGAAGAGCAGGACCTCAAGGCCCTGTTTCACGACGCGCAAGGAACGCTGCATGGCTATGCCCTGACCGGCGCAGCGGTCAGCGAAAAACTGCAGTTGAACCGCCAGCTGCCCGCCTGGTTAGCCTGACAGATCGGGCAATATGGCGGGCCAAAACGCCTTTTGTCGGGAAATCGGTGAATCACCGCACAGCCTGCAGGCTATACGACTGGCGCATCAAGCGTAGTCATGCCATGCTGCTCAGGCAGTAGACGCCCTGCCTGCCAGCTCTGGTCGGCATGGCACCCGTTGCGAGGACGCAACGGTGAAAAACAAAAACAACATGACGAGGCTTCATATGCGTAAACCGGATCTCGCTGCAGCTATCGCTGACAAGGCTGACCTGACCAAAGACCAGGCAAACCGAGTACTCAATGCCGTTCTTGATGAAATCACCCAGGCCCTGAGCCGCAAGGACACTGTCACCCTGGTAGGCTTTGGTACCTTTCTGCAACGCCATCGCGGCGCCCGCACCGGCAAGAACCCCCAAACCGGTGCTCCAGTCGATATCAAGGCAAGTAACACTGTTTCCTTCAAACCAGGCAAGAGCCTGAAAGAATCGATCAACTGATTCAACCGGTGCGCAGGCCCGGCCACGCCGTCAGCGTCGGCTGGTCTGCGTTACCAGCCGCCTGACAGCCTCCCGGCCTCAGCCGTGCTGATACTGCGTCACCAGCATGCGCAACGCCTCCCTCGCATCCAGTACCTTGTGAACCACCTCTGCAGCCTTTTCCGAGCTCAGTTCAAGCCGATCCAGCAGAGCGGGCGGTATGGGCATGGGTGCGCCCTCGCCAATATTCTGCTCCTGCAGTAATGCCTGCGCCAGGTAGACCAGGTTGGCGTAGACGTGGTCTTCGCCGGCATAGAAGGGATCATGCTGATAGCGAATGGCGTTGGATATTTCCACGGGCATGTCCCAGAAACGCATCAGCCAGCTGCCGATCTGGTCCCGGCTGACGCCGAGCAGGTGTTGATCGATCAGGTGCGGCTGCACGTGCGGGTTGGCCTCCTGGTGCCGGCAGATGATCTGGAAGTAGGGCGGGAAGATGTAGGCCAGAACCAGGTAACCGAAGTTGTGCAGCAGTCCGGCCAGGTAATTCAGACCCAGTTCAGGCCGATGCTCGCGTGGCATTGCCTTGGCCAGCCCTTCAATCACCGCGGCGGTGTAGATGGCCTGCTCCCAGTACCCGGTGGCCCCCTCCGGTGCGTCCTTGGGCAGTTTGAAGGTCTTGCCCAGCGCCAGACCGACTGCCAGGTTGATGACCAGATCGAACCCCAGCACGCGGCCAATGGCATCTTCCACCGAGCGGATCTTGCCGGGCGCCGCATAGAACGGGGATGAGGCCCAGCTGACCACCTGGGCGGCCAGGCTGGGATCGGTCTCTACCAGATCCGAGAGCTCCATGATCCCGGCGTCGGGATTGCTGCGCAGTTTCATGATTTTCTGTGCGGTGGCGGGCAGGGGTGGAATCTCGATGGTTTCTTCCAGGCGCTGGCGCATGCGCAGGGCTGTGAAGTTGCTTACCGCCCGGCTCAGATCCTGGCCGTCCTGGGAGGGGTCAGCCGTCAGGCCCTCGATGCCGGCCAGGGGGACGGCAAAGCGTGCGGCGCTGGCCTTGGCCAGCAGCATATGGGCCGACTTCTGGTCCACCTCCAGGCTCCAACCGCTCAAGCCGCTGTCCAGCCACAGGCTCGGCTGCGTCAACAGACTCTGTTCCACGATGCAGGGCGAGCTGAACAGCACCGGCAGGCCGGGGAGCTGATTGAGCTGATGCTTGGCGAGGATGCGCTGCAACTGGGCCGCACGCACCGGCTCCAGCTCCCGTCCGAGCAGAGCCCCGGCTTTTTTCAGGTCGAGCAGGTGGTCGCGTGGAAAGAGCGCCAGCACGGTACCGATGGCGTCGCAGAGGAGACAGGCCTGGACCTGCTGACTGCCCGGTACGGCATGGGGGGTAGGGCGTAGCTGGTAGTCGATGGACTGCTGTTGCAGAAGTTTCTCGAGCAGATGGGGCAGGCTCGCGCTGGGGTCCTGGGAGTCAGCGAGGGTATTCATCGGCACGTTCCTTATTATTCAGAGTTCTGGCTGGCAAACAGCGCGGCATCGGTGTGGACATGATCATCTGATGCTTTGTCCGGATACTAGCACGCGACCGCAAAAGCTGCTGCGTCGGCGGCCGAGGGTCTGCTCAGACACGGGCAAATTGCTGACCGGTGGCCAGCCAGCGGTCGATCAGGGCCTGGCAGCGCTGCGGATACTGTTGCTGCATCACGCTGGCCGCCTCCTGCACGCGGGGCAGCAGATCGGCATCGCGCAGCAGGTCGGCAATGCGGAACTGGACCACACCGGTCTGCCGCGTGCCCAGCACCTCACCCGGGCCGCGCAGTTGCAAATCCTTCTCGGCAATCACAAAGCCGTCGGTGCTCTCGCGCATGATGCCGAGTCGCTCACGGCCGAGGTTCGACAGTGGGGCGTGATAGAGCAGCACGCAGTGGCTTGCGGTGCTACCCCGGCCGACCCGGCCGCGCAGCTGGTGCAGCTGGGCGAGGCCGAGGCGTTCGGGATTCTCGATCACCATCAGACTTGCGTTGGGCACATCCACGCCGACCTCGATCACGGTAGTGGCCACCAGCAGGTGCAGGTCGCCAACCTTGAATGCGGCCATGATTTCAGCTTTCTCTGCCGGCTTCATGCGGCCGTGGATCAGGCCGATGGACAGCTCCGGCAGGCTGTCACAGAGCATCTGCCAGGTGCCCTCGGCGGCCTGCGCCTGCAGCTGCTCGGACTCTTCGATCAGGGTGCAGACCCAGTAGGCCTGGCGTCCCTCGGCACAGCCCATCTGCACCCGCTCAATGACCTCGTCCCGCCGACTGTCAGACACCAGAACGGTATTGACCGGCGTACGCCCCGGGGGCAGTTCGTCGAGCACCGAGGTATCCAGGTCGGCGTAGGCGCTCATCGCCAGGGTGCGCGGAATCGGTGTGGCGGTCATGATCAGCTGGTGCGGGGAGAACTGCCCGGCAGCGCCCTTGTCACGCAGGGCCAGACGCTGCTGCACGCCGAACCGGTGCTGTTCGTCGATGATTGCCAGGCCCAGGTTATGGAACTGCACCTCGCCCTGGAACAGGGCATGGGTACCCACCACCATGGCCGCATCGCCGGTGGCGATCATCTGTAGCTGGTTCTGCCGGGTCTTGCCCTTGAGCTTGCCGGCCAGCCAGGCCACCGAGATGCCGAGCGGCGCGAGCCAGGCGCTGAAGTTGTTGAAATGCTGCTCGGCGAGGATCTCGGTGGGCGCCATCAGCGCCACCTGCCAGCCGGCTTCGAGTGCCTGCAGGGCGGCCATCGCGGCCACCACCGTCTTGCCCGAGCCGACATCCCCCTGGATCAGTCGCAGCATGGGCTGGCGCTGTTGCAGATCGCGGGCGATTTCCGCACCGACCCGTTGCTGTGCCCCGGTCAGGCCAAAGCCCAGGCGCGCGAGGAACAGGCCGGGCAGTTCCTTGCCGGGCGGCATGGCCGGCGCTTCGTGGCTACGTATCTGGGCGCGCAGGCGCAGCATGGCCAGCTGGTGGGCAAGCAACTCCTCGAAGGCCAGGCGATGTTGTGCCCAGTGCCGGCCGTCCTCGAGTGCCTGCAGGTCTACCGAGGGTGGTGGCCGATGCAGGGTATGAATGGCTTCGCGCAGGGGCGCAAGCTGGTAGGTCTCGAGCAGCTCCGGCGGTAGCAGTTCGGTCAGGCTGTTGCCCTGGTCGAGCCAGGCCAGGGCCGCCTCGCTCAAACTGCGCAGCCGCTGCTGGGACAGACCCTCGGTGGTGGGGTAGATGGGCGTCAGGGTTTCGGCAACCGGCAGCGCGGCCTGGTTGTCCAGACTCTGCAGTTCCGGGTGATAGATTTCCAGCCCGGAGGCGCCGGGTCTGACCTCCCCATAGCAGCGCCAACGGCTGCCGCGCTCGAGGTTGGCCTTGAGCGCAGCGGAAAAGTAATAGAAACGCAGGCTCAGTCCGCCGGTGCCGTCGTGCAGGCGGCAGAGCAGACTGCGGCGCCGACCCATGACCACGTCGGCACCCTGCACGCTGCCTTCGACCACGGCATCCATCCCGGGCCGCAGGGCGCCGATCGGGGTGACGCGGGTGCGGTCCTGGTAGCGCAGGGGCAGGTGGAAGAGCACATCCTGTACCGAGCTCAGCCCCAGCTTGGCGAGCTTCTCGGCCAGTGCCGGTCCGACACCCTTGAATACCGTCAGCGCGGTTTTCTCGGATTGGGTCAGCGGGCCGGCCACGGCTTATTTGCGGTTCTGGGGCTGGCCGACCGAGCACAGCCGGATCGAGTCGCTGAGGATCTCGATCGCTTTCGGCCGTGGAAAGCTGGCCCGCCAGGCGATGGCCACTGTGCGGTAGGGTGCGGGTGTCTTGAAGGCCTTGGTGACCAGCAGGTCGGAGCTGTAGTAGCGATCGTCCGCGGCGGACATCGGCAGTACCGTCATGCCGATGCCCGAGGCGACCATGTGCCGGATGGTCTCCAGGGAGCTGGATTCGACCGTGGTATGGCGGGCCTGTTCGTCGCTCTTGCGCAGCGTCGGACAGGCCTCGAGCACCTGGTCACGGAAGCAATGGCCCTCACCCAGGAGCAGCAGCTTGTTGTCGTCCAGCTCTTCCAGGCTGACGTTGTCGCGCTTGGCCCAGGGATGGCTGGCCGGGATCAGCAGGCTGAAGGGTTCGTCATACAGCGGGCGCGTCAGCACATCGGGTTCGTTGAAAGGCAGGGCAATGATGATTGCGTCCAGATCACCGTTGCGCAGCTTGTCGCGCAGCACGTGGGTGAAGTTTTCCTCGATGTACAGCGGCATCTCCGGCGCCACGTTGTGCAGTTGCGGCACCAGGTGCGGGAACATGTACGGGCCGATGGTATATATCGCGCCGACCTTGAGCGGTGCCGACAGCTGGTTCTTGCCTGCGGTGGCCAGTTCGCGGATGGTCAGGGACTCCTCGAGCACCTTCTGGGCCTGGGCGACGATACGTTCGCCGATCGGGGTGACCCGCACCGCACTCTTGCTGCGCTCGAAGATCATCACGCCCAGTTCGTCCTCGAGCTTCTTCACCCCTACACTGAGCGTCGGCTGGGACACATGACAGCGCTCGGCTGCATGTCCGAAGTGCTGTTCCTGGGCCAGGGTAACGATATAGCGCAGTTCGGTCAGGGTCATGGCGTATATACTGCTCCAATGTTTAATCTGCCCAGCATAACGGGTTGATCGATAGAGGAAAACAATCAGATGAAACAGGTAGTCATAGCCGGATGCGGCGATATCGGCACCGGCCTCGGCCTTCGGCTCAGACAGCGCGGCTGGCGCGTTTTCGGTCTGCGCCGCGACACCTCGGCCCTGCCCGAGGGGATCGAGCCGATCACGGCCGACCTGACCTGCGCCGACAAGCCGGCGCAATGGCCGGACAAGGTGGATTATCTGGTGTACTGCCCGGCAGCCGGGAATCGCGATGCCCAGTTGTACCAGCGGCTGTATGTCCAGGGGCTCGAGCATGTGCTGGGCTGGCTGCAGGGCGGTCGTCGCCTGCCCGGCCATCTGCTGCAGGTCTCCAGTACCGGCGTCTACGCCCAGAGTGAAGGCGAATGGGTGACCGAAAACAGCCCGGCGCTACCGGAGTCGGAAACCGGCAAGGTACTGCTGCAGGCCGAGGATGTCGCCTTGCGCTGCGGTTTTCCGGCCTCGGTGGTGCGGTTGGCGGGCATCTACGGGCCCGGTCGCAATCGCCTGATCGAGCAGGTCCGCGGTGGCCTGTGTGTACCCGCGGAACCGCCCCAGTACACCAACCGTATTCACCGTGATGATGCGGTCGGACTGCTGGAGCATCTGTTGCTGGAGGCGGACAAGGACGAACTGCTGGCGCCCTGTTACCTGGGTGTGGATGACGAGCCGGTCAGCATGCACGAGGTGGCGAGCTGGCTGGCCGAGCAGCTGGGCACGCAACTGCTGACCGACGGGCCGACCTCCGGCCGCCTGGGGAGCAAACGCTGCAGCAATGCGCTGGCCCGCGAGAGCGGCTGGGCTCCGCGATATCCATCCTTCCGTGAAGGCTATGGCGAGATGCTGCGTCCCGGATCCTGACGGCAGGGAGCAAACGTCGCATCACGTTGTCCAATCCGACAGGATCATCAGTTGCGTGGGACCACGCACGACCGACAGGAGGATTGACGATGGATATTCGGAAAACGGCTTCAGCTCACTGGGAAGGCGATCTCAAGCAGGGCAAGGGCAATATATCAACCCAGAGCGGTGCGCTGGATGCGCAACCCTACGGCTTCAATACCCGCTTCGAGGACGGCAAGGGCACCAACCCGGAAGAGCTGATTGGCGCAGCCCATGCCGGCTGCTTTTCCATGGCTTTTTCGATGTTGCTCGGCGAAGAGGGTTTTACCCCGGACGGTATCGATACCAAGGCTACCGTGACCCTGGAAAAGCAGGACGACGGCTTTGCCGTGACGGCAGTTCACCTGGACATGCGTGCGCGCATACCCGGTATCGACCAGGGCAAGTTTGAAGAGGTGGCCAACAAGGCCAAGGTGGGTTGTCCGATTTCCAAGCTGCTGAAAGCGGACATTACCCTGGATGCGGTACTGGAAAGCTGAGCGCGCTCAGCTGACCACCATGACCCCATCCATTTCCACCGGCACGCCCTTGGGCAGTGATGCCACGCCGATCGCGGCGCGTGCCGGGTAGGGCTGGGTGAAGTAGCGGGCCATTACCTCGTTGACCAGGCCGAAGTGGCCGAGGTCGGTGAGGAAGATGTTCAGCTTGACGATGTCCTGCAGATTCCCGCCGGCCGCCTCGGCCACCGCAGTGAGGTTGTCGAACACCTGACAGATCTGCTGCTCGATGCCCTCGACCACTTCCATGGTTTCCGGATCCAGTGGTATCTGGCCCGACAGATAAACCGTGTTGCCTACCTTGATGGCCTGGGAATAGGTGCCAATGGCAGCAGGTGCCCGGTCACTGGTAATGACTTGCTTGTTCATTGATTCTCCGGAGTCGGATCAGTTTTTCAGACGGGTAATGCGCATCACGCCGCTGAGGGCCCGTATGCGCTTTATCAGTTGTGAGAGATGCAGGCGGTCACGCACCCGAACGACCAGCTGGACCACGCTGACGCGGCCGTCGCGTTCGTCCACGCTTATCTTGTCGATACTGGCGTCGGCCATGGTGATGCCGGTCGCCAGCTGCGCGATGATACCGCGCTCGTTTTCCAGCTCGACCTTGAGTTCCACGGTGAATTCGCCGCTGACGTCCTTGTCCCAGGTCAGATGCAGGGTTTTTTCGTTGCTGTGGCGGTTCTCGGCCAGGTTGCTGCAGGTCTCCTGGTGGATCACCATACCCTTGCCGGATGACAGATAACCGACAATCGGATCGCCCGGAATCGGGTTGCAGCAGCGGGCAAAGCTCACCACCAGGCCTTCGGTGCCGCGGATGGCCAGGGGCTTTTCCGGTGCGCTGTCGGGCTCGGTCACGGCCGGCTTCTTCGACTCCGGATCCGCAGCGCCTTCGGTGGCCAGCAGACGACGGCCGACCACGTAGGCCATGCGGTTGCCCAGTCCGATATCGGCCAGCAAATCTTCCATCAGCTCCATCTTGCAGTCCTTGAGTACCTGCTTGATGTTGCTCTCGGGAATGGCAGACAGGTTGGTATCGAAGCTGGCCAGTACCTTGTCGAGCAGCCGCTCGCCGAGGGCGATGGATTCGGAGTGGCGCTGGTGCTTGAGGAAATGGCGGATATTGCTGCGCGCCTTGCCGGTGATCACGAAGCTCAGCCAGGCTGGATTCGGGCGGGCGCCCGGGGCGCGGATCACTTCCACGGTCTGGCCGCTTTCCAGCGGCTCGGACAGCGGGGCGAGGCGGCGATTGACCCGGCAGGCGATACAGCTGTTGCCTACATCGGTGTGTACGGCATAGGCGAAATCGACCGGCGTCGAACCCTTGGGCAGCTCCATGATGCGGCCCTTGGGTGTGAAGATGTAGACCTCGTCCGGGAACAGGTCGATCTTCACGTTCTCGATGAATTCCAGGGAATTACCGGCGTTCTGCTGCAGTTCGAGCACGCCCTTGAGCCACTGCCGGGTGCGTGCGTGATGACCGTTGATCACCTCGTCCTTGGACTTGTAGACCCAGTGCGCCGCAATACCGTTGTTGGCCATCTCTTCCATCTCCTCGGTGCGGATCTGGATCTCGATGGGCACGCCGTGCATGCCGAACAGGGTGGTATGCAGGGACTGGTAGCCGTTGGCCTTGGGAATCGCGATGTAGTCCTTGAAGCGCCCCGGAAACGGCTTGTACAGGCTGTGTATGGCGCCCAGTACGCGGTAGCAGGTGTCTGGCTTGTCGACGATGATGCGGAACGCGTAGACGTCCATGATCTCGTGGAAGGCCTTACGCTTGCCGCGCATCTTCTGGTAGATGCCGAACAGGTGCTTCTCGCGGCCCATCACCTTGCCGGGCAGACCTTCGCGCTCCAGGCAGTTCTGCAGGGAGTCGAGGATCTTGTTCAACAGCTCCTTGCGATTGCCCCGGGCGGCGCGCACGGCGCGATGGATCAGGTCCGAGCGCATCGGGTGCATTGCCTTGAAGCCCAGGTCCTCGAACTCGGTGCTCAGGCTGTGCATGCCCAGGCGGTTGGCGATCGGCGCGTAGATCTCCAGGGTTTCCTTGGCAATGCGCCGGCGTTTCTCCGGACCCAGTGCGCCCAGGGTGCGCATGTTGTGCAGCCGGTCGGCCAGCTTGACCAGGATCACGCGGATGTCGCGTGCCATCGCCAGCGCCATTTTCTGGAAATTCTCGGCCTGGGCCTCGGCCTTGGTCTCGAAGGTCATCTGGGTCAGCTTGCTGACGCCATCCACCAGCTCGGCAACGGTTTCGCCAAACTGGGCAATCAGAGCGTCCTTCGGAATACCGGTATCTTCGATCACGTCGTGCAGCATGGCAGCCATCAGGCTCTGATGGTCCATGTGCATGTCGGCAAGAATATGGGCTACGGCAAGGGGGTGTGTGACGTAGGGTTCGCCACTGCGCCGGGTCTGGCCATCATGGGCCTGTTCGGCATAGTAGTAGGCGCGACGGACCAGGTTGATCTGATCCGGCTCCAGGTAGTCTGCCAGTCGCCTGGCAAAGGCTTCTATCCCGGGTTCGGCGCTATCCAGGCCATCGACGAGGTCGTCTTGGGCCCGGACAGGGGCTGCCGCTGCGCCGAGGGTCGGCGCACGGCTCTGGCCTGACATCGACCGGCCCAAGGATTACTCCTCGAGGTCGGATTCCATCGAGTACAGCGGTTCCTGCTGGTCCTGAATCGCTTCCTGCGCCAGTATCTCGTTGGAAATCAGACCTGCTGCAATTTCGCGCAATGCAACCACGGTGGGTTTGTCATTCTCCCAGGCAACCTTGGGCTCCTTGCCGCCAGTGGCGAGCAGACGCGAACGCTTGGTGGCCAGCATGACCAGTTCGAAACGGTTTTCTACATTTTCCAGGCAGTCTTCAACGGTAACGCGGGCCATGGTGTACTCCGGAACGGCTTGACGATCAGAACGAGGGGCGTCCAGGAACGGAACGCAGGACCATGTAGTGTACTGAACTGACGTGCCTTATGACAAGAGCGCAGTCAGCAGGCCCTGGTGGCGCTGCTCCTGATGCCGCACATCCAGGCGCGCACTGCGCAGGATCGACTTGAGATCATCCAGCGCGGTATTGAAGTCGTCGTTGATCACCAGGTAGTCATATTCCACGTAGTGGCTGATCTCGTCGACGGCCAGCGCCATGCGGCCTTCGATCACGCTGTCGTCATCCTGGCCCCGGTTGGTCAGACGCTCGCGCAGGGTGGCGCGCGAGGGCGGCAGGATGAAGATCGAGCGGGCGCCGGGCATGGCGCGGCGGACCTGCTGCGTGCCCTGCCAGTCGATTTCCAGGATCAGGTCGTTGCCCTGGGCCAGGGTCTGCTCAACCGTGCTCTGGGAGGTGCCGTACAGGTTGCCGAAGACTTCCGCGTGCTCGAGAAAATCACCCTGGCTGACCCGCTCGAGAAAGTCCTCGCGGCGCGTGAAATGGTAATTCACGCCATCGATCTCGCCTGGCCGCATGGCCCGTGTGGTGTGCGATACCGACACCCGGACGCTGTCGAGCTGGTCGATCAGTGCCTTGACCAGGCTGGTTTTGCCGGCGCCGGAGGGAGCGGAGACGATGTACAGGGTGCCGGGGGCATGAGTCATGGGTCAGGATGTCCTGCAGATAAACGGCTAAGATGTGGGTGTCGATTATAGGGACATTGGGTCCCGGCGTCATGTTGCGTCGGCTGCGGCACACCAGGAGCACGCATGTTTTCCAAATGGCAATGGCTGGTCACCCGTCTGACCCACACCCTGTGGGTGCGCGCTGCATTGTTTGCTCTGCTGGGTATAGCGGCAGCGCTGCTGGCGGCAGCGCTGCAGGGTAGTCTGCCGATAGAGCTGGAGCTGAAGCTGGGTGAGAATGCGGTGGGCACGATTCTCGAGATCCTGGCTTCCAGCATGCTCGCTGTCACCACCTTCTCGCTCAGTGTCATGGTCATGGCCTATAGCGCGGCGACCAACAACGTCACTCCGCGGGCCACGCGACTGCTGATGCAGGACACCACCACGCAGAATGTTCTCGGTACCTTCATCGGCACCTTCCTGTTCAGCCTGGTGGGCATCACGGCCCTGAGTACCCAGACCTATGACGAGCGGGGCCGGGCGATACTCTTTCTGGTCACGCTGCTGGTCATTCTGCTGGTGGTGGTCACCATCCTGCGCTGGATCCAGCATTTGTCCCACTTTGGCCGGGTCGGCGACACCACCGGGCGGGTCGAGCTGGTCACCCTGAGTGCCCTCAAGGACCGGGTATGTCACCCGGGTCTGGGCGGTATCGCGGTGCGGGTGGCCGAGTTCTCGCCGCCGGCTTCGGCCAGGCCGGTGCATGCCCGGTCTACCGGACTGGTTCAGCATCTGGACATGGCCGAGCTCTCCGAGCTGGCGGAGGCCCACGACTGGCAGATATGGGTCGCCAGTCAGCCGGGCGCCTTCGTCAGCGGGCCTCGCCCTCTGGCCTGGATTCAGGGTGCCGACGACGACCGGCTGGATGAGGCCGACGAGGCCGTGCGGGGTGTTTTTACCCTGGGTAACGACCGCTCCTTCGATCAGGACCCCCGTTTCGGCTTGTCGGTTCTGGCCGAGATTGCCTCGCGGGCCCTGTCGCCGGCGATCAACGACCCGGGTACCGCCATCGACGTACTCGGGCGGGCGGTCAGGATTCTGTCCTACTACTCGCAAAAGAGCATCGGCGAACAGCAGTGCGAGACCGTTTATCCGCGGATTCGGCTACCGGCGCTCGAGCTGGACGATCTGTTCGATGATATTTTTGCGCCGATAGCCCGCGATGGCGCCGGCCTGATCGAAGTGCAGCTGAGGCTGCAGAAAGGCCTGCTGCTGCTGGCCGGGCAGGGTGCAGAGCTGTCCCGTTGTGCCCAGCGTCAGGCTGTCCGGGCACTCACGCATGCAGAGTCAGCGCTGTTGCTGGAGGAGGATCGGCAGCGGCTGCGCGACCTGGTGGCGGGTTATCAGGGCTGAGGGGGCGGCCGCTGGGCCTCACTCTATGTTCTGCACCTGTTCGCGCATCTGCTCGATATAGACCTTGAGGTCCACCGCGGCCTGGGTGCTGCGGCTGTCGATGGCCTTGGAGCCCAGAGTGTTGGCCTCCCGATTGAACTCCTGCATGAGGAAGTCC
>JAESUC010000195.1 GCA_016763285.1 Pseudomonas sp.
ACCCCGCGGCGGGTTCGGCGAAACAACTGCACATCAAGAAACTCCTCCAGATTGGCGATCTGGCGGCATACTGCGCTCTGGGTCAGCGAAAGTTCCTCCGCCGCCTTGGTGAAGCTTTCGTGGCGCGCCGAGGACTCAAAGCACACCAGGGCCTGGGTCGGGGGTATCTTGCGACGCATCGGGTCTCCTTCGGAGTAGTGGCAAGCTACAAGCCACAAGCAGCAAGCTGGCCGTGCACTTGCAAATATTCGCGTTGGGTGCGGACAGGGTTTGCTTACAGCTTGAGGCTTGTAGCTTGCAGCTGATGTTCGGAGTTCCAAAATAGCACAGGTGGCTGAGAAAAAGGCGTTTGCCGTTGGCCCGGTACAGGTCTAGTCTGTGCCCATCACATGCGCCCCCGGCGCTTCTGTCCCTACACCGTACGGAGTTCACATGGCCGATTCCAAAGCACAATTCAACTGGGTAGACCCGCTTCTGCTCGAGCAACAGCTGACCGAAGAAGAGCGCATGGTGCGTGATTCGGCCGCCTCCTATTGCCAGGAGAAGCTGATGCCGCGGGTGCTCGAGTCCTTCCGTCACGAGCAGACCGATGCTTCCATCTTCCGTGAAATGGGCGAGCTGGGTCTGCTGGGTGCAACCATTCCCGAGCAGTACGGCGGAAGCGGTCTGAACTATGTGTGCTATGGCCTGATTGCCCGTGAAGTCGAGCGGGTCGATTCCGGTTACCGCTCGATGATGAGTGTGCAGTCTTCCCTGGTCATGGTGCCGATCAACGAATTCGGTAGCGAAGAGCAGAAGCAGAAGTATCTGCCCAAGCTGGCCAGTGGCGAATACATCGGTTGCTTCGGTCTGACCGAGCCGGACCATGGTTCGGATCCGGGCTCGATGGTTACCCGGGCGAAGAAGGTCGATGGGGGCTACAAGCTCAACGGCGCCAAGATGTGGATCACCAACAGCCCGATCGCTGACGTCTTCGTGGTCTGGGGCAAGACCGAAGATGACGTGATTCGTGGCTTCATCCTGGAGAAGGGCTGGAAGGGTCTGAGCGCGCCTGCCATCAAGGGCAAGGTCGGTCTGCGTACCTCCATCACCGGTCAGATCGTGATGGAAGATGTGTTTGTACCGGAAGAAAACCTGATGCCCGGCGTGACCGGCCTGAAGGGACCGTTCACCTGTCTGAACTCGGCGCGTTACGGCATTTCCTGGGGTGCCCTGGGTGCCGCCGAATTCTGCTGGCACACGGCGCGTCAGTACACCCTTGATCGCAAGCAGTTCGGTCGCCCGCTGGCGCAGACCCAGCTTATACAGAAGAAACTGGCCGACATGCAGACCGAAATCACCATGGCCTTGCAGGGCTGCCTGCGTCTGGGCCGCATGAAGGACGAAGGTACTGCCGCGGTGGAAATCACCTCGATGATGAAGCGCAACTCCTGCGGCAAGTCCCTGGACATCGCCCGCGTTGCCCGTGACATGCTCGGCGGTAACGGTATCTCCGACGAGTACGGCGTGATTCGCCATGTGGTCAACCTGGAAGTGGTCAACACCTACGAGGGTACCCATGATGTGCATGCGCTGATCCTCGGCCGCGCGCAGACAGGGCTGCAGGCGTTCTTCTGAGAAACAGCTGCAAGCTGCAAGCTACAAGCTTCAAGCTGGCCGTGCGGGGTTGATAGCTCGTTAACCGGTACAGACTACGACGCGCCTTGGCAGAACACTGAGGGCGGCAAGGCGCAACCGCCGCAAGCCGTGGCTACTTGGCTTGTAGCTTGTAGCTTGTAGCTTGAGGCTTGCCGCTTCTGTATGGGGCTACTCGATGATGTGTTCAGGTACTTCGCTAAAAGATTGCACAGACCACTTGCAGCTTGCAGCTTGCAGCTTGGAGCTTCAATAATGAGCGCGCTGTCCGGCTTGCGCGTGCTGGACTTGTCCCGCGTCCTGGCGGGCCCCTGGGCGGGTCAGATGCTGGCCGATCTGGGTGCGGACGTGGTCAAGATCGAGCGTCCGGGCTCGGGTGACGATACGCGCGCCTGGGGCCCGCCCTACCTGCGTGATGCCGATGGGCGCGACACGTCGGAGGCCGCCTATTTTCTCTGCGCGAACCGCAACAAACGGTCTCTGGCCATCGATCTCACCACGGCGGAAGGTCAGGTCAGGGTGCGTGAGCTGGTAGCCAGCGCCGATGTGCTGATAGAAAATTTCAAGGTGGGCGGTTTGGCGGGCTATGGTCTGGACTACGCGAGCCTGTCTGCGCTCAATCCGCGGCTGATCTATTGTTCGATAACCGGCTTTGGTCAGGATGGGCCCTACGCCCAGCGCGCGGGCTACGACTTCATGATTCAGGCCCTGGGCGGAATGATGAGCGTGACGGGGCGGGCCGAGGGTGAGCCTGGCGCAGGGCCGGTCAAGGTCGGTGTAGCCGTGACCGATATCCTCACCGGCCTGTACGCCAGCAATGCAATACTGGCCGCAGTGGTGGAGCGTGAGCGTAGCGGCCTGGGGCAGCACATTGATCTGTCATTGCTCGATGTTCAGGTGGCCTGCCTGGCCAATCAGAGCCTCAACTATCTGACCACCGGTACCCCGCCGAAGCGCATGGGTAATGCCCACCCGAACATCGTGCCGTATCAGGACTTTCCCAGTGCAGACGGTGATTTCATCCTGACGGTCGGCAACGACAGCCAGTTCAGACGTTTCTGCTCCGTGGCCGGGCATCCGGAGTGGGCAGAGGATCCGCGCTTTGCTACCAATGCCCAGCGAGTCGCGCACCGGGATTTGCTGATTCCCCTGATCCGCCAGGTAACCGTGTTCCGTATCACCGATCAGTGGATGGCCGATCTGGAGCAAGCAGGCGTACCCTGTGGGCCCGTCAATGATCTGGCGCAGGTGTTTGCGGATCCGCAGGTGCTCGCCCGCGGGCTCAAGGTCCGCATGGCGCACCCGCTGTCCGGTGAGGTGGACCTGGTAGCCAACCCCATCCGCCTGTCGCGTACGCCGGTGGAGTATCGCCTGGCCCCACCCCTGCTGGGCGAACATGCCGCGCAGATCCTGCGCGACTGGCTCGGGCGAGCTGGATGAACGGCTAAGCGCGCCGTCAGGGAACGAGTAGAGTCGGGTTGTGACTTTCCCGGGCGATGTACTCGGCCACACTGCCCAGCGGCAATTCGCTGATCGGCGTGGCGCCCCGTTTGCCGATGACCAGCAGGGTAACGTCCTCCTGCTGCGCAGCCTCTACGATCTCCTTCCCGGGTGAACCCTTCAGCCGCTGTACGGAAACCTGGCTGTACTCGCTGCTCAGTCCCTCGAGCATGGCACCGGCGTCAATCTCTCCCTCGTCGACCCAGGCCACGAGACCGGCATGCCCGTTGTCCATGTAGCGTCGGAAAAACTGCTCGGCGTGCTCGCTCGAGGTGGAGCCGTCGGTGGCGAGCATGATGACCCCGTCGGGTTCGGCCACCTTGCTGTCCACGGGCAGGATCAGCAGCGGTATCCGGGTCATCCGGGCCAGGTTCAGGGCGATGTTGCCGCGGAACAGGGCGTGTCCGGACGAGTGGCTGCGGTTGAGCGCGATGACCAGATCAGCCTCGACCTTGCGCGCAGCTTCGAGTAGCTCCGAGGCTGTGAAGCCGCGGCGCAGTCGATAATCGATCTGTACGCCCAGTTCGCTGGCGAGCTGTTCGGCGAGCTTTTTCAGGCGCCCCTCGATGGCGCCCTCGCTGTCTTCGATGTGCTGGCGCTTGTGCGTTTCGATGACATGCACGAGGGTTATCCGTGTCAGTCCGAGCAGGCGGACAGTGGCGGGAAGGTGGTCAAGGGTCTTCTCCCATCCTTCGGAATAATCGACGCTCACAATGCAGTGGTTGAGCATGGAAAGTCTCCTCCCTAGGTCAGTAGATAACGGCGGTAGCGGGGCTATTGATCAGCCTCGAGGTCGGCGCAGTCGTCGGACAGCCAGGTCGACACCTCGGTATGCTCGATGGTCACCGGCTGACTGCCCGCCATGCCCTGCATGGCGGGCGGTGCCTCGCTCGCATCCATCTGCATGGTGCCGTTGCCAACGAAGCGCGAGCGCATTTCACGGCGGCTGACAATGGTCAGCTCACCCTGCATTTCGCCGGCATAGCCCTCGTTGCCTGCGCAGCTGCCGGCGATGGCTAGCGTGGAGCCGCTGACCTTGTTGATCGCCATCGAGCAGTCAGGCATGTCCTCGCTGATCCGTTTCAGCAGCGCGTCCGGATTGGTCAGGTCCTTTGCCATCTGTGGCGAGATGCACTCCATTTCGACGCCCGGGTCCCCGCCCGGATTCATCATGCTCTCCATCATCTCGCGCTGCTCGGGTGGCAGCGTTTCTAGCATCTGCTGCTGGGCGTTGCGAATAGCCAGCTGCATGTCCTGACCGTTGACCAGGGTAGTGGACTCACGGCGCCACAGGCCCGATTCGGGCTCGGGACTGATGCTGTCGGCCTGTGCCGCTGCGAGGTAGAAGGACGTTGCCGCGAGGGCCAGGCAGGTGTGCAGTTTCATATGCGATTTCCCGACAAGAGGTGTTTTCAAGACTATAGACCCTGCCGGAAGAACCAGCCAAAAAACAACGGGTTCAACCAATCTGTAACCATCTGCGTCCAGGCGGTCGCGGTGTCGGCGCCCGGTCTATACTGCAATCTGGTTACCCGCCCACTGAATGTGAGGATCAAGAATGCGCCGTTTAATGATGTTTGTGGCCGCTGTCGTTATCAGCACGCCGTTGTTTGCCATGCATTGTCCCGCCGATATGGCCAAGATCGACGCGCAGCTGGAGAGCAACCCACCGAGTGATCCTGCCGTGCTGCAGAGCGTAAGAAGCCTGCGCGAGCAGGGCGAGGAGCTGCACAAGGCGGGTAATCATGCCGAATCGGTCAAGGTGCTCGACCGCGCCCTGGAGTTGCTGGAGGGCTGAGATAGCCTGCCTACCCTGCAGGCAATAAAAAAGCGGACCTGGTAACAGGTCCGCTTTTCAGTTTGCCGACTGGAAGGGCTTAACGACCGAACAGGGCGGGTTTCTCGCGCTGGGGGCGATTGCCCGGTGACTTGCGCGGCGCGTCGGATGACGGCGAGCTCGGCGCCATGCGGTTGCCCAGCGCCTGATGGCGGCGTTCTTCGCTGACACTGTCCTGCGGCTCGCTGTTGGGGCGGGCAGCGCGGGGCGGATGGCTGCGCGGAGCATCAGCGCGGGGCCGATCCGTGCGGGGCCGTTCGCCACGAGGCTTGTC
The DNA here is from genome assembly GCA_016763285.1 of Pseudomonas sp. Classification (GTDB taxonomy): domain Bacteria; phylum Pseudomonadota; class Gammaproteobacteria; order Pseudomonadales; family Pseudomonadaceae; genus Halopseudomonas. The sequence continues at coordinate 5,247 of JAESUC010000195.1, forward strand.
GCTGCGCGCCTTGTCGCTCCGCGGCTTGTCCGCACGCGCCTGTTGACCGCGGCCCGCGCCGCCGGCTGGTCGCTGACCGCGGCCATTGGACGGTGCGCCACGTGCACGTTCCGGGCGATCGCTGTTGAGTTCGGCCTGGGCTGGCGGCTCGAAGCCCTCCAGTGAGCCTTCCTCGATCTTCTGTTTGGTCATGCGCTCGATATCGCGCAGCAACTTTTCCTCGTCCGGGCTGACCAGTGACACGGCGCCGCCGCTACGGCCGGCGCGGCCGGTACGGCCGATCCGATGCACATAGTCTTCCGAGACGTTCGGCAGCTCGAAGTTGACCACGTGGGGCAGCTGATCGATGTCCAGACCCCGAGCGGCGATATCGGTGGCTACCAGAATGCGCAGCTTGTTTGCCTTGAAATCGGCCAGGGCCTTGGTCCGGGCGCTCTGGCTCTTGTTGCCGTGGATAGCGGCAGCCGGAAGGCCGTTCTTGTCCAGGTACTCGGCCAGGCGATTGGCGCCATGCTTGGTGCGGGTAAATACCAGCACCTGTTCCCAGGCACCCATGGTGATCAGGTGTGCGACCAGTGCGCGCTTGTGGCCCGCCGGAACGCGGTAGACGGTCTGCTCGATCCGCTCTACCGTGGTGTTCGGCGGCGTGACCTGAATGCGCGCCGGGTTGTTCAGCAACTTGTTCGCCAGGTCGGTAATGTCCTTGGAGAAGGTCGCGGAGAACAGCAGGCTCTGGCGCTGGGATGGCAGTTTGGCAATGACCTTTTTCACGTCATGCACAAAGCCCATGTCGAGCATGCGGTCCGCTTCATCCAGCACCAGTATTTCCACTTTTGACAGATCCACGGCGCGCTGGCCGACCAGGTCGAGCAGGCGACCGGGGCAGGCGACCAGAACATCCAGGCCGGGGGCAATGGCCTTCATCTGCGGGTTGGCACCGACGCCGCCGAATACACAGGCGGTCTTCATCGGCAGCTCGCCACCGTAGGTGCGGAAGCTCTCGTGCACCTGTGCTGCCAGTTCACGTGTGGGCGTCAGCACCAGTACGCGGACCTGCTTGGGGGTGCGGCGCTGGCCGGCTTCGGCCTGACCGGCCGGGTACAGCTTTTCGATGATCGGTAACGCAAACCCGGCGGTCTTGCCGGTGCCGGTCTGCGCGGCGACCATCAGGTCGCGGCCTTCCAGTACGGCGGGGATCGCCTGGGCCTGGACGGGAGTGGGGGAGGTGTAACCGGTGGCAGCAACGGCGCGCACCAGCACGTCGGACAAGCCGAGAGTAGCAAAGGACATTCAGATAACCCTGTGATGGCCGTTTGCGGAGCGGAGATGCCCGTGCGGCCGATGATGAAAAAAATGGAGGAGCGAGAGTATAACAGAGACGGCATGCTCACGCAGCTAAAACCTTGGTGCGGCCATGCAATGCACCGTTACGGAGAAAGCGTGAGCTTGCCGTTGAGGTTTTCCAGGCGGTACTTGCGCAGAATACGCTGGTATTCCTTGCTGGTCTTGAAGGTCTTGAGCGCCGCGGAGTACGCCTCTGCCGTCTCCTCCCATCGGGGATGCTGATGGAATGCGAGATAGAACTCGCTGTGGCTGAGCGGCAGCGGGTGGTAGCGGATCTGGTGACTGAGGCCCAGGGCCTCGCTGGTATAGAGTCCGACCGGTCGGCTCATGGCGACCATGTCTACGCGTCCGCGCACCAGCTTCTGCAGATTGGCCTCAAAGCTCGGGGCCGGCTCGCGAAAGAACGCCTGCGAGGAAATGAACTCGTCATTGTTGTACAGATAGCCGGGTGACACACCAATCACCAGTCCGGTCAGATCGTCCAGGCTGCGGAATGCGAAGGGGCGACGCCGATCATGGAACAGCATGGTTTCGTGACTGGACAGGGGCTCTTCAGTGAACAGGAACGTCGCCAGGTAGTTGGGGTGCGGAGCAATGTCGAGAATGGCGTCTGCATCGCCACTCTCGACATCACGCAGTGCCCTGCGCCAGGGGGTCAGCCGCCAGCTGACCTGGTAGCCGAGCTGGGTCAGCAGATGATCGGTTATCTCCTTGTCTGCCCCCTTGATTTCACCCTCTTCGGCGTAGATGAACGGCGGCCATGCCTCGGTCACTATGCGCAGGGGGGCGGCGCTGCCGGTGGCCGCAAACAGCAATGAAACCAGGAAAACACTCGTTCTCATCATCATTGCTGGGTTCCGGCTCCCCCGCGGCTAACGTGACCGATCGCCGCTCAGATTACGCCATACGGCCAGACTGGGCTCGGCCTGGTTGAGTGTATAAAAGTGCAGGCTTGGCGCGCCGCCGTCAATCAGCCGTTGGCACATCTGGGTGATGACCTCGGTACCGAATGCCGCGATGCTGGCGCTATCGTCACCATACGCCTCAAGCTGCTTGCGAATCCAGCGCGGAATCTCGGCGCCGCAGGCATCCGAGAAGCGGGCCAGCTTGCTGTAGTTGGTAATCGGCATGATGCCCGGCACGATCGGGATGTCCACGCCGGCCTTGCGCACGCGCTCGACGAAATGGAAATAACAGTCGGCGTTGAAGAAGTACTGCGTGATCGCGCTGTCGGCGCCGGCCCGGGCCTTGCGCACAAAATTGTCCAGGTCGACGTCATAATGCCGCGCCTGGGGGTGCGCTTCCGGATACGCGGCCACCTCGATATGGAAGTGGTCGCCGGTCTCGTTGCGAATGAACTCTACGAGTTCGTTGGCATAGCGCAGTTCGCCTGAGGCCTGACCCATGCCGGAGGGCAGGTCGCCGCGCAGGGCAACAATGCGCCTGATGCCGGCTTCGCGATACTCGGCCAGCAGGTTGCGCAGGTCGTCTGTACTGTCGCCCACACAGGACAGGTGAGGCGCTGTGGCCACCTTCACCTCCTGATCCAGTTGCAGGACGGTGTTGCGCGTCCGATCCCGTGTGGAGCCTCCGGCACCATAGGTGACGGAAAAGAATTCGGGTTTGTGCTCAGCCAGCACGTGGGCGGCTGCTATCAGTTTCTCATGCCCGGCGTCGGTCTTGGTCGGGAAGAATTCGAAGCTGACCGGGTTGTGTTTCTGAGTGGTCATGCGGTTTCTCGCGTGAGCTTCAAGTTTCAAGCCGCAAGCAACAAGCTGTCGGTACACAGGGCACCTCCGGCTTGCAGCTTGCAGCTTGTCGCTTGCAGCTAGATTTTAATAGCGGTAGCTGTCGGGCTTGAACGGGCCTTCGACTTCCACGCCAATGTAGTCTGCCTGGGTCTTGGTCAGCTGGGTGACGACGCCACCAAAGCCCTTGACCATCTCCAGGGCAACTTCTTCGTCGAGCTTCTTCGGCAGCACC
>JAESUC010000196.1 GCA_016763285.1 Pseudomonas sp.
CTGCTCCATGGCTCGATTGAGCTCGTCGCTAAGAGCGTTACTGCGCCCCTCCAGAAACATGACCGAGTGACGTACGTCTTCGGCGTACTCCTGCTCATCAACCAGGCCGACACAGGGCGCCTTGCAGCGATTGATCTGGTGTTGCAGGCAGGGACGGCTGCGGTTGCGATAGTAACTGTCCTCGCACTGACGAACCTTGAAGGTCTTCTGCAGCAGGCTAAGGCTCTCGCGAATGGCACCGGCACTGGGATAAGGGCCGAAATACCGCCCCTTCAGCTTCTTGGTACCCCGGTGCAGGCCCAGGCGAGGAAAGCTGTCCTGACTGGACAGAAACACGTAGGGATAGGACTTGTCGTCGCGCAGCAGGATATTGTATGGCGGTCGCGAGGCCTTGATCAGGCTCTGCTCAAGCAGCAGCGCCTCGGTCTCGTTGGCAGTGATGGTGGTATCGATCTGCTGGATCCGCGCCACCAGTGCCGCCGTTTTCGGGCTCAGACCGGTCTTGCGGAAATAGCTGGCCAGGCGCTTTTTCAGGCTCTTGGCCTTGCCCACGTAAAGCAGTTCGCCCTTGGCGTCGAACATGCGATAGACACCGGGCTTGTTACTGGCAGTGGCGAGAAAGGCGCTGGGATCGAACTCGGCAGGCTGCATGCTAGCGGGGAATGGCGTCGATCATGCCGTGGCGGATAGCCAGCAGGGTCAGTTCGACGTCGCTGCTGATGCCGAGTTTCTCGAACAATCGATAGCGGTATGTGTTGACGGTCTTGGGGCTCAGGCACAGTTTGTCGGCGATGGTCAGCACCTTCTCGCAGCTGACGATCATGTAGGCGATCTGCATTTCCCGTTCCGACAGGCTGTCGAACGGTGATTCGCAGGCCGGAGCAAAGGACTTGAGCGCCAGTTGCTGGGCGATCTCGGGGCTGATGTACCGCTGTCCGCTGGCTACCTGACGTATGGCCGTGACCATTTCATCCAGGGCGGCGCCCTTGGTCACATAGCCTGCCGCGCCAGCCTGCATCAGGCGGGTGGGAAAGGGTTCCTCATGGCATACCGTCACCGCAATGATTCGCAGGTTCTTGTCATGCAGCAACAGCTTGCGGGTCGCTTCCAGCCCACCGATACCGGGCATCCGTACGTCCATCAGGACCACGTCGGGTTTCAATGATCGAGCCTGAGTGACGGCGCTTTCGCCGCAGTTGGCTTCGCCGACCACGTTCAGGCCTGGCACGTCACCGAGCATCCGGCTGATACCCATGCGTACCAGATCATGGTCATCAACCACCAGTACCTTGATCAAATCCCACCCCTTGCGCAAATTGACGGTCGGCGTTTTGTGCCTGCCGGTTATCCGTCTCCGGGCAGCTTTGGCAGTGTCTCCTGCCGCTATTCAATAGCCGCTACCATAGCAAATCGGCGCGCAGAGTGGAACGCTTCTCAGCCGGCCCGGCGAAGCTCCAGTTGGGCTCTCAGTTCATCCAGACAGGCGGGGTCGTCAATGGTCGAGGGTACGGTGAAGACCTCGCCGCTGGCGATCTGTCGCAGGATCCGGCGCAGTATCTTGCCGGAGCGCGTCTTGGGCAGCCGCTGCACGATCAGGCTCTGCTGGAAGCACGCCAGCGCGCCGATCTCCTTGCGCACCAGCGCAGCCAGCTCACTGGCCAGCTGCTGCGGGTCGACCGCCACATCGTTCTTCAATACGACCATTCCCAGCGGCAGTTCACCCTTGAGCTCGTCGGGAACGCCAATCACTGCGCACTCGGCGACTGCGGGGTGGGCGCCCAGTACTTCTTCCATCTCGCCCGTGGACAGCCGGTGGCCGGCGACGTTGATAATGTCATCGGTGCGACCCATGACGAATACGTAGCCGTCCTGATCGATATAGCCGGCATCACCCGAGACATAGAATCCGGGAAAGGTGGTCAGATAACCCGCCCGGAAACGCTCCGGATTACCCCAGATGCCGGTGAGACAACCTGGCGGCAAGGGCAGGCGAATGGCGATGTTGCCCTGCACGCCAGCGGCCACCGGGGCGCCCTCGTCGTCGAGAATGCTCAGCAGATAGCCGGGCATCGGCCAGGTGGCAGACCCCATTTTCGGCTCCTGCAAGCTGTAGCCCGCCGGGTTGGCGGCAATAGCCCAGCCGGTTTCGGTCTGCCACCAGTGATCGATTACCGGGCGATCGAAATGTTCCTGCAACCAGGCCCAGGTAGGCGGATCCAGCCGCTCACCGGCCAGATACAGGCGCTCGAGTTTGCTCAGATCATACTGGCTGGCCAGCTTGGCCTCGGGATCTTCCTTGCGGATTGCGCGGAAAGCGGTTGGCGCGGCAAACAGGGCCTTGACGCCGTACTCGCTGCAAACCCGCCAGAAGGCCCCGGCATCGGGCGTGCGGATCGGCTTGCCCTCATAGATGACCGTGGTGCAGCCGGCGAGCAGCGGTCCATAAACGATATAGGAGTGCCCCACCACCCAGCCCACATCGGAGGCTGCCCAGAATACATCGCCGACACCCACGTCATACACCGTCGCCATGCTGTAACGCATGGCCACCGCATGTCCGCCATGGTCACGTACTACGCCCTTGGGTTTGCCTGTAGTGCCTGACGTATAAAGGATATAGAGCGGATCGGTGGCCTGGACGGCCACGGCGTCTGCGGGTTCGGCGTTGGCCAGACTCTGCTGCCAGTCCACATCACGGTCGGCATATAGCTCGGCTCGGCATTGCGGGCGCTGCAGCACCACGCAGCGGCGCACCGGATGCCGGGCCTGGGCAATGGCCGCATCCACCAGCGGCTTGTAGGCAATAATACGGTCAACCTCGATGCCGCAGGACGCGGTGAGCACCACGTCGGCCTGGGCGTCGTCGATGCGTACTGCCAGTTCGGGGGCGGCGAAGCCACCGAATACCACGCAGTGCACGGCGCCGAGCCGCGCGCAGGCGAGCATGGCAATAACCGTTTCGGGGATCATTGGCATGTAGATGATGACCCGGTCACCCCGTGCCACGCCCATGTCGCGCAGCATGCCGGCGCACTGGGCCACGCGGCGGGTCAGATCGGCGTAGGTGATGGAGGACTTGGTGCCGGTGACGGGCGAGTCGTAGATGATTGCGGTCTGCTCGCCCCGGCCGGCCTGCACATGGGCATCAAGGGCCAGCCAGGCGGTGTTCAGGCGGCCATCGGGGAACCACTGCTGCTGGCCATCGGCACCAGACGCAAGAATGCGGGTCGGCGGTGTATGCCATTGCAGTTTCGCCGCCTCGGCGGCCCAGAAAGTTTCAGGGTTCTCGCTGGCCTGAAGATAGGCTTGCTGATAGCTTGATGCAGACATGACGACTGTTCCTCTTGTTTGTCGCCAAGATTAGCTCCTGAGGCCGCGAGGGGAACTAGACTTACGTCGGGTGGGCGTGCGCGCTGCCCTCGCCCACAATAGCCACACATGAAAGAGGGTTTTGCCCATGAATCCGCCTGTGACTAACCGCCCGTGACCAAAGACACCATTTTCGCCGAGGCAGGCAAGACGGCGGTCATGCAGAACATCCATGGCACCATGACGTTCCTGCTGGCCTATCCGCCCTTCAACCAGATGGAGTCCAACCATCTGGCCTATCTGGTTGAGCACTGTCAGCTGCGTTTTTACGCCCAGGGCGACACGATCATCAGCCCACAGCAGGGGCCGGTGCAGCATTTCTATATCGTCAAGCAGGGTCTGGTGCGCGGAGAGCGGCTTCTTGCCGGCCAGGAGATCCCGGAAACCACCTTCGAGATCAGCATAGGCGAATGTTTCCCCCTGGCTGCACTGATCGGCGAACGCGGCACGCGCACCGAGCATATCGCGGGTGAGGATACCTTCTGCCTGATCTTGCCACGCACGGAGTTCGTCAAGCTGTTCGGTCTTTCGGCGGGCTTCCGTGATTTTGCCCTGCGCGGTGTCAGCAGCCTGCTTGATCAGGTAAATCAGCAGGCGCAGCAGCAGGCCGCCGAAAACCTGGGTGCACAATATTCGCTGGATACCCGTCTTGGCGACCTGGCCGTGCGCAGCCCGGTCTGTTGCGCCGCCGAACTGTCCATCCGTGACGCGGTTAAAGCCATGAATGATGCCAGCGTGGGCAGCATTGTAATCGTCGATGCTGCGCACAAACCCCTGGGCATTTTCACCCTGCGTGACCTGCGCCGGGTAATCGCCCAGATCGATATAGATCTGAACGATCCGGTAAGCGGCGTCATGACGCCATCGCCGCACTATCTGGCCCCGGGTGCTTCGGCCTTTGATGCCGCCATTGCGATGACCGGTCAGCATATCGCGCATATATGTGTGGTTGAGAATGATAAGCTCATCGGCGTGGTGTCCGAGCGCGATCTGTTCTCCTTGCAGCGCGTAGACCTGGTGCATCTGGCCAGAACCATCCGCCAAGCCGCGAAGGTCAGTACTCTGGCCGCCCTGCGCACCGATGTACGCCAGTTGGTAGAAAGCATGATGGCCCATGGCGCTTCGTCAACCCAGATCACCCACATCATCACCCTGCTCAACGACCATACGGTGTGCCGGGTGATTGAACTCTGCATTCAGCAACATGGCGATCCGGGCTTCCCCTTCACCTGGATGTGTTTTGGTAGCGAGGGTCGTCGCGAACAGACGCTGCATACCGATCAGGACAACGGCATTCTCTTTCAGGCCAACAGTCCCGCACAGGCAGCCAGTTACCGTGAACGTCTGCTACCGCTGGCCCGACATATAAACGATGCTCTGGCCGAGTGCAGTTTCACGCTGTGCAAGGGCAATATCATGGCCAGCAACCCCGAACTGTGCCTGTCGGAAAAGGAGTGGGAGAAGCGCTTCGATCAGCTGATCCAGACCACCACACCAAAGAACCTGATGGACTCCTCGATCTACTTCGACCTGCGGGTTATCTGGGGCGAGCCTGAAGGCACGCGCAGAATATTCGCCCGGGTGCTCGACAAGATCCGCGACAACTCCCTGTTCCAGCATATGCTGGCCCAGAATGCCTTGACCCAACGGCCGCCCATCGGCCGCTTCCGCGATTTCGTGGTGGCCCGCAGCGGCGCGGAAAAAGACACCCTGGACCTGAAGAAACAGGGGTTGATGCCCTTTGTGGACGGCGCGCGACTGCTGGCACTGGCCCATGGCATTACCGAGTGCAATACGCTCGAGCGCTTTCAGCAACTGAGTGCCCGCGAGGTGATTGACGCCAAGGATGCCGCCGCCTACGAAGAGGCCTATCACTTCATCCAGCTGATCCGCATGCAGCAGCACCAGCTGCAGGATCGGCAGGGTCTGCCTTTCAGCAATAGAATTGACCCCGACACCCTCAACCACCTTGACCGACGCATCCTCCGCGAATCCTTTCGTCAGGCCAAACGGCTGCAGGCCAGCCTGGCCATCCGTTACCAGCTATGAACCCCTTTGCCTGGCTCTCGCGCAAGAGCGATGCTCAACTCACCGAGGCTCAGCAGGCTCGCAGGGAGCGCCTGCCGCCGCCTCAGGCCCTGGATGATACCCTCCTGCACGCGTCGCGGTTGGTGGCCATGGATCTGGAAACCAGTGGTCTGGATACCCGGCGGGACAAGGTGTTGTCGATCGGCGCCGTGGTGATCGAGGCCGGTGCCATAGACATGGGTAGCCAGTACGAGTCGACGCTGTACCGGGAAAATCACAAGGTCACTGAGTCGATCCTCATTCACGGTATCGCGCCAAGCGAGATCGCCGAGGGCATGGGAGCTGCTGACGCCCTGCTGGATTTCATGGAATTCTCCGGTCAGTGCGTATTCCTCGCCTTCCATGCCGGCTTTGATCAGCGCATGTTGCGCCGCGGCCTGCGCGAGGATCTGGGCCTGCGCTTGCAGCACCCGTTCATCGACGTGGCCGAGATGGCGCCCATGCTCTGTCCGGAGGCGGAGGTCGGTCGGGGCGGCCTGGATGACTGGCAGACGCATTTCCGGCTCAATAACAGCCAGCGGCACAACGCCGCCGCAGATGCCCTGGCTACCGCCGAGATCGCGTTGATTCTGCTGAGCAAGGCTCGTAGGCAGGGCATCACTGATCTGGCAGCACTCGAAAGCCGGCTGGGTCATTGGCGCAAGCTCAAGCGCGCGCGCCAGGCCGGCATCTAGACAATAAAAAACGGAACCTCCGGATTGCATACAGGTCGGAACGGACGATAGTTTTCGCGCCCCTGATAATCCACGGAGTTCCGCATGATCAATAACACACGCCTCAGAACCGCCGTCGCTCTGGCTGTAGCCGCCGCGTCCTCCCAGGCCCTGGCCAATGGCGTGGCCGTCAACGAGCAGAGTGCCAGCAGCATGGGTACCGGGTTTGCTGGCCGCTCCTCTTCGGCACAGGATGCCAGCACTGTGTTCGGTAACCCGGCCGGCATGTCCAAGATCGAACGCACGCAGATCAGTGGTGGCTTCGCAGTGGTCGATGCCCAGACCGACATCAGCAATGTACAAAGCGCTGCCCCGGGCACCAATGATGGCGATATGGTCCCCTTCACTGCGATCCCCTTTGGCTACTACGTCAAACCGCTGAGTGAAAAATGGCATTTTGGTCTCGGGGTCTACGTCCCCTTCGGTGTCATCAGTGATTACGAGGACAGCTTCCAGGGTCGCTATCACGGACTGGAAAGTGAAGTACAAGTAGTCACGGTACAGCCCACCATCAGTTATCGGATCAACGAAAGGACCTCGGTGGGTATCGGCCCTACCATCAATCACATTGAAGGTACCCTGACCCGCGACGTACTGACTCCAGCCGGCGACGGCAACGTGGACATCCAGGGTGACGACGTTGCCTATGGCTTCAATGTCGGCGTGTTGGCGGATCTGACCGAGCGGCTGGCACTGGGTCTGACCTACCATTCGAAGGTGGATTACAGCCTGGAAGGCGAAACCGAGTTGTCGAATTTCCCGATACCGGTCAACGGTGAATACAACGCGACGCTGGATGTAACCACGCCCGAGTCGATCGATCTGTCACTGACCTACGAGCACAACGATGACTGGACCCTGTATGCCGGCGCGACCTGGACCCGCTGGAGCCAGTTCGACCAGTTGCAGATCGAGAATCCCGACGCGCAAGCGCCGTTTGATAACGTGCAGGAGGGCCTCGACTGGTCTGATACCGTCTCCTATGCCATCGGCGCCGCCTACCAGGTCACGCCCACGGTCGTGCTACGCACGGGACTGGCGTTTGATCCATCACCAACAAACGATGATGATCGGACTGTGCGTATCCCTGTCAGCGATCGCACCGTGTTTTCCCTTGGCGCTGGATGGGAAGCAACTCCCGATCTGATGGTTGATGTGGCCTACGCCTACCTGCATGAAGACGAGGGCGGCGTCAGCTATTCCGGCTCCCCTTCCAGCCCTGCCTATAGCGCTGACTACAACAACAGCGCCCATGGCCTGGCCGCCCAGGTGACCTACAGCTACTGATCCTCTCCTGTCAGAAAGCGCAAACAAGAACGCCCCGAACCAGCCGGGGCGTTTTTATTGTGCCGCTTGCTAGGTGGGCTACTGTGCGACCTGCACAGCGGTCTGGTAGGACGGCCGACCATCAGGCGCCGTCAAAAAAATCGTGAACTTTGAATTGCTGTTGCCTACAGAACAGTTATCCACGTTCGGTCGAGCGCGGATAAGCAAATCCTGTAGAGGAGGAAAACCATGCAAATGAAAATGAACTGGCAAAAAGTCCTTGGAGGTATCGCTCTGGCATCGGCCCTGGCAGGCGCCTCGGCAACAGCGTCAGCAGATTACGAGGCGTGGGACACCGACGGTGATGGCTTTATCGAGTATTCGGAGTGGGATGCTGGGTATGACTACGACCCGCTTTACACCACCTGGGACACCGACGGTGATGGCATGCTGACAGACGACGAGTGGGGTACCGGGTTGTACAACAGCTACGATGCCGACAATGACGGCGTCTGGAGCGAAGAGGAAAATGCCCACTTCATGGATGATGCCGGCGAAGAAGGCTGGCTGGATATGTAATTGCCAACGCCGGATCATATCCCCCTGATCGAGGCTCTCTCTAGCGAGAGCAGCCCAGGGGGATATTCAAACCAGTCTTCCCCCCTTCCCGCTACTGCCGTCTTCGCCTCAGCTTGGAGCTGCAGAAGGCAGCAGATCAGCCAGTGCACCAAGATTGCTCTTGAAGGCCTTGGCGAAAACATCGCGATTCTGCGCCAGATACAGGCTCACTTCCTCGGCTGTCTGCTCATTAAGCGAGGGCACTGCCGTCTGCAATACCTCACCCAGGGCTTCGGCCAGTTCCAGCATCTTGTCGTGGCGATCGGCTTCGGCTTTATCCATGAACAGCTGCTCCGGGTCTCTACTACTGCGGTAAACAATTTCAACGGCCATTTCCATACCCCTGGCTTGGTGATGATTCCCGGCGCTGTGCGCTGATCAGGCCGGCGAAACCATCATACTGTATATGCGTACAGTTATCGAGCCCAGTTTGCCGGTGCCTCATTTTGGCGCACCTGATGTCCCTTGCCTATACTCATCGCAAACGGCCAATAACAACAATCCACTAGCCGGTTTTGGGACATTGCCATGGCGCAACATCTGTACCTGTACGAAAACATCAGCGAGAGCCTGCGCTGTCACATCAGGCAAGGCAACTATCGATCAGGCGAGCGTCTGCCCTCGGTTCGTTCCCTGAGTCGCCTGTTCAAGGTCAGCGTCAACACCATTACCCAGTGCTTTCGCCAGCTGGAGGCCGACGGCTACATCGAGGTTCGGCCACGCTCAGGCGTGTTTGTCGCCGACACCCTGCCCCGCCAGGCCCCGCCGGCCCCGATCGCCCATTTTCCTCTGCTGCCTGTTGAAGTGTCCCTCAGCGAAGACATACTGCACTTCATGGAGCCCCATGCCCGTCCCGAACTGGTCCATCTGGGCATTGCCCTGCCCAGTCCGGGGCTGATTGCCGTGGATCGCGCCCTCAAGACCATGCGTGAAGTGACACGCACCCATTCGCTCGAGGCCTGGGACTACACGCACCCCCATGGCCACGACCGCTTCACGCATCAGCTTTCCCGACGCAGCATCCATTATCCGGTTCCGATCAACCAGGGCGAGCTGCTGGTCACCAATGGCTGCATGGAAGGCATCGAGCTCGCGCTGCGTGCGCTGACGGAGCCTGGCGACACCGTGGCAGTGGAAACACCCACCTACTACGGCACGCTACTGGCTCTGGGCGTCATGCGCCGACGAGCCCTGGAGATTCCGACGCACTACCGCGATGGCGTATGCCTGTACTCGCTGGAGCAGGCCTTCAAGCGGGGTCAGGTCAAGGCCTGTCTGCTTTCGACCAATGCGCAGAACCCGCTCGGATTCACCATGTCGAGCGAGCGCAAACGCAAGCTGGTGGATCTGGCCGTCCGGTATGACGTGCCCATCATCGAAAACGATATCTGGGGCGACACGGTCTACGCTGGCGAGGCGCTGCCCGCCAAGGCCTATGATGAGACCGGCATGGTGATCTACTGCAACTCCTTCTCCAAGACATTGATGCCCGGCTTGCGTCTGGGCTGGGTTGCCCCGGGTCGCTATCACCATCGCATCCGGGAACTCAAGCAGATCAGCAGCATCACCACCGCGTCGGTACCGCAGTTGATGATGGCGCGGCTGATGGAGAACGGCTTCTACGCCCAGCATATCCAGCAACTGCGCAGCCAGCTCGCGAACCAGGCCACCCATATGGCCGAACGGGTCCGTGCATGCTTTCCGGTCAACACCCGGGTAGATATCCCCACCGGCGGCTGTGCGCTCTGGATTGGCCTGCCCAGGGGTGGAGACTCGCGGGTGCTGTTCGAGAAAGCGCTGGAGGCAGGCATACATGTGTTTCCCGGCAGCGTGTTTTCCGCCGGCTCTCGTCACACCAGCTATCTGCGGCTGAATGCCGGAAACCCCTGCGACGATCAGCTTGATAGCGCCATAGACCGTCTGGGCGCGCTTGCAGCAAGCCTCTGAGGCGGCGACGGGAGCCCGGGGAATGACCACCCGTCGCCGTGCATGCTGTGTCAGTCAAATGCGCCGATCTGTACCTGTTCGCCCCCAATCCCCCGGCCTAGCATGACTACTCCCAGACTCTAACAAGAAGGCTTCGGCCGGGAAGGAACCACAGATGACACCCATCAGACGTTATGCAATGCCCAGCGCCCTCGGCGCGCTCACCCTAGCTCTTGCCGGTTGTCTCGGCGGTGGCGGAGGATCCAGTTCGGACATAGAGGACCCCGCCGCCCTGAATCTTTCCGTACTCTCCAGTCGTGCCGATCAGGTCACCGGCAACTCGGTACTCCTGGGTGTCGAGGGCGATGTGAATCTGACCGAAGAACAGGCAGCCGAGCTGGAGTTGTGGGTCAATGATCAGAAGGTCGAGCCCTTGCGCATAACCCGCCGCAATGGTCGTCTCGAGGTGCTCATTCCAGGCCTCACCGAAGGCGAGAATCGACTGGAGCTGCACCACACCGAGCGTGGTCCGCTGCACAGCATGGACGTCACGGCTTATCCCGAAACCGGCCCGGTCTTCTCCGGACCCCAGCAATATCCTTTTGTATGTACCTCGGTCAGCGAGTGGGGCCGGCAACCGCTGGTCGATACCGAAGGCAACACCGGATTTCCGGTGTTTGAAGGGGGTACCCAGATCGGACTGAGCCGCGACTGCACGATCGAGCCGTTCGTGACTTTTGTCTACCGCACTACCGGCGGCAGCTATCAGCCGCTGCCCGGGGACGGCACCCGCCCCGCCGACATGGCCACCACGACGCTGACCGACGGGCGCGAGGTGGATTTTGTCGTACGCTGGGAACGCGGCACGCTCAATCGATTCCTCTACAGCTTCGCCACGCTGGCCACCCTGGGAGATGCAGCAGAAGCCGCAGCGACCGACAACTGGAACGGGCGGCTGCTGTTCCAGTTCGAGGGCGGCGTGGCCATCGGGCATACCCAGGGCCGAGTCAGTGGCCGGGCCCTGGCACCGGAGGTTCTGGGCAAGGGCTATGCGGTTATCTATTCATCCGGCACGCGTACCAACGCCCATTACAATCTGCAGGTCGGCGGTGAAACCGCGTTGATGGTCAAGGAACACTTCATCAAACGCTTCGGAGTGCCGGACTATACCGTGGCAATTGGGGGATCCGGTGGCGGTATCCAGCAGTATGTCTACTCCCAGAATCATCCCGGACTGCTGGATGCAGGGGTACCCCAGTACGCCTATCCGGACATGGTTACCCAGACCATTCACATTGGTGACTGCGAATTGCTTGAGCACTACATGGATGTGACCGACAGGAACAACGCCCTGTGGCAGACCACTGCCAACCGCAGCCTTCTGGTGGGGTTGAACGCCACGGATGCATACGCCGATCCGCTGGCGGCAGCCAAAACCATGCTCGGATATGCCACCGCTCCAGGCATGACCGAGTGCATTCCGGCCTGGCGCGGGCTCACTCCGCTGGTCATGAATCCACTGTTCGGTCAGGTCAGAAATCAGGAGCAAATGGAGCCGGCGGGCGTGATGAATGAGGTGGACTGGACCCATTACGATGACCTGCGCAATATCTATGGTGTCGATGAACAGGGCAATCCGCGGACGTTGTTCGACAACGTCGGCGTGCAGTACGGCCTTGAAGCCCTGGTCAACAACGACATTACACCGGCCGAGTTTCTCAAATTGAACGCTCAGGTAGGTGGTTGGAAACAACCCAAGGACATGGTGCAGGAGGGCTTTCCGTTTATCGGCTCCATTGCCGATGTCATGGCCGACCCCACCAGATTCGATCCATGGAGCCGCCGCAACATGCTGCTCAGCCCGGATGGCGATACACCTGCACCGCGAACCGAGGGCGACCTCCAGGCGATACAAGCCGCCTATACGTCAGGCATGGTATTTGACGGTCAGCTGAACATCCCGGTGATCGAGTGGCGGCATTATCTGGAGGAGGTGCTGGATATGCACAACTCCCACCAGTCGTTCTCGGCACGCCAACGCATCCGCAACAGGATGGGGCATTCAGACAACCAGGTTATCTGGTTTACCGATACCCGTCCGACCGACACATCGGATCCCGATCGCCCGCGTCCCAGGGAAGAGTTCGACCACACCTGGCTGGCCCTTGAGGTACTGCACGAATGGCTGGAAAACATCCGGGACAATCCGGGCCGCAGTATCGCGGAAAACAAGCCCGCCCAAGCGGTCGACAGTTGTTTCGAGACCCAGGGCGACCTGATCGCCTCCGGCGATGATGTGTGGGACGGCATCATCGACAACAATCCCGACGGAGCCTGCACCAGTCGCTTCCCGACCCACACTACCTCACGCATGGTAGCTGGCGGGCCGATCGAAGGCAGCATTTTCAAGTGTGCTTTGAAGCCGGTAGCTACCGCGCTGAATGATGGCACCTATGGAAGCTGGGTGCCGAACATGGCTGAAATTGCTCGGCTCAACGAGATATTCCCCCAGGGGGTGTGCGATTACAGCCAGCCTGATCAGGGACGCCCCTCCTCCTGAAGAAGGCTGATAGACCAGCATGATGATTGACACCAGGCCCCGCACGGGGCCTGGTCCGTTTCGGGATGAGGTGCTCTATTCTTCCAGCGGCGCTGCCGTGACATCGACGGGATCGGATGCCAGCATCGCCGCCACTCGGCTTGCAAGAAGATCCAGGGTAAAGGGCTTGGTCAGCAGTTGCATATGGGGGCCGAGAAAATCGGCCTGATCCATTGCGCTTTCGGCGTAGCCGGTCAGGAACAACACCGGCGTACCCGGCTGCATCTGCTGAACAACCTCAGCCAGCTGGCGGCCATTCATGCCCGGCAACCCTACATCTGTCACCAGCAGATCGAGACCGGGAAGCTGCTTGAACCGCTGCAGGGCGTCTTCGGCATCGACTGCAACCGTCACCTGATAGCCCAGCTCCTGAAGTACCTCCTGATTGATCAAACGCACCGAATCGTCATCCTCTACCAGTAGAATCGACTGCCCCTGACCGGCCACGGCAACTCTTGACGGCGGCGGCGTGGCGTTGCTGGATGGGGCGTTTTCCGGGAGGCAGATGGTCACGCAGGTGCCATTGCCCGGTGTGCTGTCGATGATCAGACGTCCGTGACTCTGTTGTGCAAAGCCGTACACCATGGACAATCCCAGACCGGTACCCTGCCCGATCGGCTTGGTCGTGAAAAAGGGCTCCATGACCTTGTCCTGCACGTTTTCCGGGATGCCGTAGCCTGTATCCTGCACATCGATGCACACCATGCCGGTCTCTCCCGATTCGCCATTTTTCGCAGGCTCATGCCGTGTACGGATCAGCAGGGTACCGCCCCTCGGCATCGCATCACGGGCGTTGATCACCAGATTGAGGATGGCATTTTCCAGTTGATTGGCATCCACGTGGACCCAGGGGTCTTCAGCGCACAGATCCAGCCTGAGCGAGATCTGCTCGGAAACCGTGCGATGCAACAGATCCTTCAGGGCCGAAGCCAGGCGGTTGATTGAAAGGGGTTTGGCATCCAGTGGCTGGCGGCGGGAAAATGCCAGCAGGCGCTGGGTCAGGGAAGCTGCCCGTTGCGCCGAGCTGTTGGCCGCCTCCATGAAGCGCTCGACGTCATCGGTCCGGCCCTTGGCCAGCCGCATCTTGATCAGGTCGAGTGCGCTGATGACGCCAGTAAGCATGTTGTTGAAATCGTGGGCAATGCCCCCCGTCAGTTGTCCCACCGCTTCCATCTTCAGGGCCTGGCGCAGTTGCTCCTCGGCGCGGGCGCGTTCATCGCTTTCCTTGCGCAACTGCTCAATCGCGGTATTCAGCTCACGGGTACGCGCCTGTACCTGGATTTCCAGTTCCTCGTTGAAACGCCGCAGGGACAGTTCGGCCTGCTTCTCTTCATTGATGTCCAGTACCACCGACGCGGCGCCAATGATCGCACGCCCCTCATCGTAGAGCGGTACGGCACTGATACGCATCCAGGACTCGCTGCCATCCTCGCGCTTGTGACAGAAGTCCATGCCGGTGGCCTGCTCCCCTCTCAGGGCCCGCGCGCCCGGAAACATATCCGCAGGCAGCGGCTTGCCTGTCGCATCAAGCTTGATCCAGCGGGATGTCGGGTCCGGTTGCATCGATGGAATGACCGGCCCCGGCACATATTCACGGTACAGGGGATTACTGATGATCGGTCTGCCCTGGCCATCCATGAAACAGATCCCCACCGGGACGTTTTCCAGCAGGATCTTCAGCCTGCCGCGCTCCTCGGCGAGCTCTGCCAGGCGGTCACGCATCTCGAACTGACGCTCACGCGAGCCCCAGGCGGCATCCACGGCGCTCAGAAGTGAGGCCGAACTCAGTGGCCTCTCCAGCACGATCACATAACCGGCCGAAGAAGGTAATCGATGCCTCGCCACTTCGGTGTCGCGACCCGAGCGGCCATTGTTCGATGCGAGCAGGATGATCGGAATGTCGGACCAGCTCGGCTGTTGTTGCAGCGCTTCGTCCAGGGGCACCACCCCGCCGAGCAAGGATTCTTCGGTCAGGATGACCAGACCGGTGCCTGCGCCGAGATCGTTGGCCAGGGAGTACAGCGTCTCGTGAATCCGAACATGGTACTTGCCGGCAAACAGCTTGTTCAGGCTCAGCGCGTCGCCCTTGAACGGGGCGACGATCGAAAGGGTCTTGGCTTCGGGTTGTCGCTCAGAGATCACGCTGTCGCTCTTCCATGAGGTTCTGTTCGCCGTAGTATTCCGGCGTGCCCGTCAGCACCCCGCGGAAGGTAACCAGGGGATCCCCGACGCGCACGCCCTTTGAGTCAATGCGCAGCTCGCGAATGGCGTCCTCGTGGGCGCCGGTCCGATGCTTGAGGATCGAGATGGCCTTGCGCAAGCGACCCTGGGCTTCGAAATAGCGGATGAGTATCACCGAGTCCGCTATGTACGAGATGTTGAGGCTGGTCGCCATCGAGCCGAGCAAACCGTGCTGGGGGTTGATCAGGAAGGTCACCACACCGAGTTGGCTCAGATACGACAACAGCTCATGCATTTGCAGTATCAGCTGCTGTTCCTGGGGCATGGCTGCCATGTAACCGTTCAGGCTGTCGACCACGATCATCCGGCTGTGACGGCCCTCCACTTCGTTACGCACGCGCCAGGCAAATTCCCCGGGAGACACCTCCGCCGGGTCGACCTGCTGGATCACCAGCTGCCCACTGGCCACATATTGACTGAGGTTCAGGCCCATGCTGTCGGCTCGATTGATCAGCGTCGCGATACGCTCGTCGAATTCGTAGATGGTGCAGTTTTCGCCCCGGCTGCAGGCTGCTGCAAGATAGACCAGCGCCAGGGTGGTCTTCCCCGATCCCGCCGGACCGGTTACCAGCGTGCTCGTCCCGCGCAGGGGCCCGCCCACCAGCAGGTCGTCGAGTTCCTTGATGTCGCTGGTGACGGATTCGACCTTGAAATCGACGTGGTGAGCTGCGGCAATCAGACGTGGATAGACTTCCAGCCCACCCTTCTTGATCGTGAAGTCGTGGTAACCGGCCACAAAGTCGATGCCACGCAATTTCTGTACCTGCAGGCGCCGTCGCGCTGCGCCAAATTCCAGGGTCAGACGCTCCAGAGTAACAACACCGTGGCACAGGCTATGCAGATGGTTGTCGCGCTCGCCGGTAGAACCAGTGAGATCGTCGATCAGCAGGACGGTGACATTCTCGCCGGCAAAATACTGCTTGAGAGCCAACACCTGGCGGCGATAGCGCAATGGATCCTGGGCTAGCAGGCGCATCTCCGAAAGGCTGTCGAATACCAGTCTGCAAGGCCTGAGCTTCTCCACCCGCTCCTCGATCAGGCGGATGGTATTACCCAGTTCTGCCTCCCAGGGATGCAGGATTGACTGCTCGTAACCCTCCCCCAGTACTTCTGCGGTCGAGGAAAACTCGAATACATCGATGCCCTCAAGGGACCAGCCATGGGAATGGGCGACACTTTCGAGTTCTTCGCTGGTCTCGGACAGGGTGATGTAGAGGACGGGTTCGCCGAGGGCTACGCCTTCAAGCAGAAACTGCAGGCCCAGAGTGGTCTTGCCGGCCCCCGGGGTTCCCTCCAGCAGGTAAAGCCTGTTTGGCGGCAGGCCGCCCTTTAGTATCAGGTCAAAGCCGGCATTGCCGGTGGAGATTACAGGTCGTGCCTCTACCATTCTGGGGTCTCTTTAAAGTGGACGTGGCCCTTTGAGCAACGTAGACGGGACGTGATTATGAAGCGATTTTCTGGCACCGAAAACCTTTTTGCCATTTCAATGACACTCTCCCTGCGGTCAAGGTAATCATTATTCGTCACGTCTGTCCGAGCCTGTCTGTCAGCGTAGCTGCTATTTCGCCCCTCCGGTGTGTCAGGTTGCCCGGGCAATGGCGCGGGCCGAGCCGCTTCTCAGCCAGAACATATTTCTGGCAACTGCCCCACATCAGGCGATAAAAGGATGTGGCTGATGGACGTGAACATGGTTACCTTAGGGAGCGATTCAGCACGAGGACACATTTTGAAAGATAAAACCCGGGGCCAGGCCGTAACCCCTCCCCTGATCAAGGACAGCGTCGTCACCGATTCGAGCCTGAGCGCCGAGCAGGAGATGCACGAGCGCTATCGTCTGATCGCCAAGGCGACCAATGATGCGGTGTGGGACTGGGATCTGGTCTCCAACCATGTGCTGTGGAACGATGTGCTGACCCGTTCTTACGGCTACCGGTCGGAAGACATCGTGCCGACCGGAGAATGGTGGTTGGCCCGCATTCACCCCGACGACAGAGCCCGCGTGGAGTCCTC
>JAESUC010000197.1 GCA_016763285.1 Pseudomonas sp.
ACCGTTGTTCTTGCCGCTCAGTACCGCGTCAGCCACAGCTGCTGCGTACAGCTTGATGGCGCGGATGGCGTCATCGTTACCGGGAATGACGTAATCGACGCCATCCGGGCTGCTGTTGGTATCAACGATACCGATAACCGGAATACCCAGCTTGTTGGCTTCGGTAATGGCAATGCGCTCGTGCTCGACGTCGATGACGAACATGGCATCGGGCAGACCGCCCATATCCTTGATACCGCCCAGGCTGCGATCAAGCTTTTCCAGATCGCGGGTGCGCATCAGGGCTTCTTTCTTGGTCAGCTTGGAGAAGGTGCCGTCCTCGGCCTGGATCTCCAGATCGCGCAGACGCTTGATCGATGCACGGATGGTCTTGTAGTTGGTCAGCATGCCGCCCAACCAACGATGGTCGACGTAAGGCATGCCGGCGCGAGACGCTTCCTCGGCAATGATCTTGCTAGCGGCGCGCTTGGTGCCGACGAACAGGACCTTGTTCTTGCCCGATGCCAGTTTCTCGACGAAGCTCAGGGCATCGTGGAACATCGGCATGGTCTTTTCGAGGTTGATGATGTGAATCTTGTTGCGGGCGCCGAAAATGTACTTGCCCATTTTCGGGTTCCAGTAACGGGTCTGGTGGCCGAAGTGCGCACCGGCCTTCAGCATATCGCGCATAGATACTTGAGTCATGACAGCTCCAATGTATATCGGGTTGGGCCTCCACGCATCCCATTGTCCAACCCCGTGGGGCACCCAGGACAACGTGTCGATACGTGTGTGGTTTCAGTTTTCGCCTGAGGATCTTTGTTCAGGCGCGGCGCTTTATACCATACAACCGGAAACGAATAAAGGCGCAGATGCCCGGCGGTCAAGCCGGCCAGCCCTCAACAGCACGCGGGTTGTCTGTTAAACTGCGCGATTGATTCCTTCGCCAGCCGGCGTGAAAACCGACAGCGTCCCAAACGAGAGAACCCGTAATGACCGTTACCATCAAGACCCCGGAAGACATCGCAGGCATGCGCGTGGCCGGACGACTGGCGGCCGAGGTGCTGGAAATGATCGGCGAGCACGTGCGGCCCGGCGTCACCACCGAAGAGCTTGATCGCATCTGCCATGACTACATCGTCAACGTGCAGAAGGCGATTCCGGCGCCGCTCAATTATGGCGGCGCGCCCGGCCGGATTCCGTTTCCGAAATCGATCTGCACCTCGATCAACCACGTGGTCTGCCACGGCATCCCGAACGAGAAGCAGCTCAAGAGCGGCGATGCGTTGAACATCGACGTTACCGTGATCAAGGACGGCTATCACGGCGACACCAGCAAGATGTTTCTGGTCGGCGAGACCCCTGAATGGGTCCAGCGCCTGGCCCGGGTGACCCAGGAATGCATGTACAAGGGTATCGCGGTGGTCCGTCCGGGCGCCCGCCTGGGTGACATCGGGCACGTGATCCAGGAGCATGCACACGCCAATCATTACAGCGTGGTGCGCGAATACTGCGGCCACGGTATCGGCAAGGTCTTCCACGAGGATCCGCAGGTGCTGCATTACGGTCGCCCCGGGACCGGCATGGAGCTCAAGGAAGGCATGACCTTTACCATCGAGCCGATGATCAACCAGGGCCGCCACGAAACCCGTCTGCTGGGCGACGGCTGGACCGCCATCACCAAGGACCGCAAGCTGTCCGCCCAGTGGGAGCACACCATTCTGGTGACCGCTGACGGCTATGAAGTACTGACACGTCGCCAGGAAGAAAGCTTCCAGTAACCGACTTATGGAGTAGCCCTGTGGATAACGAGTTGTTCGACCCGGGCCAATTCCAGGCCGAGCTGGCACTGAAGAGCAGCCCCGTGGCGGCATTCAAGAAGGTCATCCGCAATGCGGATACCGTGCTGCGCGCGCGCTTCGAGGCCGGCCGGGATATTCACCAGCTGATCCACGAGCGTGCCTGGTTCACCGACCAGATCCTGCGCAAGGCCTGGTCGATCCAGGCCACCACCGACACCCCGGGTATCGCCCTGCTGGCGGTGGGCGGCTATGGCCGCGGCGAGCTGCACCCGCATTCGGATATCGACCTGCTGATTTTGCTGCGGGAAAGCAATACCGACGCCTACCGGGATTCCATAGAGCAGTTTCTGATGCTGCTGTGGGACATCGGACTGGAGGTCGGCCAGAGCGTGCGCTCGATCAGCGAATGCCAGGAAGAAGCCCGCAACGACATCACCGTGATTACCAACCTGATGGAGTCGCGCACCCTGTCGGGCGACGAAAGCCTGCGTCAGGCGATGATCGAGGCCCTCAGTGCCGAGCACATGTGGACCGATGCCGAGTTCTTTCGCGCCAAGCGCGCCGAACAACAGCGGCGACACGCCAAGTTCAATGACACCGAGTACAACCTCGAACCCAACGTCAAGAGCTCGCCTGGCGGCCTGCGGGACATCCAGACCATCGGCTGGGTGGCCCTGCGCCACTTCGGCACCAACGACCTGCGCGAGCTGGTCGACCGCGGCTTTCTCAACGAGCCCGAGTACGGCATTCTGACCGCCGGGCGCGCCTTTCTCTGGCAGGTGCGCTTCGCCCTGCACACCCTGGCCGGCCGCGCCGAGGATCGGCTGCTGTTCGACTATCAGCGCACACTGGCCAAGCAGATGGGGTACGAGGACAACGACAGCAAGCTCGCGGTCGAGCGCTTCATGCAGAAGTACTACCGGATCGTCATGTCCCTGTCCGAACTCAACGATCTGCTGATGCAGCATTTCGAGGAGATTCTGCTGCGTAACGCCGAGACCACCGAGATCGAGCCGTTGAATGCACGGTTCCAGGTGCGTAACCACTACATCGAAGTGACCCATCCGGACGTGTTCAAGCGTACACCCTTTGCCCTGCTGGAAATCTTCCTGCTCATGGCACAGAATCCGGAAATCCGCGGCGTGCGCGCCGACAGCATCCGCTTGCTGCGCGACCACCGTCATCTGATCGACGACGAATTTCGTGCCGACATCCGCAACACCAGTCTGTTTGTCGAACTGTTCCGCTGCCGCGAGGGGATCCATCGCAATCTGCGTCGCATGAATCGCTACGGCATTCTGGGTCGCTACCTGCCCGAATTCGGCAAGATCGTCGGACAGATGCAACACGACCTTTTTCACATCTATACCGTTGATGCCCACACCCTGAATCTGATCAAGCATCTGCGCAAGCTGAACCAGCCCGAGTATCAGGAAAAGTATCCCCTGGCCTGGCGCATCTTCTGCCGTCTGCCCAAGCCGGATCTGTTGTATATCGCCGGCCTCTACCATGACATTGCCAAGGGTCGGGGCGGCGATCACTCCGAGCTGGGCGCCGTGGATGCCATTGCGTTCTGCCAGCGCCACCAGCTGCCGGCGTGGGACAGCCACCTTATCAGCTGGCTGGTGGAGAACCATCTGATCATGTCCACCACCGCCCAGCGCAAGGACATTTCCGATCCGCAGGTGATACACGACTTTGCGGTGCATATCGGCAACCAGGTACGCCTGGATTACCTGTATGTACTGACCATCGCTGATATCAACGCGACCAATCCAACCCTGTGGAACTCCTGGCGCGCCTCGCTCCTGCGCCAGCTGTATACCGAGACCAAGCGCGCCTTGCGCCGCGGGCTGGAGAACCCGCCCGATCGCGAGGAGCACGTGCGCCAGACGCAACAGGCCGCACTGGACATTCTGGTGCGCAGCGGCGTCGAGGAAGAGGACGCCGAAGAACTCTGGGAACAGCTGGGGGAAGACTACTTCCTGCGTCACACCGCCAGCGACGTGGCCTGGCACACCGAGGCCATCGTCCAGCACCCCGATCGCAACGGACCCCTGGTACTGATCAAGGAAACAGCGCAACGGGAGTTCGAAGGGGCCACCCAGATATTCATCTACACACCGGAACAGCACGATCTGTTCGCCGTAACCGTGGCCGCGATGGACCAGCTGAACCTGAGCATTCAGGACGCGCGCATCATCACCTCGACCAACCGTTTCAGCCTGGACACCTACATCGTGCTGGACGCAGACGGCAGTTCGATCGGTGACAGTCCGGAGCGCATCCGCCAGATCAAGCGCGACCTGGTCGAAGCCCTGGCCGACCCTGATGCCTATCCATCGATCATCCAGCGTCTGGTGCCGCGCCAGCTCAAGCATTTTTCCTTCGCGCCCGAGGTGACCATCTTCAACGCGCCCGAGCGTCAGCATACGATCCTCGAGCTCAGCGCACCGGACCGCCCCGGTCTGCTGGCACGCATGGGCCGCATACTGCTGGATTTCGACATCAACGTGCAGAATGCCAAGATCGTCACCCTTGGCGAACGCGTGGACGACGTTTTCGTGCTGACCGATGCCAACAATCAGGCGCTGTCGGATCCCGAACTCTGCCGCCGCCTGCAGAACACCATTGTCGAGACGCTCGGCAACAACATCGACCAGGCAGACCCCACCCTGCCCAACCAGATCCTGATCTGAGGACCGCACCGACATGAATACCGATCTGGACCGTTTGCAGCCCTACCCGTTCGAAAAGCTGCGCGCCCTGCTGGCCGACATCACCCCGAATCCGGCCATGCGGCCGGTCGCGCTATCGATCGGCGAGCCCAAGCACCCCTCGCCGCCCTTCGTGCTGCGCACCCTGGCCGACAATCTCGACAAGGCTGCGGTGTATCCGACCACCCTGGGCATAGCGGAGTTGCGCCAGGGCATCGCCGACTGGCTGCAACGTCGCTTCCAGCTCGCACGCATCGATCCGGCCACGCAGATCATCCCGGTCAATGGCACGCGAGAAGCGCTGTTCTCCTTTACCCAGGCCATGGTCCGGCGCGACAGTGAAGGGCTGGTCGTCAGCCCCAACCCTTTCTACCAGATCTACGAGGGCGCGGCCTTTCTGGCCGGGGTAGAGCCGCACTATCTGGCCTGCGATCAGAGCAACGGGTTCATTCCAGACTTCGATCAGGTACCCGACCGTGTCTGGCAACAATGTCAGGTGCTGTTCATCTGCACACCGGGCAATCCCACCGGCGCAGTCATGCCCGAGAGCACGCTGCACCGGCTGATCGAACTGGCGGATCAGCATGATTTCGTCATCGCCTCGGACGAGTGCTACAGCGAGATATACGCAGAGCAGGGAACAAGACCCATAGGCTTGCTGCAGGCCTGCGCGACACTCGGCCGGAACGACTATGCCCGCTGCGTGGTCTTCCACAGCCTGTCCAAGCGCTCCAATCTGCCCGGCCTGCGTTCGGGCTTTGTCGCCGGCGATGCACGCCTGCTGACGCCCTACCTCACCTACCGGACCTACCACGGCTGCGCCATGCCGATTCAGACCCAGCTGGCCAGTCTGGCCGCATGGCAGGACGAGGACCACGTTATCGAGAACCGCCAGCAGTACCAGGCCAAGTTCGATGCGGTGCTGGATATACTCGGCGGCGTGATGGATGTGCAGCGTCCGGACGCCGGCTTCTACCTGTGGCCGCGCACACCGATGGATGACCGTGAGTTCACCCGCCGCCTGCTCGCCGAGCAGAACGTGGCAGTGGTACCCGGCAGTTTCCTTTCCAGGGAAATTGACGGGTATAATCCCGGCGCCGGCAGGATTCGCATGGCGCTGGTGGCGCCCCTGGCAGACTGTGTGGAAGCGGCGCAGCGCATCCGCCGCTTCATCGAGGAGCTCGACACATGATCACGCTCTATGGCATCAAGGCCTGCGACACGATGAAAAAGGCGCGCACCTGGCTCGACGGCAGGGGGCTGGAATACCGCTTTCACGACTACAAGAAAGAGGGTATCGACGCTGGCACGCTGGCGGCATGGTGTGCAGAGCACGGCTGGGAAACCGTCCTCAACCGCAAGGGCACGACCTTTCGCACCCTGAGCGAAGAAGAAAAGCTGAATATCGATACGGAAAAGGCCATTGCCCTGATGCAGGCCCACCCATCGATGATCAAGAGGCCGGTGCTCGACATCGGCCCAAGGCGCCTGGTGGGGTTCAAACCGGACCTCTATGCCGCCGCATTTGACTGACCCACGCATCTACAGAATTCAAGGAATCACGCAATGAGCGAATGTTTCAGCCTGGCTTTCGGCATCGGTACCCAGAATACCGCGGGTGAATGGCTTGAGGTGTACTATCCCCAGCCGCTGCTCAACCCCGAGCCGGCAATGGTCGACATCGTGGCCGCCCAGCTGGACTACCAGAGCGGCAACCAGGCCATCGCCATTGCCGCCAGTCAGTGCCGCGCACTGGGGCAGGCTCTGAAAGACGGTGGTTTCGGCGAGGCGGGCGCACTGCTTGACCAACTGGCCGCCAGCAGCCGCCCCCTGGTAGCCACCGTGCTGGCAACAGACGCCGCCCCGGTCTCCACCCCCGAGGCCTACCTGAAGTTGCACCTGCTCTCCCATCGTCTGGTCAAGCCCCATGGGGTGGTTCTGGCGGGCATCTTCCCGCTGCTGCCGAACGTGGCCTGGACCAATCAGGGCGCGATCGACATCAACGAGCTACCCCAGCGCCAGCTGGCCGCGCGCATGAAGGGCGAGATGCTCAACGTCCTGAGCATCGACAAGTTCCCCTCGATGACCGACTACGTCGTGCCCACTGGCGTGCGTATCGCCAACACCGCGCGGGTGCGCCTGGGCGCCTATGTGGGCGAAGGCACCACGGTCATGCATGAGGGCTTTATCAACTTCAACGCTGGCACAGCGGGCACCAGCATGGTCGAAGGCCGCATATCCGCCGGCGTCTTTGTCGGCAAGGGCTCGGACCTCGGCGGCGGCTGCTCCACCATGGGTACGCTCTCGGGTGGCGGCAATATCGTCATATCCATCGGCGAAGGCTGCCTGATCGGTGCCAACGCCGGTATCGGCATCCCCCTGGGCGATCGCTGCACCATCGAGGCCGGCCTGTACATCACTGCAGGCATCAAGGTTGCGCTGCTCGATGACGCCGACAATCTGGTAGAGATCGTCAAGGCTCGGGATCTGGCCAATCAGCCCGACCTGCTGTTCCGCCGCAACTCGCAGACCGGCTCGATCGAGTGCAAGACCAACAAGAGCTCGATCCAGCTGAACGAGATGCTGCACGCGCACAACTGATAGCTGGAAGCCAGAAGCTTGAAGCTTGAAGCTTGAAGCCAAGCGTGCGTGCTGCACCCAATGTACAAGAGCCCGCTCCGACTTTTCGGGCGGGCTCTTGTCGTTTTTGACTTTGGGGTTTAGCTTCCAGCTTCCAGCTTCCAGCTTCTAGCTTCTAGCTTATTTTTTGCGACTCAAGATCCGATCGACCAGTCTGGCCGCCACCACCAGCCCAAAGGTGCCGGTGACCATGGATACCGCGCCCAGCCCCCCTTCACAATCCAGCTTCACCGTTTCGCCAGCAAAGGTCTTCTCCCGGCAGAAGGTTCCGTCCGGGGCCGGGTAGCGCAGTTGCTCGGTGGAGTACACACAGGGAACGCCGAAGCTGCGCTTGCTTCCCGACTTGGGGAAGTTGTGATTGCGGCGCAATTGCGAGCGCGCCTTGGCCGCCAGCGGGTCATTGGTGGTTCTGGACAGGTCAGAGACCGTGACCTGGGTCGGATCGATCTGACCCGCCGCACCGCCGGCCGTCACGATCGGAATCCGCCGGCGCCGGCACCAGGCGATCAGCTCGACCTTGGACTTCACGCTGTCGATGCAATCGGCGACGCCATCCAGGTCCTCGGTGATGTAATCCGGTAGCGTCCGATCGGTGACGAAGTCGATCACCGCCCGCACCTCGCAATCGGGGTTGATTGCGCGCAGGCGCTCGGCCATGACCTCCACCTTGGGCCGACCGATCTGGCCGGTCATGGCCGGTAGCTGGCGGTTGGTATTGGTCTGGCAGACCTCATCCAGGTCGATCAGCGTGATACGCCCGACCCCGGTACGCCCCAGCGCTTCGGCCGCCCAGGAACCCACGCCGCCAATGCCCACCACGGCAATATGACTGCGCCGCAACTGCTCGAAGGCGTCGCGGCCATAGAGCCGCGCGATACCGGCAAAGCGCGGGTCGTCGGTGGTGGGGTTTTCAATCGCTATCTCTTTGGCCATGGGCACCTCTGTAAGAACACCGGGCCATTATAGCCCAGCTGACCCGGATCAACGTGCACGTCCGGCGTGCCCACAGGTGTTAACATGCAGGCCGCCATCCCTACCCGGAGTACCCCATGGGTCTGCTGTTTGAAGAAATCGATATCCAGCCATCGGCCATTGGCGAGATATCCCTGCGTCGCCGTCGAATACCTGCCCTGGGTGAGCGGGACATCTACGAGGTCAAGCTCGGGGAAGAGTTCCTGATGTCGAGCATGTTCTTCGATGCCGAGATCGCACTGGCCGATCTGGGCCTGGCGGCGGTCGAAGGAACGGACCTCGATGTGGTGGTGGGCGGACTGGGGCTGGGTTATACCGCCGTAGCGGCCCTCAAGGATCCCCGGGTCAACGCGTTACTGATCGTCGATTACCTGGAAACGGTCATCCGCTGGCACCAGCAGGAAAAGGTGCCACTGGGCAGGGAGATCAATGCCGATCCACGCAGCCGTTACATACAGGGCAGCTTCTTCGACCTGGCGGTGCAGGAAGGCGCAGGATTCGATCCGGAGCAACCCGGCCGGCTGTTCGATGCCATACTGCTGGACATCGACCACTCCCCCCGGGCCCTGCTGCACCAGTCAAACGCCAGTTTCTACACCGTCGAAAATCTGTCCCTGATGGCCCGACAGCTGAAGTCGGGAGGCGTCTTTGCGCTGTGGTCCCAGGACCCGCCCGATGCCGAATTCATGCACGTCATGGAGGCTGTATTCAGCCGCAACGAGGCCCATGTTGTCCCCTTCTTCAATCCGTTCCAGAACGGTGAAGCTACCAATACCATCTATGTTGGAGTCAGAAACTGATGCCCTTCCATCCCCGCAACAAACATCAGGGGCATTACAATCTGAGCGCCCTGGCCAACGCCAATCCCGCACTCAAGCCGCTGATCATTCCCGGCAAGGGCGGTGACAGGACTCTGGACTTCAGTAACCCCCAGGCTGTTCGCGAACTGAACCGGGCGCTGTTGGCTGCCCATTACGGCGTGCGAGACTGGGATATTCCGCCGGGTTACCTCTGCCCACCGATCCCGGGCCGCGTCGACTACCTGCACACCCTGGCCGATCTGCTGGGTGACAGCCATGATGGCCAGATCCCCACCGGCCCCAAGCTGGTGGGGCTGGACGTGGGTACCGGGGCCAATCTGGTGTACCCGCTGCTGGGCCAGCATGAGTATCAATGGCGCTTTGTCGGCAGCGACACCGACCAGGATGCCCTGACCAATGCCTCGCGCATACTGGCGGCCAATCCGAAGCTCCAGCCGCATATTGCCCTGCGCCACCAGAGCGATCCCGAACGGATCTTTCACGGCATCATCGCCGCTGATGAACATTTTGATTTCACCCTGTGCAATCCGCCCTTCCACCCCAGCGCAGGCGCTGCCCGGGATGCCAATCGACAGAAATGGCAGAAGCTCAACAAGGGCAAGGCACTGGAGGAGAACCCGGGCCTGAATTTTGGCGGTCAGAGCAACGAGCTCATCTGTCACGGGGGCGAAAGCGGGTTTATCGGCAGGATGATCGGCGAAAGCCGCGATTATGCCGGCCAGGTGTTCTGGTTCAGCAGCCTGGTTTCCCGCACCGCGAACATTCCGGCACTGGTCGATCAGCTGCGGGCGCTGGGTGCCACCGATGTGCGCACGCTGGCCATGGCCCAGGGTGAGAAAAACAGCCGACTACTGGCCTGGACCTACCTGGACAAGAAGCAGCGCCGGGCCTGGCGCAAGGCGCGCTGGCCCCAGCCACCCAAGCCCTGATCGACCCAGTCCGGGACTGAGGTAATGCGCGCCAGTCTGTTATCATGGCGCAGTCTCCAAGCCACTGCGAAATCACCATGACCGAGCTTTCTGCTACCCTCGCCCTCGCCTGCGATCTGATCTCCCGCGACTCGACGACGCCCGATGATGCCGGCTGTCAGCAACTGATGGGCGACCGTCTGGCTGCCTGCGGTTTTCAGCTGGAAAACCTGCGCTTCGGCGAGGTGGACAATCTCTGGGCGCGGCGCGGCACCGAAGGGCCAGTACTGTGTTTTGCCGGGCATACGGACGTGGTGCCCACCGGGCCACTGGAGCGTTGGGACACCCCGCCCTTCGAGCCGGTGATCCGCGACGGCATGCTGCATGGCCGCGGCGCAGCCGACATGAAAGGCAGCCTGGCCGCCATGGTGGTGGCGGTGGAGCGCTTTGTTGCAGCCCATCCGGACCACAAGGGCTCGCTCGCCTTCCTGATCACCAGCGACGAGGAAGGCCCTGCGACCGAGGGGACAGTGAAGGTGGTGGACACCCTGGTCGCCCGTGGCGAGAAGGTCGACTGGTGCATCGTCGGCGAACCGTCCAGTACCGAACAGGTGGGCGACGTGGTCAAGAATGGCCGCCGCGGCTCGCTCAATGCCCGCCTGACCATCAAGGGCAAGCAGGGTCACGTGGCCTATCCGCACCTGGCGCGCAACCCCATCCACCTTGCCGCCCCTGCCCTGGCCGCACTGGCAGCCGAAAACTGGGATGCGGGCAATGCGTTCTTTCCGCCAACCAGCTTCCAGATCTCCAATATCAATGCCGGCACGGGCGCAACCAACGTGGTACCGGGCGAGCTGGTCGCGCTGATCAACTTCCGCTTCTCCACTGAATCCACCGCCGAGGGGCTGCAGCTGCGGGTATGTGATCTGCTGGATCAGCACGGGCTGGACTATGAGCTGGACTGGACCCTGTCCGGCCTGCCCTTCCTGACCGAACCAGGCGCACTGCTAGACGGTGTCAGTGCAGCCATCCGCCAGGTAACCGGCCG
This sequence comes from Pseudomonas sp., assembly GCA_016763285.1. Taxonomy (GTDB): domain Bacteria; phylum Pseudomonadota; class Gammaproteobacteria; order Pseudomonadales; family Pseudomonadaceae; genus Halopseudomonas. Next base: position 10,888 of record JAESUC010000197.1, read on the forward strand.
CGAGACCCAGCCTTCCACGTCGGGCGGCACTTCCGATGGCCGCTTTATCGCCACCATGGGCACCCAGGTGGTCGAGCTCGGGCCGATCAATGCCACCATTCATCAGCTCAATGAACATGTCAGCGCCAGCGACCTGGATACCCTGACCGATATCTATCAGGCAACGATGGAGCAGCTGCTGACCTGATGCTCGAACTTATCTGTCCACTCTGCCAGCAACCGCTGCTATCGGGTAGCCGTCAATGGGTCTGTGCCAATGGTCACAGCTATGACCAGGCCCGCCAGGGGTATCTCAACCTGCTGCTGGTGCAACACAAGAAAAGCCGCCAGCCGGGCGATACGCCGACGATGCTCGCCTGCCGCCAGGCGTTCCTCGATGCTGGCCATTACCAGCCAGTCAGCGACCGTATCGGCGAGCTGCTCGGCGCAGCCGGACCGCACCAGCTGCTCGACATGGGCTGCGGCGAGGGCTACTACACAGCCCGCTTGCAACAGCAGCTGCCCGAGTGCGCGATCGGCGGCATGGATATCAGCAAGGATGCCATCATCAAGGCCTGCCGCCGCGGCCGGGAGATCCAGTGGCTGGTCGGCTCCACCGCGCGGTTGCCGGTAGCCGACGCCAGCCTGGACGCCGCGTTGAGCGTATTCAGCCCGTGGTCCTGGGACGAGTGCCTGCGTTGTTTGAAACCCGGCGGCCAGCTCCTGCTGGTGGGGCCGCACGGCGACCACCTGCTGGCCCTGCGCGAGCAACTGTATGACAGCATTCACCCGACACCCGAACTGATCAAGGCACTGCCTGAGGGGCTGGAGATCGTCAACGACCAGACCCTGCGCTATGCTCTGGATCTGACACCCGCTGATCTGGCCAGCCTGATCGGCATGACACCGCACGGCTTTCGCAGCAGTCCGGAGCGCCAGCGAACGGTTGTCGAAACGGGCCTGACCGGGCTCGAAGTCGCCATGCGAATGGTCCTGCTGCAACGCTCCTGAGGAAATTATTAGTGCGCCAACCCGATATCGAGATTTACCTGCGTGAAGAGCATCTGGATGCGCTGACTGCCTGGCTTGATCAGCAGATAGGCCAGTTGCAGCTGCAGCCTTGGCGCGAAGCCGTACGCCGCGGCACCCTTTCCGCTGGCGAGCACCAGATCCCGCTGATGATAGTGCGCAAGGCCGCGGGCAAATGGGCCAGCGTCTGGTTTGACAGCGCGCATACGCCATGGGAAACCGATATGGATTGCGCCCGCGCAGTACATCAGGGTCTGAACGAAGAGGTTCGTTGCTCGGTAGGCGGCTGGTCAGAGGAAGAGGACGATCCGGACGCCGATCGCTGGATCAAGATCAACGCCAGCGGCGAAGTCGAGTTCACCTGGAAGATCAAGGTATAACCCGGTGACACAGGAGCACGTGATCGTAGTAGGAGGCACCCTCGGGCTGGCTATGCTGTCGATGCTGGTGCATTACGAGGTCTCCTTTTATCTGCGCCTGCTGCTGGAGCGCCATAGCGGGTTTTCCCGACGTGCACGGATCATGACGCTGACCAGTGGCTTGTTCTGCTCCCACGTGATCCAGATATGGTTGTTCGGCGCCGGCGGTTGGCTGATGCTGGAGCTGTTCGAGCATACCGGCACCCTGGGCGGCATTGCGCATATCCGGTTTCTGGATTTCATCTATCTGTCGGCGGCCAGCTATACCACTGTCGGATACGGCGATATCTTTCCCCTCGGTCATATACGCTTTCTGTTCGGTACCGAGTCTCTCGTCGGATTCATGCTGCTGACCTGGACTGCGTCGTTGACCTTTGTTGAAATTCGTACCCATTGGCAGGATCTTGAAGACCGCAATAACCGTTGAAACCCTGCATCCATCCCCTCTTCAGGTTGAAAACCTGACAGGAGCCCATCATGACCCAGCCAATCATCCTCGCCTGCCCCCAGTGTCATCGCAAGAACCGCATTGACGGTGCGCGGCTCGACCAATCCCCCCGCTGCGGGGTCTGCAAGGCCGCGCTCTTCAGTGGCCAGCCGGTTACTCTGGATGCCAGCGCGTTCAACGCCCATGCCAGCTCGGACCTGCCGCTGGTAGTGGATTTCTGGGCCCCCTGGTGTGGTCCCTGCAAACAGTTCGCCCCGATATTCGAGAAGGCCGCCAGCAGTCTGGAACCGAAGGTGCGTCTGGCCAAGGTGAATACCGAAGAACAGCAGGCGCTGGCTGCCCGCTTTGGCATTCGCAGCATCCCCACCCTGCTGATCATGCGCAACGGCAAGGAAATCGCCCGCGTCGCCGGGGCCATGCCGGCTGCGCAGTTCAACCAGTGGGTCAGCCAGCAGATCGCCTGATATCCAACGCATGAAAAAGCCCGCCGACGTCAAAGCGAGGGCGGGCTCGGTTACAGCGCCAGCGTCAGGGCTGCGGATCCTCGACGTTGCGGATGATATCCGAGCGGCGCTTGAGCAAAGCCTCCACCTGGCCAATGCCGACCTGATAGGCCCAGCGTGGATCGGCGTTAACAGCCAGAGTACCTTCCGCCGGCTGCTCAAGGCTGTCGAGGGTCAGCCAGTAACGACCCGACTGGTCAAACAGACTGGCCTCCAGAACCGCGCCCTGCCAGGTAGTGACCCGCATCTGTAGAATTGGCTGCTCCAGCGCCAGCTCCTCGCACAGGGCAACGTCCTGGGCAGTCAGTCCGATCAGGCCCAGCACCATGCTGTTGATCCAGCGTTCGTTGCCCTGCTGCTCGGCGTCGTCGATACCCGCGAGACGGAAGTTGTAATCGCCCTCCGCAGCTTTCTCCAGTGCCAGCACCTCACCATCGGCATGCTCCCACCGGGCGGTGGCAGCCTGTTCCATGGGGATGCGCACGACTGCCAGATCGAGCCATTCCTGCGGATTGAGCGTCATGCCGAAGGGACGATTGATCAACCACACCTGATCTTCGTCGGCAAAGCGCACGAGCTGACCGCTTCCCACCGGATTGCCGTACAACAGCGCGATCTGCTGATCGTCCTCGCCGAGTCTCAGCTGCAGCGGAGCCGAATCGGCCTGGGTAGTATCCAGGCCAAGGCGGCCATGGTACTCGGGGTTGTCGGTTTTCTGCTCGATCACCCTCGCCCCCCGCACCGCATGCAGCAGGGCAGCGACCCGCTCGGGCTGAGCCGGATACAGATTGCGACTGACCACGCCCCAGCGGTCCTGCTCACGGGCAAGCTCGACACGCTCCTCGCCCCTGACCAGGCTGATACGCTCCAGGCTGCCCAGCTGCTCTAGCTGCTGCTCGGAGAGTAGCGGCCGACTCTGCAGATCATCCACCCGATCACTCTCCTGGCGCTGCAGGCTGACAACCACCAGCACCACGGAGATCAGGGCTATAATCGCGAAGAACTTGATCTTCATGCCTCTGCCTCCTTAAGCCGAACGCCGACGCAGGCGACGAAACAGCCACCAGAGCAGCACGCCCAGGGTCAGCAACGCGGGCACCAGGGCAATGTTGATGACCTTGAGCCAGGTACCCAGCTCTTCGATATCGGCATTGAGCTGGAAACGCACGTCGCGCAGCTGCTTGCGGATCGCCAGCTTTTCATTCAGAAAACGCTGCACTGCTTCCTGCTGCTCGGCCGTCATCTCGGTCATCTGCGAGGGATCCTGGCCCTGTTGCAACTCGGCCAGACGGCGCTCGGTCTCGGCAAGCTGCTGCTGCAGACGCTGCTCGCTGGCGCGGTAGCGACGCTCGGCCACCCGCTGCAGGTTTTCCACTACCGTGAACGGGCGGCTGAAGTCGCCGCGCGAGCGCACGCTGATCAGTGCCTCCGAGCCGGACAGGTTGTCCAATGCGTTGATCGCCAGCCCGCCGTTGTCCGCCCAGGGCTGAGGAATGCGTTCACCAAAGAAATCCTGTACCTGCACCCACATGCGGTCAGTCAGCAGATCGGTATCGGCGATCACGATCACATTGATATTGTCCGCCTCCTGCAGGCCTGGCTCACTACCCTCCACGCCCTGCGGATAGGCCGAAACAGCGGGGCCTTCCAGGCGAGCGGCAAAGTGGTACACGCTGGCATCCGGCGTGAAACCGTCCAGCAGGACCTCAGGATCCTGCAGGTTGGTAAAGGCGCTACTGGCGATCAGCGCACTATTGGTGGTGCTGGAGAACAGCGGTGTGAACCGGGTGGTGGCACCATCGGTCGGCACCAGCGCACCGGCGGTGGCTACCGTCAGCAGGCTCAACGGAGCGGTAACGGTGTCTTGCTGATTGATCTGGGCCTGCTCTATTTCCAGCCAGCCGATATGCCGCGCCGGAAGTTGATCGGGCCCGCGGCCCACGGACATGCCAAGACGCGCGTCCAGGACCACCTTCTCGGCATCGAAGTCCACGCCCCAGTTTTTCAGCAGCGGCGACAGGTCCGAGGACTTGCCGTCAGCCATGGCATCCATCATCGCTTCCTGGCTCTGGTCGGCTTCAGCCAGCGGATCGATAAACGCCAGCAACTTGCCGCCGCGCAGCACAAACTGATCCACCGCGTGCAGGGCCTGTTCGGTCAGCGCCTTGGGATGGACCAGCATCAGTACATCGATGTCCTCGGGGACCTCGGTAATGTCGTGCTGCAGATTGCTGATCTCGAACAACTGACGGATCTGCTCGAACACCACCCAGGGCGCGGCCGGCTGACCGGTCATCGGGTTCATGCCGCCGCCCATGGGAAGCCCGCTGATCACGCCAATACGTGCCTTGTCCGGCTGCGCCAGGGCGTTGATCAGGCGGCTGAGCTCGTATTCCAGCAGCCCCTCCTGTTCCAGGGCGAAGAACGGAATGACTTCCCGTTCACCCAGGGGATTGGTACCGGCGAGACCGAAATAGAGCTTCTCGCCGCTCTGCGGCAAGGGGATGGCCTGCAGGCCGAATTCAGCGGCCCGGTCCTCCGCCTCGGAAAAGGGTTGCGGATCGATGATCTGCAGATTGATCTTGCCGTCAGCGACGCGCTCATACTCCTGCAGCAGTTCTTCCACGCGGCGCGCATAGTTGCGCAGGATGACCATGTCCTTGCTGGCGCTGTCGGAGAAGAAGAAATACAGCGTTACCGGCTCTTCCAGGCCAGTAAGGATGTCCCGCGTGCCCTCGGAAATGGTATAGAGCTTCTGCTCGGTCAGGTCGATACGAGCGCCCGGGAGCAGCGTATTGGAAGCCATGTTGAAGGCGACGAAGGCCAGCAGCAGGACCAGCAGGCCAGTGCCTGAATACATCAAACGTTTCATTATTGTGTCTCCTTCGCCTCAATCGGCCTTTTTCAGGTCGATGACAATCGCCGTAGCCAGCAACCACACAGCCATGAGCGAAATGAAATACAGCAGATCACGCAGATCCAGAACGCCCTTGCTGATGGCGTCGAAACGAATCAGGAAACTGAGTGAGGCGATGGCATCAAGCAACCACTGAGGCGCCCAACCACTGAACAGATCAAGCCACAGGGAAAAGCCGCTGACGATGAAGATGAAGCAGGCAACCACGCTGACGATGAACGCAATGACCTGATTCTTGGTCAGCGCCGACATGCACGAGCCGATGGCCAGATAGCCGCCGGCGAGCAGCCAGCTGCCCAGATACCCGGTAAAGATGGCGCCGTTATCCGGCGAGCCCAGGTAGTTGACGGTGATGATGATCGGAAACGTCAGCAGCAGCGCCAAACCGATGAATACCCAGGCCGCCAGGAACTTGCCGAGCACCATGTCGGTACGCGATACCGGCAGCGTCATCAGCAGCTCAATGGTGCCGGACTTGCGCTCCTCCGCCCACAGACGCATGGCCACAGCCGGCACCAGGAACAGATAGAGCCAGGGGTGGAAATTGAAGAACGCGTTCAGATCGGCCTGACCGCTTTCGTAGAAACCACCGAGGTAGAAGGTGAAGACCGCAGCCAGCACCAGAAAGATGACGATAAATATATAGGCCAGCGGAGTGGCAAAATAGCTACCCAGCTCGCGCTTGAAAATGACACCGAGGTTTTTCATGCTGCGTCCTCCGCAGTCAGGCGGCGGAAGACTTCATCCAGACGACCACGCTCTACCGACAATTCACGCACTGGCCAGCCCTGGTCCTGCGCATACTGGCCCACCGCAGGGAAAATCACTGCGCCTGGCTCGGCTATGACCGTGAGCTGATGACCATCAGGGCGCACTTCCACTTCCTTCACCCCTGGCAGGCCGAGCAACGGCTGGCTGTCGACCGCCTGCTCCAGCGCCACGGTGACGGCCTGATGGTAGCGCGAACGGGCTTCCAGCTCGTCGGGCGTACCGTCGGCCAGCAGACGGCCATGGGCGATGACCACCGCGCGGGTACATACCGCGCTGACCTCCTCGAGGATATGCGTCGAAATCACCACGATCTTGTTGCTGCCTTCGGCCAGCTGCTTGATCAGCTTGCGCACCTGGTATTTCTGGTTGGGATCCAGACCGTCGGTCGGCTCATCGAGAATCAGGATGCCCGGGTCATGCAGGATCGCCTGCGCCAGTCCCACGCGCCGCTTGAAGCCTTTGGACAGGGTCTCGATGCTCTGCCCCATGACCGCTTCCAGCTCGAGCTGCTCGGCCGCCCAGGCCACCCGCTTGTGCTTTTCCGTCCCGGAATAGCCACGCACCTCGGCAATGAACTCGAGGAAGCGCCGCACGCGCATGTCGCCATAGCAAGGAGCGCCTTCGGGAAGGTATCCCATCTGCTGTTGTGCCTGCAGGGTCTGGGTCTGTATGTCGAAGCCGCCCACGCTGGCCGAACCACCGTCGGGCGTCAGAAAGCCGGTAAGCATCTTCATCGTGGTTGATTTGCCGGCGCCGTTGGGCCCCAGAAAACCCAGTACTTCCCCCGGACTCACAGCAAAGGACAGATTGTCCACGGCGACATGCTCGCCAAAGCGTTTGGTCAGGCTGTTTATCTTTATCATGGCCTCTTCCGTTTTCCCCAATATGACAGATGCACCGCAAACAGGCGGGCAATGCTGGGCGCAAGGATACATTAGAATGATGTCGAAGCGGGGCAGGCGTTGGACGGGCGTAGACGATCAGACACCGGAGGGGTCAGTACGCCGAGGCAGCGTCCTCGCTCTGCCGGGCTGGCAGCAAGGAATGAATCAGCGCTCAAGCCGTCGACTATATGAATCCGCCAGACTTATTTCAAGACCTGCGACGCGATAGAACCACCGCGACGGCAAGGCGGCTGTAACCTGACGTTAAAACCGCTAGAATTCCGCTACGCATGCCTTGTGCGCAGGGCCTGCGAATACCCTCCCATTCAGGAAGCACCATGTCAGCTGTCCATTCATCGTTCTTTGGTCGTCTGCGCTTTGGTCTGCTGCGCCGTCTGCTCTATCTCTGGGCTCGATCCGACAGCATCGGCAACAGCGGAACCAACCTGCATCTGGATCCTGATCAGCCAATCGTCTACGTGCTGCCCTATCGCTCACTGTCGGACCTGATGGTGCTGGACCGCGAATGCGTCAGGGCCGGGCTGCCCCGCCCCGTTCGTGCGCCGCATGGGTCGCTGGAGGAAAGCGAATCCCACGTCTTTCTCAGCAATGCCAAAGCCTGGGTAGGCCGGCCGGATCCGAGAAACCAGTCCCCTCGACTGCTCAGGACACTGGAGGCGGTAGAGACGCACCACTGCCCTGAAGTCCAACTGGTACCGGTGAGTGTGTTCTGGGGCCAGTCGCCGGATGTGGAGTCCTCTGCTCTCAAGCTGCTCTTTGCCTACAACTGGACTGTGACCGGGCGCTTGCGCAAGCTGCTGGCGATCGTGCTGCACGGCCGCAAGATTCGTGTTCATTTCGGACGCAGCCTGTCCCTGCGCGAACTGGTGCACGAAGATCTGGGCAGCGAACGCAATCTGCGTCGGATCAATCGCCTGCTGCGTGTGCATTTCCGCCAGCAACGCGGCGCGGTAGTCGGCCCCGACCTCTCCCATCGCCGCACGTTGCTCAAGGGCTTGTTGCAGTCCCCTCAGGTCAAGCATGCAATCGCCCAGGAGGCGCAGGAACGTGATATCCACATCGCCAAGGCGCACAAGGAAGCAGCACGCTATGCCAACGAAATTGCCTCGGACTTTACCTACAGCATTATCCGCTTCCTCGAGGTCGTGCTCTCGTGGTTCTGGAACAAGTTGTACGATGGCATCCGCATCAACCACATAGAGCGGGTCCAGCACATCGCACCCGGCAACGAAATCATCTATGTGCCGTGCCATCGTAGTCACATCGATTATCTGCTGCTGTCCTACGTGTTATTCCAGAACAATCTGACGCCGCCCCACATCGCCGCGGGTATCAATCTCGACATGCCGGTAGTGGGCAGCATCCTGCGACGCGGCGGCGCCTTTTTCATGCGCCGCACGTTCCGCGGCAACCAGCTGTATACAGCGGTGTTCAACGAGTACCTGCACACCTTGTTCAGCCGCGGCTTTCCAACCGAATATTTCATCGAAGGCGGCCGCTCACGTACAGGTCGCACATTGAACCCCAAAGCCGGCATGCTTTCGATCACCTTGCGCAGCTACCTGCGCTCCTCACGCCGGCCGATTGTTTTCGTTCCCGTGTACATCGGCTATGAGCGCGTGCTGGAAGGCCGTACCTATCTGGGCGAACTACGCGGGCAGGAAAAAAAGAAGGAATCCTTCTTCGATCTGTTCCGGGTTCTCTCGGCGTTGAAGCTTCGATTTGGTCGGGTAGCCGTCAATTTTGGCGAACCGGTGCCACTCAATGGCTTTCTCGGCAGGGTACAGCCGGGCTGGCGTCAGCAAAGCTATGGCCCGGATTACCGCCCGACCTGGCTGCCTGCTGCCACCGACCAGCTCGCCAGCACTCTGGCCAGCGCCATCAACGCAGCCTGCGATGTCAACCCGGTCAACCTGATCGCCCTTTCGATGCTCTCCACTACCCGTTTGGCACTGGATGAGCCTGCTCTGCTGAGGGTCCTGCAAAGCTATAGCACGCTGCTGCGGCGAGTTCCCTACAGCACCAGTGTGACCTTGCCCGAGATGGATGGGGCAGAGCTGATCCACTACGTTGAGAGCATGGGCATGATCGGGCGCCAGTCCGACGCCCTGGGTGAGATTCTCTATCTGGACGAGCCCCAGGCGGTCCTGATGACCTACTACCGCAACAACGTTCTGCACCTGGTTGCGCTGCCCGCGCTGATTGCCTGTCTTTTCCTGAATAACGCCCGTATGAGTCGCGAGCAGATCATCCGCCTGGTCACAGCGATCTATCCGTACCTGCAAGGTGAATTATTCCTGAAATGGCATACCGAGGAACTGCCGGAGGTGATCGGCACATGGATAGACGGGCTGGTAGCGGAAGGTCTGTTACAGGACACTGCCGATCAGATTGTCCGCCCGGACACCAGCTCCGGCGAGTTCGTGCTGCTGACCCTGCTGGCCCGCAGCATCCTGCAGACCCTGGAACGCTTCTACATGGCCTCGGCCCTGTTGTTCAGCAATCCCAACGGTAGCCTCACGGCAGAGGAGCTTGAGGCGCTGTGCTCGGTCATGGCCCAGCGGCTGTCGATCCTGCATGGGCTCAATGCACCCGAGTTCTTCGACAAGACCCTGTTCCGCCAGTTCATCCAGCGCCTGAATGAAATGCAGGTGCTGACCCGCGATGAACAGGGCCTGCTCAGCTACTCGCCGGATATGGAAGATATTGCCGAAAACACCGCCAGACGCGTTCTGAGCGCGGAAATAAGACTGTCGATCAGGCAGGTCGCGCGGGCATCGACGCCCAACCTGTCGCCCCGAACCTAACAGCCTGCCGGCTGAGAAATGAGCAGATCCGGCTTTTCCGCAGTAGAACAGACCTGAGCCAGACAGGCTGCTAGAGCTTGCGGATGCCATATATATCGTAGCGGCTGGACTGACCACTCAGTTCGGCACTGGGCTTGTGGCCGGCTATGGCAGGTGCCTTGCGTGGGCGCTTGACGGCTACCCGGTGACTGGCCAGCGCCAGGGCGGCGGCGAGCAGCGCGGGGGCATCCAGATCATCCCCGGCCAGGGGACGAAACACCCGCATCTCCTTTTTGACCAGGGCCGACTTGTCCCGGTGGGGAAACATCGGATCGAGGTGAACCACCTGGGGGATGGGTTCATTCCAGTCCGCCATGGTGACGATGGCATCGGCCTGGATCAGACGCATCCGCCCGACAATTTCGGCTGTCTCTCCGCCGGCCAGTCTGGCCCGCTCCAGACCATCAGCAAGTAGCGCAGCAATCACCGGCTGGCGCTCGATCATGATTACCTGGCAACCCAGGGCAGCGAGCACGAAGGCATCGCGGCCCAGTCCGGCGGTGGCATCCAGCACGCTGGGGCGCAGCGACCCGCGCAATCCCGCCGCCCGCGCCACCATCTGCCCTGCCCCGCCGCCATACAGGCGCCGATGGGCCAACGCGCCCTCGGCAAAATCGACACGCACCGGACCAGGCGCATCGGCCCCCATGGCCTGCAACTGCAATCCCGTTTCACCCACCTGCAGCAATAGCCCTGCTTCCAGGCGGTCCGGCGCCAGCAAGGGCACATCCAATTGCACAGCCAGCGACTCAGCGCGGCCCTGGAATGCGGACTCGAGCCAGGTTACGGCGACATCATGGGAAACAGACAATGCGGTCAAGGTAGAGCACCGGGGCGGTCGGAGGAGCCGTCAGGCAAACAGATCGATACCGAAGATACCCTCGGCCTCGTCACTGACAGAGAGGCTGGCGGTGGACTGATAGCTGGCCAGGGCCTGGTTGCTGCGACCATAGACGGGCTCGAGACTCTCACGACGGGCCGGAATGTACTCGGCGTTGGCACTGGAGGGGTTGACCGTGCGAGGAGCGAGCGCACGCGATGGCTCGACCGGAGCGGCCTGGGCAGTCTGACCGGCGCGCGCGGGCTCGCTGTTGGCCGGCGGGACCACAGGTCGCGAGCTGCGCTCGGGAAGCGCAGAGAATGGGATATAGCCATCCAGACGCATGGGTAGACTCCAGGGGATACGACTGAAAGATTATCCTGACTGCCGGGAAAACGCAAAGTCAGCCGACGGACCGCGGTGTGGCTACCTTGTCGCGCAGATAGACCGGCTGTGCATCGGCGGCGTCGAGCACATCCCCCGCCTGCCAGCGAGGCAATGCCAGGCTGAGCAGATCGCGGGCATCGGGCAGCATCTGCGGCCAACTGCGGGCGACCTTGAGGCCCATCCGTTCGGCGTATTGCCAGCCGGTCCCGGCGCCATCCATGGCTCCAGTCAGCTCGCCAGCTGACACGGCCTCCGGCGCACTGACGGCCTCCTGCCCCACCAACTCCATGACCTCAGCCTTGAGCTGGTAACAACCCCAGTAGACTTCATCCATACGCGCATCTATGGCGGCACAGACCTGATGCGTCTGGTGCTCACGGTAGGCACGCTGGGCCAGGGCGGCCAGGTTGGACACGGCTATAACCGGCTTGCCGGTGGCAAACGCCAGCCCCTGGACCATGCCAGTGGCGATCCGCACACCGGTAAAGGCGCCGGGCCCGCGACCGAACACCAGGGCATCCACCTGGGCCAGGGGAAGACCGGCTTCATCGAGCAGCTCATCGATCATCGGCAACAACCGCACGGCATGCATGCGCGGGATGACCTCGAATCGATGAATTGTCCGGCCTTGATGCAACAGGGCCGCCGAGCAGGCCTCGGTGGCGGTATCCAGAGCGAGCAACGTAGTCATGGCATGGCTTTCGGAAAAGAGTCGGAGTGCTATCGGCGTACTTTAAAAATGCTGGCCGTCAGACGTAGCTGCGGCCATGGAGAGGTCGCCTGCGGGGGCGACCCGAACCATCAGCTCAGCGCGTTCATGACCTGCTGGGTAATGACGTCAACACTGCCCACGCCAACCACACGGGTGCACTTGGGGGTGCCCTGGACGTCGGACAGCTTCTGATAGAAGGCAACCAGAGGCTGGGTCTGCTCGTGATAGATTTTCAGGCGATTGCGCACGGTGGTCTCGATGTCGTCCTCACGCTGGACCAGGTCCTCACCGGTGACGTCATCCTTGCCCTCGACCTTGGGCATGTTGTGCTTGATATGGTAGATGCGACCGGAGCCCGGATGCACGCGACGACCGGACAGACGCTCGACGATTTCCTCGTCGTCCACGGCAATTTCCAGCACGTGATCAATGCTCACACCGGCTTCGACCAATGCTTCGGCCTGGGGAATGGTGCGGGGAAAACCGTCAAGCAGGAAACCCTTGCTGCAGTCGTCCTGGGCAATACGCTCCTGGATCAGACCGATGATCAGGTCATCGGAAACCAGGCGGCCGCTGTCCATCACTTCCTTTACCTGCTTGCCCAATTCGGTACCAGCCTTGACCGCTGCACGCAGCATGTCTCCCGTGGAGATCTGGGGGATATCGAAATGCTTGCAGATGAACTGGGCCTGGGTGCCCTTGCCCGCGCCAGGCGCTCCCAACAGGATGACTCGCATATTGAAACTCTCCTAATCTAACTGAAATCGGGCCACCGGAGGCTGACCGCCCCCGGCTGGCAAACGCCCGCACCTGTGCCCACGCATCCCCGCACCGGTGCCAACGCATCGTGTTCATCGCAGGCCCACGGCATGCGAAAAGGGCGTTCAACATACACTTACAACCTCGCATGCACAAGGTGGACCATGGTATCAGTGCGTCCCGCGGCGTGCGGGCCCCTCAGCCGGTATTACGCATACCCGCAGCGATCCCGGCAACGGTGACCAGCAATGCCCGCTCAAGGTCCGGGTCGATGTTCTGGCCCTGCGATCGAGTGCGTCCCATCAGCTCGGCCTGCAGCAGATGCAGGGGATCGGTGTAGGGATTACGCACCGCCACGGACTCGAGCAAGGCCGGGTTATGCGCCAGCAACTGCTCGGTCTCGCGCAGCTTGAGTACCGCTGCGGTTGCCTCCTGCAACGCTGCCCGCAGTTTCGCCCCCAAAGGCCACAGGTCCGGGCTGGCCAGCCGTTCCTCGTAAAAGCGGGAGATGCTCGCGTCAGCCTTGGCCAGAACCATCTCGAGCATCTCTATACGCGCGCGGAAAAACGGCCACTGATCCATCATCAGCCGCAGACGTTGCTGCTCCCCGGCATTCATCGCTTCCATCAGTGCCTGACCCGCGCCGAGCCAGGCTGGCAACATCAGCCGGGTCTGGGTCCAGGCGAAGATCCAGGGAATGGCGCGCAGGCTCTCGATGCCCCCCTGGCTCCTGCGCTTGGCCGGCCGGCTTCCGAGCGGCAGGCGCGCCAGCTCCTGCTCCGGAGTGGCCTGGCGGAAATACTCGACAAACTGCGGCTCGTCCCTGACCACACTGCGGTACACCACCACCGAACGGTCCGCGAGCCGCTGCATGGTGTCGCGCCAGGCAGGCTCGGGTGCGGGCGGCGGCAACAGACTGGCTTCCAGCACGGCGCTGGTATACAGCTGCAGACTCTGCACTGCGATGGCTGGCAGACCGTACTTGAAGCGGATCATTTCGCCCTGTTCGGTCACGCGGAACTGGCCGTTCACCGAGCCAGGGGGCTGAGACAGGATCGCCATGTGCGCCGGGGCGCCGCCGCGACCGACGGTACCGCCGCGCCCATGGAACAGGCGCAACCGAACCTGGTGTTTGGCCGCGACGGCAACCAGCGCCTCCTGGGCACGGTACTGGGCCCAGCCGGCGGCCAGCGTGCCGGCGTCCTTGGCTGAATCCGAATAGCCGATCATCACTTCCTGCTCGTCACCGGCGATATCCCGGTAGCCCTGCATGCCGAGCAAGCTGTCGATCGCCGGGGCGCCGTTGTCCAGGTCTGCCAGGGTCTCGAACAGCGGCACCACACGCATCGGCCAGCGCACCCCGGTTTCCTTGAGCAGCAGTTTGACGGCCAGCACATCCGAGGGGCTGGAGGCCATGGAAATAACGTAGGAGCCGAGCAGTTCCTCAGGCTGGGTAGCGATGATCCTGCAGGTGTCGAGCACCTCCTCGACATCGGCAGAGGGTTCCCAGTCCGGCGGCAGCAGTGGACGGCGGTTGGCCAGCTCGCGCAACAGGAATGCACAACGCTGGTCCTCGTCCCAGTCGCGGTAGCTGCCCAGCTGGAGGTACTCGGTCAGTTCCGCAAGCACATCGGCATGGCGCCCGGCGTCCTGGCGAATATCCAGCCGCACCAGTCCCAGGCCGAACGCATTCACCCGGCGCAGCGTATCCAGCAGCGGCCCGTTGGCAATCAGCTCCATGCCCTGTTCGATCAGCGAGGCGTGGCAATCCTCCAGCGGTCGACGCAACGCCTCGAGACTGCATAGTACCGCCTCGTCAGCGGGCAGATCTTCGTTGAGTGCACGCTCCGCCCAGTCCCGGGTGGCCTGCAGCCGCTCGCGCAGCCGCTTGAGCAGGGCACGATAGGGCTCATCAACCGGCCCGGTCTGTTCCAGTACCCGGGCGCTGGCCGCCTGCATCGACAGCTGGTTGCCCAACGCTTCCACATCCCGCAGATACAGGTCAGCGGCCATCCAGCGTCCCAACAGCAGAACCTCACGGGTGACCGGAGCGGTCACGTTGGGATTGCCATCGCGGTCGCCGCCCATCCAGGAGCCGATGCGTACCGGTGCCGTACGGGGAGCCAGTGGCGCCCCGGTGGCCGCTTGCACCTCGGCGTCCAGCTGGCGCAGATAGGTTGGAATCGCCGACCAGAGTGAGTGCTCGATGACGGCAAAGCCCCACTTCGCTTCGTCCACCGGCGTAGGCCGATTACGGCGAATCTCGTCGGTATGCCAGGCTTCACTGATCAGCCGGGCCAGGTCTTCACGTACGCTGGCCTGCTCGGCGCTGCTCAGGTCATCATGGTCACGTCGGGCCAGGGCATCGGCAATCGCATCATACTTCTGGATCAATGTACGCCGGGTCACTTCGGTAGGGTGGGCGGTCAGCACCAGCTCGATATCCAGCGCCTCGACGTGGCGGCGAATGCTGGCGCCGTCCATGCCGCTTGCCTGCAGACGCTGCAGCAGTTCGCTGACACACCGCTGCTCGAAACGGACCGGCTCATCGGCACGCTGGCGGCGGTTACGGTGATATTGCTCGGCGATATTGGCCAGATTGAGGAACTGGTTGAAGGCGCGGCACACCGGCAGCAACTGGTTGTCCGGCAGATCGTGGAGCGCCGCCAGGAGGGCCTCGTGGGCCGCCTTGTCACTGCTGCGGCCCTGCTTCGCGCCCAGTCGTATGCGCTCGATGCGCTGCAGAAAGGGTTCGCCGAGCTGCGCCTGAATCGTCTGTCCGAGTAGCTCGCCCAGCTCGTGTACATCCTCGCGCAGGCGCGCGTCTATCTCTGCCATGTCCGTTCTCCGATGATCTCGATATTCACAGCATGCTGGCACGGAGCCCTGCCTGACAAGGGGGAGTCCGCCGCGCCAGCGTGCAAGGGATTGTACTGAAAGAAACGCACCCGCCCCGTGCAGGGGCCAATCATTGGACTATGCTGGAAATATCGCCACAAGCGAAGCCATACAGAAATAGTTGGGAGATAACATGAAGATCCGTGAACTTGCCCAAGAATGGGAACGCAACGCCAAGGGAGCCATTACCCATAGCACCTACCAGGTTCAGCTGCCCCTGGAGGATGCAGCCCGCCTGGCCGCGTTGCAGGAGATGTACCCCAGACGGCATGTCGAAGAATTGATCACCGACCTGCTCTCCTGCGCCCTCGAGGAGCTGGAGGCCAGCCTGCCCTACAAACCCGGGGACGAGGTCGTCGCCGTGGACGAGATGGGCGATCCGTTGTACGCCGATGCCGGGATGACGCCGCGGTTTCTGGAGCTGAGCAAGAAGCATCTGCATGAGCTTCAGGACCGCCAGGACAAAAGCGCATAATCGCATCCGAGCAACCGCAGGACGGGCTCGGATCCCTGCGATCAGAGCCCGCTTTGCTTGGCTGCATCCCACAGCTGGTCCAGGCGTACCAGGTCGGTCTGCTCCACCTCGGCACCCTCGCTGGCCAGCTGTCGTTCGATAAACCGGAAACGCCGCTCGAATTTCTCGTTACCTGCCCGCAGGGCGCTCTCGGCATCGACGTCCAGATGCCGCGCCAGATTGACCACCGCAAACAGCAGGTCGCCCATTTCGGCAGCCACCTCCTCATGCCGCCCCAGGGCAAGGGCTCCACGAACCTCGTCGAGCTCCTCGGCAATCTTTTCCAGCACGGGCCCCGGCTCGGCCCAGTCAAATCCGGCCCGCGAGGCCCGCTTCTGCAGCTTGTGCGCCCGACTCAGTGCCGGCAACGCACGGGGAACATCATCAAGCAGTGACAACTGCTCGGGCTCTGAGGATCGTTCGGCCCGTTCCTCGGCCTTGATCTCCTCCCACCGCTGCTTGACCTGATCGGCCCCGAGGGACAATGCGCCCGGAGGCGTCCGCAGATTGCCGTCGGGAAAGACATGGGGGTGGCGGCGGACCAGTTTGCGGGTAACGCCGTCAACCACGCGGTCCCAGTCGAAGAGACCCTCCTCACGGCCGAGCTGCGCATAATAGACGACCTGAAACAGCAGATCGCCCAGCTCGCCGGTCAGTTGCGGAAAGTCCCCCTCGGCAATCGCATCGGCGACTTCGTAGGCTTCTTCCAGGGTATGCGGAACAATGCTCTGGAAATTCTGCTCGAGGTCCCATGGGCAACCGTGCTGCGGATCGCGCAGGCGTTCCATCAGATACAGCAGGTCGTCGATCCGGTAGCTCACGCGCGGTTTTCCTTGCGATTGCGGCGCGCCTCGATGATGTTCGGCAGTTGACTGATGCGCGCCAACAGTCGCCCAAGCATGTTGATATTGGGTACTTCGACGGTCAGCAACATGGCCGCGTAGTTGTCGTCCTTGTTGGTCCGGGTACTGACCTCGAGCACGTTGATCTTGTCGTTGGCCAGCATCTGCGAGACGTCGCGCAACAGGCCCGAACGATCATAGGCCTTGATGAAGATCTCGACCGGGTAGGTCTGGACCCGCTCGCTGCCCCAGCTGACTTCGATCAGCCGGTCGGAATCACGATCCTGCAGCTGCATGGCCGTGGCGCAGTCGGCCCGATGGACGGTGACGCCACGCCCGAGGGTGATGTAACCGGTAATCGGATCACCCGGTACCGGCTGACAGCAACCGGCCAGTTGGGTCAACAGATTGCCCACGCCCTGGATGAAGATGTCTCCCCGCCGCCCCGGCTTGCTCGGGCGCTTGGGGATCAGCTCCAGCTGCTCGCTGTGGCTGTCCGGCTCGATCAGCTGCTGGGCCACATTGACCACGTGCATCAGCCTGATGTCACCCGAGCCCACCGCGGCAAACAGGTCTTCCTGACTGCGAATGCCCAGCTTGTCGATCAGATGGGCGTAATCTGCGCCATTGAGCGCCAGACGCGTCAGCTCGCGGTCCAGCATCAGCTTGCCGGCCTGGACGTTCTGCTCCCGTGCCTGCTGCTTGAACCAGTGCTGCACCTTGGCCCGCGCCCGCGAAGTATTGACGTAGCCCAGATTGGGATTGAGCCAGTCACGACTCGGGCCGCTCTGCTTGCCGGTAATGATCTCGACCTGCTCTCCGGTCTGCAGCACATAACTCAACGGCACGATGCGGCCGTTGACCTTGGCGCCGCGGCAGCTGTGACCTATCTCGGTATGCACCCGGTAGGCGAAATCCAGCGGCGTGGCTCCCTTGGGCACGTCCAGGACATGACCGTCAGGGGTAAACAGATAAATCCGGTCGGGCTCGAAATCCACCCGCAATTGCTCGGCCAGGCCGCCGATATCGCCCATTTCCTCGTGCCATTCAAGCACCTGGCGCAACCAGGCGATCTTGTCCTCATAGGCAGTGGAAGAGGAACTGCCGGCATCCGTGCCCTTGTAACGCCAGTGCGCACAGACGCCCAGCTCCGCTTCCTCGTGCATGGCCTGGGTGCGAATCTGCACTTCCAGCACCTTGCCACTGGGCCCGACCACGGCTGTGTGCAGGGAGCGGTAACCGTTCTCCTTGGGATTGGCGATGTAATCATCAAACTCGTTGGGGATGTGCCGCCAGAGGCTGTGCACTATGCCCAGGGAGGTATAGCAATCGCGCACCAGCGGCACCAGCACGCGTACGGCACGCACGTCGTACACCTGGCTGAAATCGATATTCTTGCGGCGCATCTTGCGCCAGATCGAATAGATATGTTTTGCCCGCCCGGTGATTTCCGCCTCGATACCGGCCTCTTCCAGCTGTTCACGCAGCTGGGTCATGACATCGTCAATGTATTCCTGACGATCCAGACGCCGCTCATCCAGCAGGTTGGCAATCTGCTTGTATTGCAGCGGCTCGATATAACGGAAGGAGAGATCCTCGAGCTCCCACTTGATATGTCCGATGCCCAGCCGGTGCGCCAATGGCGCATAGATGTCGAACACCTCACGGGCCACGCGATAACGCTTCTCTTCCGGCGCGTCCTTGACGGCACGGATCGCGCAGGTACGCTCTGCCAGCTTGATCAGCGCCACGCGCACGTCGTCCACCATGGTGACCAGCATCTTGCGCAGGTTCTCGACCTGGGACTGGGAGCTGAACGCCGCCGCCTTGGACGGGTTCTGTGACACGCTGATCGCCGCCATGCGCTGCACACCATCGACCAGCCCTGCCACCACTGCCCCGAAGCGTCGCTCCACCGCTGGCAGGTCCGTCTTGCGTTCCCGCACGGCCCGGTAGATAACGGCCGCAACCAGCGAATCCTGGTCGAGCTTCAGCTCGGCCAGAATTTCCGCCATCTCCAGGCCGGTGGTGTAGCTGCTCGCGCCCTCGGCCCAGATATTTTCCGCCGCGATGGCTTCCTGCTCAAGCTGCAGGGCCCATTCGCAGGCTTCACGGAGGACCTGTGGCGAAGACAGGCTCACCCGTTGATCGATGCGATCGATCCAGGCGTCGATATCGACACTGCCATCGCCGTTGGTGGGGTACTGAGCCCTGACCTGTACCATTACGCCAGATTCCCTGATTCATGCGGATTCTTAGACACGTTTCTTCACTCTTCTAGGCTTTGTGCGCAGACCCTGACCGGGTCCCCCGGACAAACAGAGCCATGGCCTCGACGTGGGCGGTCTGGGCAAACATGTCCATGACGCCAACCTTCTCCATCCGGTAACCCCGCGCTGTCAGCAAACCGGCATCGCGAGCCAATGTGGCCGGATTGCAGGATACGTACAGGATCCTGTCGACCCTGGCCTGCGCCAGCGTCTGTACCAGCAGCTCAGCACCGTCACGGGGCGGATCGAGCAACGCCGCGTCCCAGTGGGTCTCTGCCCATTGTTTGTCGAGCTGCTTGGACAGATCAGCCTGGAAAAAGTGCGGCGACTGCAGATTATTATTTTCAGCATTGCGCCGGGCCCTGAGCACCATCTGCTCGTCGCCCTCGATGCCGGTGACCAGAGCTCCTGCCAGCGCCAGCGGCAGACTGAAATTGCCCACCCCGCAAAACAGATCAAGAATACGCTCGTCCTTCTGCGGCGCAAGCCACTGTAACGCCTGGTTGATCATTTGCTGATTGACCGCAGCATTGACCTGGATGAAGTCACCCGGGGCAAACTCCAGCCGCACATCCTGGTCCGCCAGCCGGTAGGCCGGCACCACACCTTCGCCGCTGATACAGTGCAATGTGTCAGCGGCACCCGGCAGCAACCAGCACTCGGCCCAGTGCTGCACCGCCAGTTCGCGCAGCCGCTCCAGGTCCTGCGGCGACATCGGCTGCATGTGCCGTATCAGCATCACCGGCACCTGCGCTGCAATCAGTTCAACGTGGCCCAGTCCGGGCCTGGCGTCCAGCGCGTTGAGAACCTGGCCCAGCGCCTGCACCAGCGCCTCCAGCTCAGGCACCAGAATCGGGCACTGGGTGACCTCGACCAGATCATTGCTGAAGCGCTGCCGGTAGCCCACTTCAAGATGGGCCCGCTTGCGATCCCAGCGCACAGCCAGCCGTGAGCGCTGGCGATAACCGTAGGCGGGACCGAGCAGCGGCGGCATCCAGTGCGTGGGCTGGATGCCGGCAAAATGCTGCAATTGCTGCGCCAGCGCCTGCTGCTTGACCTGCAGCTGCATGGCGTGGGGCATATGCTGCAAGCTGCAGCCACCACACAGGGCCGCGTGGCGGCACGCCGGCTCGACGCGCTCCGCACTCGGTTGCAGCACCTGGTCGATGCGCGTTTCGATCAGCTTGCTGCGTGCCTTGATCACCCGCGCCGATACCCGCTCACCGGCCAGCCCGCCGTCCACAAACAGGGTGCGGCCCTGCCAGCGGCCGATGCCCCGGCCATCATGGCTGAGCCGTTCAAGCTCGACCTCCACCCGTTGGCCTATTGCCGCTGGCGCCTCGCTGGGCTGACGCGATCTACCGCGAGAAGCTTTCATGGTCGGGGGTTGTACACTCCGGTGGAGAGATACCGGTCACCCCGGTCACAGATGATCGCCACGATCACCGCATTCTCCACCTCGCGGGAAAGCTGCATGGCGGCGGCAACCGACCCGCCAGAGGATACGCCACAGAAGATACCCTCCTCCCGGGCCAGCCGGCGCATCATGTCTTCCGCCTCCTGCTGACCCATGTCGATAACCCGGTCGACTCGCTGCGCTTCGAAGATCCCCGGCATGTAGGCCTCGGGCCAGCGACGAATACCCGGGATCGAGGCGCCTTCCACCGGCTGCAGACCAACGATCTCGACGGCCGGATTCTGCTCCTTGAGATAGCGCGAGGTACCCATGATGGTGCCTGTGGTACCCATCGAGCTGACAAAATGCGTGACGGTACCCTGGGTGTCACGCCAGATCTCCGGTCCGGTGCTGCGATAATGAGCTGCCGCATTGTCGAAATTGCCGAACTGATCCAGCACCCGTCCCTTGCCTTCACGCTGCATCTGCATGGCCAGGTCGCGGGCGCCTTCCATGCTTGCCTCGCGGCTGACCAGAATCAGCTCTGCGCCATAGGCGCTCATCGCCGCCTTGCGTTCGGAGCTCATGTTATCCGGCATGATCAGCACCATGCGGTAACCCTTGATCGCGGCCACCATGGCCAAAGCGATACCGGTGTTGCCGGAGGTGGCCTCGATGAGGGTGTCACCGGGACGGATCTCGCCACGCAGCTCGGCCTGCTCGATCATCGATATGGCCGCGCGGTCCTTCACCGAGCCTGCCGGATTGTTGCCCTCCAGCTTGGCCAGTATGGTATTGCTGGTCTCACCGGGAATCCGCTGGAGACGGACCAGCGGGGTGTTGCCGACAAAATCGGCGACAGTCGGGAATTCGATAGTCATCATGCACCTTTTGTTGCCAGGCGCCGGGGTGAGCACCCGGTGCTGTGCTTTTCATTCAGTCGGCCTATGATACCGGCAACGGAGTGAGGGATACACAATGAATGACATAGGTCTCAAGGCACGCATCCTGCTGATGACCCTGATTCCCACAGGCGTCATGTTCTTCGCCCTGGGCGGCTACTTCAGCTGGCAGAGCATCGCCGACCTGAATCGGCAACTGCTCGAGCGGGGCTTCATGACCGTCGAACACCTGCAGGACGCCGCCGCCATCTCCCTGCTCCAGGGCGCACCCGAGCAGGCCCGCAGTCGCCTTACCGCGTCGCTCAATCGCGCCGACGTGCGAGCCGTCAGCCTGTATGACAGCGAACGCAACGTGCTGGAACACAGCGGCCCGCAGATGCGCCCGCCGGAGCGCACCATAGGCGCCGACAACCTCGGCGCCGGAACCGGCCTGCAGGTGCGCCGCAGTGACAAGAGCAGCCGTTTCCTGCTGCCGCTGCTGGCCAGCAGCGAGCTGATCGCTGCCCAACCCGGCACCGCCTATGAACCCGACGCCCTGCTCGGCTGGCTGGAAGTCGAGCTCAGCCATGGCAACCTCCAGCTGCGCCAGTACCAGATTCTGCTGCACAGCCTGGTGTTGATTCTGGTCGGGCTGACCTTCACCGGCCTGGTGGTCAGCAGTCTGGGCAGACGTATCAGCGATCCGATAGCACGCGCCAACGAGGCGGTCAGTCTGATCAGCCGGGGCCAGCTGGATGTGCGCCTGAGCGGCCAGGACAGCCGCGAACTGGACGCACTGGCCAACGGCATCAATGCAATGGCTGAAACTCTGCAAAGCGCCCAGGGCGAGCTGCAACAGAATATCGACCAGGCCACCGAAGATCTGCGCCAGACCCTGGAGACCATCGAGGTGCAGAACATCGAACTGGATATGGCGCGCAAGACCGCCCTGGAGGCCAGTCGGATCAAGTCCGAGTTCCTCGCCAACATGAGCCACGAGCTGCGCACGCCGCTCAACGGCATCATCGGCTTCAGTCACCTGCTCAAGCGCACGGAACTGAGCAACCGCCAGCAGGAATACCTGGGGACCATCGAAACCTCCGCCGACAATCTGTTGGCGATCATCAACGAGATCCTCGACTTCTCCAAGATCGAGGCCGGAAAACTGGTACTCGACAACCTGCCTTTCAACCTGCGCGACCTGATCCAGGACACCCTGACCATGCTCGCGCCAGCGGCCCACCACAAGCATCTGGAACTGGTCAGCATCATCTACCGCGATACCCCCTACGGACTCTGTGGTGATGCGCTGCGGCTCAAGCAGATCCTGGCGAACCTGATCAGCAATGCGATCAAGTTCACCCAGAGCGGTTCGGTAAGCGTCCGCACCATGCTCGAGCATGAGGACGCCTCCCACGCGCTGTTGCGCATCAGCGTGACCGATACCGGCGTAGGATTGAGCCCCGAGCAGCAGAAACGGCTGTTCCAGGCCTTCAGCCAGGCCGACAATTCGATATCACGCCAGGCCGGCGGGACCGGGCTGGGCCTGACGATTGCCAAACGCCTGGTCGAACAGATGCAGGGGGAGATCGGCCTCAACAGCCAGCCGGAAAGGGGCTCGGAATTCTGGTTTACCGTGCGCCTGGAGAAGTCCAGCCAGGTCACCGACGACCTCCCCGAGAACCCGCTGACCGGCCTGCGGGCCGCGTTGCTGGAGCCCCTGCAGCTGACCCGCCAGGCCCTCCTGCATTGCCTGGACGACCTGGGCATGGAGGTGGTGGTCTACGACACCGCGCAGCAACTGGAAGAGGACGTGACCGCGCGCCGCCAGGGCGGCGCGCCGATCGACCTGATGCTGATCAGCAGTGCAGCGGCTCCGGAGCAGCCCGAAGTGATGCTCGATCACTTCCATCAGCGCGCTGCGCTGGACGGTTGCAAGACCATACTGCTCACCGATACCACCGAACACTACCCGGCCCTTGACCAGCTGCCCGCCAGCGAGTGCCAGGTCCTCTCGCGGCCACTGTGCGCACGCAAGATGCTGCGGGCGATCAACGGCCTGTTCAAGCCCGAATCCAGCGGCCTGATGGTGCGGCCAGTGTCACTCGACCCCTCGGTGACGATCCTCTGCGTGGATGACAACGAGGCCAACCTGAAACTGGTGGCAACCTTCCTGGAACAGATGGGCGCCCGGGTCCTGACCGCGCCGAGTGGAGAACAGGCGCTGGACATGCTCGGCGAGCATACCGTGGACATGATTTTCATGGATGTACAGATGCCGGGGATGGACGGACGTGCGACCACCGCCGAGCTGCGGCTGCGCGAGGAACAGGCCGGCTGCAAGCCGCGGCCGGTGATAGCCCTGACCGCCCACGCCCTGGCGGAGGAGCGCCGCAGACTGCTGCAAAGCGGCATGAACGACTACATGAGTAAACCCATCAGTCCGGAGCAACTGGCCCACTGCGTGCAGCGCTGGACAGGGGTCGTGCTGGACATGCCCGCACCCACCGATCCGACCGGTGCGCCTCCGACCCGGCGCCTGGAGGACCGTGAACGACTGCCGGTGCTGGATCGCGAGGAAGGACTGCGCCTGGCGGCTGGCAAGGCCGACCTGGAAGAGGACATGCTGCGCATGCTGATCAACAGCCTGCCCGAGGAGCGCAGTCGTATCGAAGGACACCTCATCGCCAACCAGCCCGAGGCGCTGCTTGAGGTCATACACAAGTTGCATGGCGCCTGTCGCTACTGCGGCGTGCCGCAGCTGCGCGCCTGCTGTCAGCGCGCCGAGGAGCTGCTCAAGCGTGGGCAGCCCAATCAGCTGGCGATCAGTCAGTTGATCGAGGCCATCGAGCGTCTTCAGGCGGCCTACGTCACCGAGTCGGCATAGGCCCGGGAACTGCGGACCAGACGGCAAAGGCCAGTGCCTGCTCACGCTCGTCGCTGAGGCTCAGCAGCATTTCGCCGCCGCCACCGGCCTGCATCCGTGCCAGAGCCGCACCGCTGAGCACCACGGTAGGAGCGCCCAGCGCGGTACGGTCGATCTGGATGCAGTGCCACGACATGCCCTGACCCAGGCCGGTACCCAAAGCCTTGAGAATGGCTTCCTTGGCCGCAAAACGCTTGGCCAGGAAGCGCGACGGCTGACCGTGGGCCCGATAGCGCTGCCACTCGGCCTCGGTAAGAATCCGCCGGGCAAATCGATCACCCTGCCGGCCCAGAACCCCCTCGATCCGGCTGACCAGCACCATATCGGTGCCTATGCCGCGGATCATCTGTTGCCCGAGGCGCCGAGAATCAGTGCGCGCATGTCCTTCACCGCCGTCGCCAGACCACTGAACAGGGCGCGGGCAATGATCGCGTGACCGATATTGAGTTCATTGATACCCGGCAGCGCGGCTATCGGCTCGACATTGTGATAGTGCAAGCCATGGCCTGCGTTGACCACCAGGCCCAGCTTGCGGGCGTAGATGCAGCTCTCACGCAGCCGCGCCAGCGCTTCCTGCTGTTCTGCACCGCCGGTATCGGCATAATGCCCGGTGTGCAACTCGATAACCGGAGCGCCTGCACGCTTGGCTGCCTCGATTTGCCGGGGATCCGGATCGATGAACAGGGACACCTCGCTGCCCATGGCGGACATGCGCTCGACCGCCTCCTGGATACGGGCACTGTTGCCGGCCACATCCAGGCCCCCTTCGGTGGTCAACTCTTCACGTCGCTCGGGTACCAGACAGATATTGGCCGGGCGAATCTCCTCGGCAAACTGCAACATCCGGCTGGTGACAGCCATCTCCAGGTTCATCCGCGTTTGCAGAATGTCCGCCAGCACCCGCACATCCCGCTCCTGGATATGACGCAGGTCCTCACGCAGGTGCAATGTGATGCCGTCTGCGCCGGCCTGTTCGGCTTCGATGGCGGCCTGAACCGGGTCGGGGTATCGGGTGCCCCGGGCCTGCCTCACCGTGGCCACGTGGTCGATGTTGACGCCTAGTAATACGCGCTGCGGTTGACTCAAGACCTGTCTCCTCTTGGGATACTGCCGGGGGATGTAAATAGCTGCCGACTGACCAGTGGTCGGCTGCCCAGATGTACCGCCAGTGCCTGGCGCATGAGCTTTTTTGCCGTTCTGAGAGCGATCACGCTGCTCCAGTCCTGCTCGGCCATGGCCAGCAAGCCGGCTCCCGGTAGACCGGGAGGTGCTTGGTCGGTTGGCGTTTCCGGCAGCTTCTGCAGACCCTCTTCCGCCTGCCAGACATAATTGGCCTGCGCCTGGACCGGGGCACCGCGGGCATCCTCTGTCAGACTGAAACCATAGCCCATAACCTCGAGCAATAGCCATTCGAACTGTCGCAAAATCGGTTCAACCGCCTCTTCACGCGCCAGTTCTTCCAGCGCCCTCTGGTAGGCAGCAAAGATAAGCGTTTGCGGATCGGCGGGGGCCAGCAGTCGGACCAGCAGCTCGTTGAGATACAGGCCGCTGAACAGTGCATCGCCCTTGAGCGCAAGGTAGCTGCCGGCCGCTTCGGCCTGGACCAGCGTCTTCAGCTCGCCGCGACCGGCCACGGCGACCAGCAGAGGAATGAAGGGCTGGGCCGTGACACCCCCTCGGGTTTTTCGGGCGCCACGCCAGACGGCGCGCTGCACACCGTGTTCCAGGGTCAACAGATCGACCAGGGCACTGGTGTCACGATAGGGACGACTATGCAGAACGTATGCCGGGGTCAGACTTGAGTGCACAGCGACCTCTGCGGATGGGCAGGCTATTTGTCGAAGTAATAGCCCAACGAGGTCAGCGCCCGCTCGTCGTCAGACCAGCCACGGCGGACCTTGACCCACAGATTGAGCATGATCTTGCTACCGAACAGCTTCTGCATGTCCAGCCGCGCCTCCTGACCGATCTTCTTCATGCGGTCACCGTTGTCGCCGATGATGATCTTTTTCTGACCCTCGCGCTCAACCAGAATCAGGGCATGGATATGCAGTATCTTGCCCTCCTGCTTGAACTGCTCGATTTCGACCGCCACCTGATAGGGAATCTCGGCGCCCAGCTGCCGCATGACCTTTTCTCGCACCAGCTCTGCAGCCAGAAACCGCGAGCTTTTATCGGTCAACTGATCCTCGGGGTAAAAGTGCTCCCCTTCGGGCAGGCGCTCGGCCACCAGCTTTTCGAGCTGTTCGATATTGCGGCCCTGGAGCGCCGACACGGGAACCACCTCGGCTTCCGGCAGTTGCGCTGCCAGCCACTCCAGATGGGGCAACAGCTCCTGCTTGTCGTCCATGCGGTCAACCTTGTTGACCACCAGCAGCACCGGGCAGGTCACGTAGCGGACCTTGTCGAGGACCATCTGATCCTCATCGGTCCAGCGGGTACGATCCACCACGAACAGCACCACATCCACGTCGCGCAGCGCCTGGCTGGCACTCTTGTTCATGAAGCGGTTCAGCGCCTTTTCGTTTTCCTTGTGCAGACCGGGCGTGTCGACATAGATTGCCTGCACCTGGTCCTCGGTCTTGATCCCCAGCAAGGTGTGCCGCGTGGTCTGCGGCTTGCGTGAGGTGATGGCCAGCTTCTGGCCGAGAATGTGATTTAGCAGCGTCGACTTGCCCACGTTGGGCCGGCCTACAATGGCCACATAGCCACAACGGGAAATACTGTCACTCATCTGCTTTCTCCACGCCCAGGGCGATCAGGGCTTTTTGGGCGGCTACCTGCTCTGCCAGACGACGGCTGTTGCCCTCGCCATGGGTGGCCTCCGACAGAGGACCTACCTGGCACTCAACCCGAAAGGTCCGGCAGTGCGCTTCGCCACCACTTTCGGTGACCTCGTATCGGGGCAACTCGCAGTGCCGCGATTGCAGATACTCCTGCAACCGCGTCTTGGGATCCTTGTTGTTGTCGACCAGCGTCAGACCTTCCATATGGTCGTGCAACCAATGCAGTATCCGCTCGCGCGCGACGTCCAGCCCGCTTTCAAGATAGATCGCGCCAATGATCGCCTCGGTCGCATCGGCGAGGATGGACTCGCGCCGGAACCCGCCGCTCTTCAACTCTCCGGACCCCAGGCGCAGATACTCGCCGAGTTCGAAGCCCTTGGCCAGCTCGGCAAGCGTCACGCCCTTCACGAGCCGCGCGCGCAGGCGTGAAAGCTGGCCCTCGCGGGCCTGCGGGAAACGCTGGAACAGCGCTTCGGCAGCAACAAAGTTGAGTACCGAATCGCCGAGAAATTCCAGCCGTTCGTTATTGCGCCCACCCAGACTGCGGTGGCTGAGGGCCAGAATCAGCAGTTCAGGGTCACTGAAATGATAGCCAATCTTGCGTTCAAGGCGGTCTAGCTTGTTGGTCACTTAATAGGTCTGACTATATGGGTTTCATCGAAATGGACCAGCAGGTCCACGTTTTGCAGTGCCGGCGTGCGCACTTCATAGGCGATCTGCACGGTATAGGCATTGCTTCCGCTGGCCGTGATCTTGATTGCTTCACGCGGATCGATGTCGCGGATGCTGTTGATCTGCAGGCCCTTTTCTATATATTTGTTGAAATCGCGGATCGAATTGATCTTGATCGTGGGGTCTTCATTTACCTTGGTGATCATCTCACGCATGGCAAAATGATCCAGGTAGATGGGGACCAGCTTCATTGCGATAACAAGACCGAATATGATCAGCGCAATGAGAGCCAACCAGCCAAAAAAAGACGCTCCTTTCTGGGAATGGCGCATGAATAACCTCGTGACGTCCGTTGTTGTGTTGTAGTTCCAGCCCCTCAATGAATCAGGGCAACCCTTGAGAAACTCGGCAGGTTACGCAGCTTCGGCTCTGGCCAATGCATCCAGATGGCGAACGCCTTGCCTACAATATAGTGGTCAGGGACCATTCCCCACAACTCCCGCGGCATGTCTGGCGCATTCCAGTACCGACTGTCGTTGGAGTTGTCCCGGTTGTCGCCCATCATGAAGTAGTGCCCCGCAGGCACCACCCATTCCTGGGCAGCAGGGGTGCGGGCCAGGCGCTCGACCCGAATCAGGTGCTCCACATCACCGAGCTGCTCCTCGAGAATACGCACCTCGGCAAGGCTTTGCATCGGATGCCCGGCAGGCAGCTCATCGTCCAGCTTTACTTCCACCAGGTTGGTCGGCACCTTTTCACCGTTGATGAACAGCTCCTTGTCGGCATAGCGCACCTGGTCCCCCGGCAGCCCCACGACCCGCTTGATGTAGTTGATCCTGGGATCATTAGGGTAGCGGAACACCATGACGTCGCCACGCTCGGGATCACCGATCGGGATGACCTTGCTGTCGAGCACAGGCAGCCGTATGCCATAGGCAAACTTGTTGACCAGAATAAAGTCACCCACTTCCAGGGTCGGCTTCATCGAACCGGAGGGAATCTGGAAGGGTTCAACCAGAAACGAGCGCAGCACCAGCACCACCAGCAGCACGGGAAAGAAAGACTTGCCGTACTCGACCAGCAAGGGCTCCTTGCCCATCCGCTCGACCACTACCGGGTCGGCCACATCCACCTGTGCCTCGTAGGCGGCCCGGGCCCTGCGCCGCTTTGGCGCCAGCCAGACCAGGTCGATCAGCGCGAGAAAACCGGTGACCGCGACTGCAAGCACCAGAAGCAGCGGAAAATTGATATGCATATTCGAGTCCGTTTAGCTATGGCTAGCTGTCAACTTTCAATACCGCGAGGAAGGCTTCCTGGGGTATTTCCACATTTCCTACCTGCTTCATGCGCTTCTTGCCGGCCTTCTGCTTTTCCAGCAGCTTCTTCTTCCGGCTGGCGTCGCCACCATAGCACTTGGCAATGACGTTCTTGCGCAGGGCCTTGACCGTCGAGCGCGCTACGATCTGTCCGCCCACGGCGGCCTGGATCGCGACGTCGAACATCTGCCTGGGGATCAGCTCACGCATCTTCTCGACCAATTGCCGACCCTTGTAGGCCGCATTATCGCGATGCACGATCAGCGCCAGCGCATCGACCTTTTCCGCGTTGATCAACACATCGAGACGCACCAGACGCGCGGCCTGGAAGCGGTCGAAGGCGTAATCCAGTGAAGCATAGCCCCGGCTCACCGACTTTAACCGATCAAAGAAATCCAGTACCACCTCGTTCATCGGCAGGTCATAGGTCACCTGTACCTGGGTACCGAGAAACAGCATGTCGTGCTGGATGCCGCGCTTTTCCACGCAGAGCGTGATGACGCTGCCCAGATGATCCTGCGGCACCAGAATATTGGCCCGCACAATGGGTTCGCGCATCTCCTCGATCATCGACGGATCAGGCAGGTGGGAAGGATTGTCGACATAAATGATGTTGCCGTCCTTCTTGACCACCTCGAAGATCACCGTCGGCGCGGTGGTGATCAGGTCCAGATCGTATTCGCGCTCAAGCCGTTCCTGGATGATCTCCATGTGCAGCATGCCCAGGAAACCGCAGCGAAAGCCGAAGCCCAGGGCTTCGGAGCTTTCAGGTTCGAAGTGCAGTGACGCATCGTTAAGGGTCAGCTTGGAAAGTGCGTCGCGAAAATCCTCGAAATCCTCGGAACTGACCGGAAAAAGGCCGGCATAGACCTGCGGCTTGACCTTCTTGAAGCCGGGCAGCATGTCCACGTCCGGGGTGCTGGACAGGGTCAGCGTATCGCCGACCGGCGCGCCGTGGATATCCTTGATACCGGCGATAATGAAGCCGACTTCACCGGCCTTCAGGTCCGCTGTCTCGCTGTGCTTGGGGTTGAACACTCCGACGCTGTCGACCTGATGCACCTTGCCGGTGGACTTGACCAGGACCTTGTCGCCCTTGCGGATACGCCCATGCTTGACGCGTACCAGCGACACCACACCGAGGTAGTTGTCGAACCAGGAATCGATGATCAGCGCCTGGAGCGGCGCGTCCAGCTCGCCCACGGGCGGCGGTATGACCTGGATCAGGCGCTCGAGCACATCGATCACACCCATTCCGCTCTTGGCGCTGCAGGTCACCGCGTCGGTTGCATCGATGCCGATGACACTTTCGATCTCGGCCATGACCCGCTCGGGCTCGGCCTGGGGAAGATCGATCTTGTTCAGTACCGGCATGACCTCAAGGCCCTGCTCGATTGCGGTGTAACAGTTGGCAACCGACTGCGCCTCGACCCCCTGGGCAGCATCCACGACCAGCAGTGCGCCTTCGCAGGCAGCCAATGACCGGCTCACCTCGTAATGGAAGTCGACGTGACCGGGTGTATCAATGAAATTGAGCTGGTAGGTCTTGCCATCCTTCTCGGAGGTGTAATACAGCGTCACGCTGTGAGCCTTGATGGTGATCCCGCGCTCACGCTCGAGATCCATGGAATCAAGCACCTGGGCTGCCATTTCCCGATCAGCCAAACCCCCGCAGATCTGGATGAACCGGTCCGCCAGCGTCGACTTACCGTGATCAATGTGGGCAATGATCGAAAAATTACGAATTAAGCTTAGGTCACTCACAACGGGGATCATCCAGACATGATTGCAAGACTGGGAGCCTGAGAGCTCCGAGCAGTAGACGGGGGACTCCCCCGAAATCAGCTCGCGAGTGTACCCGAATAAGCAGGGGGACGCTATGGTGCCGCGGCTATCCGAGCCCCCTGGTGCAGCCGGGGAGGCCGGATAGCCGGGCCCTGGACTGGCCTAGTCGGCCAGCCGGAAGGTGATGTAGCTGGCCCGCCCCTGACGCACCACACGCATGGACACGGAGCGATTGGTCGGCAGGCCCTTGGCGATCTTCTCGAACTGCTCGACCGACTCGATCTGCTTGTTATCCAGGCTGGTAATCACGTCACCGGCGCGCAGACCCACCATGGCCGCCGGCCCTTGCTGGACCTGGCGCACCATGATGCCTGCGGATACATCCAGCGCTTCGCGTTGCTCATCGGTCAGCTCGGCGACGACCACGCCCAGCCGGTTGCTGGCGGCCGACGGCGCGGCTTCGGAGGGTGTCGGGCCGGCAGCGACGGAGTCATCTTCCGGCAACGCGCCTACCTCGAGTTCCAGAGTGCGGCGCTTCTTGTCACGCATGACCACCACCGAGGCCTCTTCCCCGGGGCGAACCCGACCCACGGCATGGGGCAGGTCCGAGGACATGTTGATTTCCTGGCCGTTGAACTCCAGGATCACGTCGCCTACCTGCAGGCCGCCTTCATCCGCAGGGCCGCCAGGCATGATCTGGGCAATCAGTGCGCCAGCCGGCTTGGGCAGGCCGAAGGACTCGGCCAGGTCCTTGTTGATTTCCTGCACGACCACACCCAGCCAGCCGCGCTGAACAGCGCCGGTCTTCTTCAGCTGCGCCACGACATCCATGGCCACATCTGCCGGAATCGCAAAGGACAGGCCCATGAAGCCGCCGGAGCGGGTGAATATCTGCGAATTAATACCCACCACTTCACCGTCAAGGTTCAGCAGGGGACCTCCGGAGTTGCCCGGATTGATCGCCACATCGGTCTGGATGAAAGGCACATAGTTCTCGGTTGGCAGACTGCGACCCTTGGCACTGACGATACCTGCCGTGACGGAGTAATCGAAGCCGAACGGTGACCCGATCGCCAGCACCCACTCGCCGGGCTTGAGCTCGGAGGAGTCCCCGATCCGCACAGCGGGAAGATCATCATCGGTCTCGATCTTCAACAGAGCCAGATCCGAACGCGGATCGGCACCGACCAGTCTGGCGACCACTTCACGACGGTCCGAGAGCCGAACGAATATCTCGTCGGCACCTTCGATCACATGATTATTGGTCAGCACATAGCCGTCTTCTGAGAGGATGAAACCCGAACCCAGTGACTGGGGCGA
Organism: Pseudomonas sp.; assembly: GCA_016763285.1. Classification (GTDB taxonomy): domain Bacteria; phylum Pseudomonadota; class Gammaproteobacteria; order Pseudomonadales; family Pseudomonadaceae; genus Halopseudomonas. The sequence continues at coordinate 42,989 of JAESUC010000197.1, forward strand.
AGGCTGGCGAGACTGGGGTCCCTGCGGGCCCTGGGGAAAACCAGGACCGAAAAATTCGCGGAAGATGGGGGGCAGCCCTTCCAGATCGGGCATGCCCTGGCGGCCGGCCATCGGACCCTGCTTGGGCGCGCGACTGGTGCTGATATTGACTACAGCCGGGGAAACCTCTTCGACCAGATCGGTAAAATCCGGCAGTCCCTGGGCCATACCCAGCGACTGCCAACTCAGCAAGGCTGCGGCAGCACCTGCAGCCATCATGCGCTTTATCGAAATCATAAATTTCAGCCTCTTCCTAGAATGAGCCGTGGACCTGCAGCACGTCGGCTGATCCAGACGGCAAATGACGTAAAATCTGAGCCTGGTATTGCGGATTGGCCCGCGTGCGGTGCGTATGCCAGCCTGTCAGGGCAAAACCACAGGCCAGACCCGCCACAGCCGCCAGAATGATCCAGGGCTCGGCCAGTCCGGCGAGATTGGTGAGGAAGGCAAAGAGGAACAGCATCGCCAGGGGAAGGACGTACATGAGGGCGGACGCCTTGAGCACCGCATCTTCCGGCAGACCGATAATGACTTCGTCGCCCACGGCAACCGGCTGGTCGAAGATCACCCGGATAAAACCACGGCGACTGCGGGCCCCGAGGCGCTCGAGCAACGCCTGACCGCATCCTGCGCGGGCCTGACAACTGCCGCAGGTACTGCGCCTGATGGTTTCAACCCAGGCTGCGCCAGACTCGATGCCGACCACCCTGCCGCGTTCTTCAATCACGCTGTCACACCCGCCACGTCAATATTCGCTCTCACGGCAAGTCCTCTTTCTCAGGGCGCGCTTTTGGTCAGCGCGTCCGACTCGAAATCCGGGGATAGTGATGCCGCAACCTGCTCAGCAACCCGCGGCGGCACCTCGCCCACCACCGTAGCCAGATAACGGCCCTCGGGCAATAGCAGCTCACGACTGACCGCCACGGTAGGACCCAGCTGGGCCCGCAGGTCATCAACGGTTCGATCCTCGGGCAACGGCTCGATGAATACGGTAAACCGAGCCAGCCCGTCCGTAAATACCTGGGCAAACACGGCCTCGGGATCGCCGTTGAGCGAGCGCATCTCGCGCCGCACCGCAGCAAATCCAGCCGGCACCCAGGCTGGCAGCCAGCGCTCATCGGCCACCCTGTCAGCGGGAGGCTTGCTGACCGGCTGGCACAGACTGCCTGCCGACAGCTGCTCTGCAGCGACGGGCCCCAACTCGACATTGGTAAACTGAAAGCGCTCGAGCAGCGTACCCTGCTCGTTGACCAGCAGCGACTGCAGCAGCAGCCCGCTGTCCACATCCAGGTACAATTCATGGGCATAGCGCAGGGCGTCACGTGGCTCGACGGCCACCACGGTGGCGGCCCGGTTGGCTACCCGAGTGACGCCAAGCACCGAAAGGGAATACCACTGATCCAGCTGAGAGGGTTGTACTGCCGACATGCCACTGTCACGCCAGGCTGAGTCGGCGGTCAGTGCGCTGGTGCACTGCAGGCGGCCATCGCGTCGCACCCACTCCTGCGGGACGCCGTCGGTTCGCAGCAAGCGCTCGACGATCGGCTCTCCCGCCTGGCGCCATACTCGATGGGTGCTGAAAATCCCGGTGCGCTCATAAATGAAATCGCCCTGGTAGCTCTGCTCCCGGGCGGCATCGGTCATTGCGGTCAACAGAGCGGCGGGCTCAACGGCCTGTGCTGACTGGACAAGCAGAAGGGCTGCCGAAGCAACCCCCCCTACTATCCAGCCTCTCACCCTGTGTCCTGGCGCTATCGATGAGTGCACTCAGCGTCCTTCCAGACTCGCTGCACGGGCCGACGGCAAGAGTTGCGGGGTGATCTGGCCTTCTGCCTCGCCGGCATGCTGGCGCAGATACTTGCCGATACGCTCTTCCTGCCACGCCGAACCGGGTCGCTGTGCCTCTGCCGCCGGAGCGGCGTCCTGCGAGAAGCCGGCAAGCACGGCTTCCGGTTGCGCCGCACCGGGTGCGGTGGGCAAACTGACCGGCGGCGGCGCCTGGTCGACCACTGTGTCCGTACCAGCCGGACTGCCGTCCTGCTGGAACATGTTGACCCCTACCAGTACGGCGACGGTAACCGATGCGGCCACTGCCAGTCGGCCGACACCCTGCCAGATGCGCGAGGCCTTGCCCGGCGCCGGACCTGCCGCAACAGCAGGTACGGGCTCATCAGCGATCGCCGCGGCAATACCCGCAGACAGATCGATGCTGCCCTGCCAGGGTTCCTTGTGCATCACTGCACGCGCGGCCTGGTAACGTGCCCAGTCGCTGCGCAAGGACGAATCGTCCCCGCAGGCCTTCAGAACACGGCGTACTTCAAGCTCATCCGCTTCGTTGTCCATCAGCGCGGAGAGAGACTCCTTCAAGGATTCACTGCTCATTGCTATACCTCTGCTTTCTGGCCCATCGGGCTGGCTGCATTTGACCTCGCGCCCCGCTTCAGTCTACCAACAGGGGCTTGAGAGCTTTATCGATCGCCTCGCGTGCCCGGAAGATGCGTGATCTTACCGTACCCACCGGGCAGCTCATTACTGCTGCAATATCTTCGTAACTCAACCCTTCAAATTCGCGCAGCGTCAGAGCCGTGCGCAAGTCGTCAGGCAACTGCTGCAGGGTCCTGTTGACCATCTGCTCTACCTCATCACGCAGCAGGTCGCGTTCCGGCGAGTGAATGTCCTTGAGGGCACTGTCTCCGTCGTAATACTCTGCTTCATCGGCCGCGATATCCGAATCGGGTGGTCTGCGACCACGCGCGACCAGGTAATTCTTGGCCGTGTTGATGGCAATGCGGTACAGCCAGGTATAGAACGCGCTGTCTCCGCGAAAATTGGCCAGGGCGCGGTAAGCCTTGACGAATGCTTCCTGCGCGACATCCTGCGCTTCATGGCTGTCATGCACAAAGCGCATGACCAGAGCGAGTATCTTGTGCTGATATTTGAGCACCAGCAGATCGAAAGCTCGCTTGTCGCCGCCTTGAACCCGAATGACCAACTCCTGGTCGGTCTGCTCAGCCATGCGGCCATTCCTCCTGGCGTAAGCCTGTTCGACTCGCCTTATTCTGATAGACCAGCAATTTAAGCAAAAGTTCTCCCCTCGTCAGGTTCAGCAATATGAGCCACATCGGCGTGTGAAAGTTCCCGATCCAGTGAAATTAATTGTCATTATTCGGCAACATGATGGCGCAGATGTCGTCTCGCCAGACAGTACTGTGCGGCGTGCGCCTTCTATATACTAGCCTGCCACAGTGCACCGGGTAATCCGGCCTCACTTCATCTGGCCCAGCAGGGACACCATGGTACAAGCAAAAAATTATGACGTCCTGGTCATTGGCAGTGGTGCCGCCGGGCTGACACTGGCGCTGCATCTGGCGGATGACCTGCGTGTGGCCGTTATCAGCAAGGGGCAACTGTCGGAAGGTTCAACCTTCTGGGCCCAGGGTGGCGTTGCAGCCGTACTGGACGATACCGACACGGTCGAGGCCCATGTACAGGACACCCTGGATGCCGGAGGTGGCCTGTGCCGCGAGGAGGCAGTGCGGCAGATCGTGGGCAGCAGTCGAGAAGCCATTGGCTGGCTGATCGATCAGGGCGTGCCCTTTACCCGCGAGCGACTGGCCGATGGGTCGGAAAGCGATGATTTTCACCTCACGCGTGAAGGCGGCCACAGTCACAGACGCATCATCCATGCCGCTGACGCCACCGGCGCCGCCATCTTCAATACCCTGCTGCTCAAGGCCCAGGAGCACGACAACATCGAGCTGCTGGAGAACCGCGTCGCCGTCGACCTGATCACCTCGGACAAGCTCGGCAGGCCTGGCAGACAGTGCCTGGGCGCCTACATACTCAATCGCAACAGCGGTCATGTGGAAACCTATGGAGCGCGGTTTACCGTGCTGGCCACCGGTGGAGCGAGCAAGGTCTACCTGTATACCAGCAACCCTGACAGCGCTTCGGGTGATGGTATCGCCATGGCCTGGCGGGCCGGCTGCCGGGTGGCCAACATGGAATTCAATCAGTTCCACCCCACTTGCCTCTACCACCCCCGGGCCAAGAGCTTCCTGGTGACCGAGGCCCTGCGCGGAGAAGGCGCGGTACTCAAGCTTCCCGATGGTACCCGCTTCATGCCGCGCTTCGATGCGCGAGCGGAGCTGGCGCCACGGGACATCGTTGCCCGGGCCATCGACCATGAAATGAAGCGTCTGGGCCTGGACTGTGTGTTCCTCGATATCAGCCACAAACCGGCCGAGTTCGTTCGCAGCCATTTTCCCACGGTGTACGAGCGCTGCCTGGCATTCGGCATCGATATCACCCGCGAACCGATCCCGGTGGTCCCGGCCGCCCACTATACCTGTGGCGGCGTCATGGTCGACGCACGGGGCCGCACGGATGCCAGCAATCTCTACGCCATCGGTGAAACCAGCTATACCGGCCTGCACGGCGCCAACCGGATGGCCAGCAACTCCCTGCTCGAATGCGTGGTCTTTGGTCGCGCCGCAGCCCAGGACATCCTCGATGAACTGCCGCACACGGGCATGCCTGCGGACCTGCCACACTGGGATGAAAGCAAGGTAACCGATTCCGACGAGGACGTGATCATTTCCCACAACTGGGAGGAGCTGCGGCGGTTCATGTGGGATTACGTGGGGATAGTACGCACTACCAAACGCCTGCAGCGCGCCAAGCACCGGGTCGACATGCTGCTGGCCGAGATCCACGAGTTCTACAGCAACTACCGGGTCAGCCGCGATCTGCTGGAGCTACGCAATCTGGCGGTGGTAGCCGACCTGATCATCACCTCGGCCATGCAGCGGCGCGAAAGTCGTGGACTGCATTACACGCTCGACTACCCTCGCCTCTTGCCTGAAGCTACCGATACTATTCTGCAGCCGCCCAGCGCTGACGACTGAAGCGCAAGCGCAGGCGGAGACGACGCAGGGCGTCTTCGGCTGCAGCATCGGCCGGCAGGATGACCGAGACAGCCAGCCAGCGACCGGGTTCGCGCAACCGCACCACCGTCAGAAAGGCGCTGACGAAGGTATCGGCGAGCAGACGCGCCGTGGTCTCCGAACCATCGCGACGCAACACGTGCCAGCCCTGACTGTCGAACCGCAGGGCGGTGATTGACTGCGCATGCCTCAGGCTGACCTGGCGCGGCCAGATCCAGATACCGTAGCCGACCACGGCCAGGGTGCAGGCCGTGGCCACCAATGGCGGCAGACCACTGCGCAGCAGTGCGGCACAGGCCAGAGCGCTGAACACGATGACCAACATGCCGAGAAACCGCGAGGGCTGCCGGCGTAATACCAGATAATCAGGCTGGCTGAACACGATCGAGTATCATCCTTACCATACGTTTGAGATCCGGGTCGTCCGGTTCGCTGCGCTGCATGAACCAGCCGAACATGTCCTGGTCTTCACTTTCCAACAGCTTGCGATAACGCAGTTTGTCTTCCGCGTCCAGATCACTGTAGGCTTCCTCGAGAAACGGCACCAGTAGCACATCCAGCTCCAGCATGCCCCTTCGGCTGTGCCAGTAAAGCCGCTTCATTTCCACGTCAGCCAACATCTCTCTCTCCGCAATCAGGTATAAACGCGACACAATGCACAAGCCACATTATAAGCGCAAGGTGCCACTGACAAGGCGCACTGCCGGACCTATGATGTAACAGCTGAATTCACCAGGCAATCAGAGCTTATGACCGACACCAACTCCATTGATCACCACCTGTCCAAAGTGTTCCCGACGGCGTCACCCCTGCCCCACCCCGACACAGCCATCGCCTGGCTGAGCCATGAGGCAGTCATGGCCGTCAGTGGCCCGGACTCGGCAAAGTTTCTGCAGGGGCAATTGACCTGTGACGTGGTACGTCTGCCCCTTCCCGGCAGCGTCATGGGTGCGCGCTGCAATCCCAAGGGCCGCATGCAGTCCAGCTTCAGGCTGGTGCGCCAGGGCGAGACGGATTACCTGCTGGCAATGGCCGCTGAGCTGCTAGAGCCGCAGATCACCGACCTGGCCAGGTATGCCGCTTTTTTCAAGACCGAGATCACCGATGCCGGCGAGCACTGGCTGAGGTTGGGGCTGTGGGGCGTCGAGAGCGTCGAGGCCGCGACCCGGGCCGGACTGCCGGTGCCCCAGGAGCTGGATCAGGTAGCCGCCAGCGAGTCCGGCACGGTCGTCCGGCTGCCGGGGCACAATGCCTTCGAGATCTGGCTGCCGGCGGCCAGCGCCCGGGACACCCTCGACCGATTGCTGGAGACCGCCACCGCTGTGGCGCTCAATGACTGGCACCTTCTGCAGATCCGCAACGGCGTCGGCCAGGTATTCGGCGAAACCCGTGAAAGCTTCATACCGCAGATGCTGAATCTGCAGATATTCGATGCCGTCAGCTTCAAGAAAGGCTGCTACACGGGCCAGGAAATCGTGGCCCGGATGAAGTATCTGGGTAAACTGAAAAAACGCATGTTCCGCCTGATCAGCGACGAAGGCAGGCTGCTGGCGCCAGGTACCGCCGTGGTGAATCGCGAAACCGGGCAGGGGCTGGGCGAAGTGGTGATCTGCGCTACGGACGGCGAGCGCATGGAAATGCTGGCGGTGCTACAAAAGGATGCGGCACAATTGGTATCATTGAGCGCAACTGATGGCCAGGGGCCATTATTGACTGTGGCAGAGCTGCCCTACGAGAGCGAAGTGGCCGACAACGACGTCGGACCGGCAAACTGAGAAGGAACACCCATGACTGACCTGGCCCAGCGCGTACAGGATGAATTGATTGAGGCAATCGACAAGGACCAGCTGGTCCTGCCCACGCTGCCCGAGGTCGCCTTGCGCATCCGCGAAGCCGCGGAAAACCCCGACGTAAGCATTGCCGACCTGGTGCGCGAAATCAGCAACGATGCCGCCCTCAGCGCTCGTCTGATCAAGGTGGTGAACAGCCCGCTACTGCGCACGCGCCAGGAAATCACCGACCTGGGCATGGCCGTCAATCGGATGGGTATCAACTATACGGCGAACCTGGCTACCGGCCTGGCGATGTCCCAGATGTTCCAGGCCACCTCCGACGTGATCGACCGCAAGATGCGTGAAGTCTGGGCCCGCAGCACCGAGGTTGCCGGTATCAGCCATGTACTGTGCCGCCATTACACCAAGCTCAAACCGGACCAGGCGACATTGGCCGGGCTGGTACACCAGATTGGCGTGCTGCCGATCCTCAGCTATGCCGAAGAAAACAGTAGCCTGCTGCGTGACTCGATCAGTCTGAACCTGGTCATCGAGCGGATCCATCCGGTTCTGGGCGATCGCATTCTCGCCGCCTGGGACTTCCCGATGCCCCTGCGCCATGTACCAACCGAGCATCTGGATTTCAACCGCAATACCCCTACCGTGGACTACGCTGACATCGTCCAGGTGGCCATGCTGCAGAGCCTGAGCAGCGAGCACCCGCTGGCCCAGATGGACTGGAGCACCATTGCGTCCTTCAACAAGCTGGGACTGACCCAGGGTGAAGACGGTGATGAGGATCTGTCAGCGGAAATGGAAGCGGCGATGCAACTGCTGGGCTGACAGCCCAGCAGCGTTTGGCACCTTCAGCGATTGCGCCATTGGGGAGGACGCTTGTCGAAGAAGGCGTTAACCCCTTCCCGCGTGTCCTCGTAATCGAAGAGATCGACAAAGCGCTCGCGCTCCTCCGGCAGCAGACTGTTGAGCGGCTGACGGCGTGCTCCCTGGATCAGGGCCTTGCAGGCCTTGACTGCCATGGGGCTCTGGCGACCGACCTGGGCAGCCAGGCGTAACGCGGCAGCCAACGCCTGATCCTGCTCAACCACCTCTTCCACCAGACCAATGCGCTCGGCCTTGACGCCATCAATGCGCTCGCCGCAAAGAATCATGCGCTTGGCCCAGCCTTCCCCGACCAACCAGGCCAGGGCCTGGGTGCCGCCCGCACAGGGCAACAGACCGACGCCGGCCTCGGGCAAGGCAAGCTGTACCTGTCGCTCGGCAATCCGGATGTCGCAAGCCAGGGCACACTCAAGCCCGCCGCCCATGGCGTAACCGTTCAGCGCCGCGATGGAGACGCCAGAGAAATCGCGCAGGGCCTCGAATGCCTTGCCGAACAGGCTCGCCATTTCCCGCGCGCGCGCCTTGTCACCGTCGGCAAACAGCTTGAGATCCGCGCCTGCGGAAAAGAAACGGTCACCGCGCCCGGTGATCACCAGGGCAAAGATCTCCGAATCGGCGCCCAGGTGCCCGACCAGCTCGACAAGGCCATGCAGGGTGTCGGTGTCCCAGGTATTGGCCGGCGGATTGTCGATAGTCACCAGGGCGGTGTGCCCGACCTTCTGCACAACCAGTTTGTCGGTACGCGGGACCAGGGCGGTGTAGGGTTGCAGTGCATGTTCCATGAAAGCCTCCTGAGGCAGAACCGATATACGTCAGACTGAGGTATCGGGCAAGCACCAGTCAATCGGCTTGCGCCCGTGTTCTTGAAGATAGCTGTTTGCCGCGGAAAAGTGGCCATTGCCGATAAAACCCCGGTGGGCCGACAGCGGAGAAGGATGCGCCGACTTCAGGACACAGTGCCCGGAAAGATCGACCTGTTCGGCCTTCTTGTGTGCGTAGCTGCCCCAGAGCATGAAAACCAGATGCTCGTGCCGCTGGGCGGCGATCTCGATGATGCGGGTCGTGAAGGCCTCCCAGCCACGCTTGGCATGGGACCCGGCTTCATTGGCCTGGACGGTCAGCACGGCATTGAGCAGCAGCACGCCCTGCTCGGCCCAATAGTTCAAACAGCCATGGCTGGGCCTGGGCATGCCCAGGTCTCTCTCGAGCTCCTTGAAGATGTTCTGTAGCGACGGCGGCGGCCTGACGCCAGGGGGCACGGAAAAGGCCAGGCCGTGTGCCTGCCCCGGGCCGTGGTACGGATCCTGGCCGAGAATGACCACGCGGACCTTATCCAGGGGGGTGGTATTGAGTGCATTGAAGATCAGGGCGCCCGGTGGGTAGATGGTTCTGCCCTCGCTTTTCTGCCCGCGCAGAAAGGCACTCAGACCACGCATGTATTCCCGGTCGAACTCCCCCGCCAGCGCATCTTTCCAGCCAGCTTCGAGCCTGATCTCGCCCTGCGCCATGACTATTGCGCCGCCGGCACCGACTGGGCGTTACAGCGCACTACACGCTGACGGCCATCGACCAGCAAGCCAGACAGGGCATTGTGGCGGCTGTCGTGCAGGATCAATATGCCGTCCACGCACTCGGCTACCTGATCAGCCGCACGGCTGCGCAGCTGGCCGGCCTCCTCCGACCCGACCTTGACCAGGCTGAACTCCGCCACCACCATGCCCTTCTCTTCCCTGGAGAAATTCAGGTAGCCGTAGAAATACAGCACCATGACCGTGGCAAAAACCGTGGCGAAGGCGGTGAGGATCATCGGTATCTTGCTAATCTCTTTACTGTCACTCATGGGGCTTCCTCGAGGGTAATGCGTCGCAAAAGAATGCTTCAGAGAATATTGGCATAGTCAGCCTCGATCCGGTCGAGACTTAGATTGTTCAGGAATCCCGAGAAACACATCCAGGCGCTCAGCGCATTAAGGTCGGCAAAGGGCTCCGGCAGATAACGCGGAGGTACTACCAGCCCTTCTTCCACCAGTTGCCCGAGGGTGCGCATATCTTCCAGGGTGGTCTTGCCGCAGAACAGCAGGGGGATCTGCTGCAGCTTGCCCTTGCGCACGGCCAACTGGATGTAGTTGTAGGTCAGGATGAACCCCTTCAGATACGCCAGGTCCTTGGTGAACGGCAGGCCGTTGCTGCTCGACCCACGGAAGACCCGGCTGGCATTGGTGTAGCTGTCCTCGCGCGTGTACGCCTGCTCGCGGTAGAACTGGAACACATCCATGAAGTCCCCACCGCTTTCGGCCAGCTGGATCGCCCGGGTGCGATCGGTCAGCTTGCGCAGCCGTGCCGGATAGGAGGCGAAGGTGATCACTTCCATGAGAATCGCCAGGCCTTCCTGGGTCACAGTGGAAGACGGCGGCCCCTTGGCCAGGAAGGTACAGATCGGCTGGTGCTGGCCATTCAGACTGGTCGCCACGTGCACCATGCCTTCATGCACCGCGAGGATTTTCAGGTCCCGCTGATTGAACTTGGCGTCACTGCGGATCTTGATGTAATCCGCCCCTGCCGCGGCATCGGCGACAATGCCGTCGGACTCGAACACGCGTACGGCCTGGTCATCCGGAAAGGCTTCGTTCATTCGCGCCTGCAGGATTTCCACTGCTTCGGGCGCGGCGATGGTCTTGGGCTCGCTGAGCAGTTCGGTCTTGCCAATATTGGCCAGGGACTCGCTGAGCATGATGCCCAGGTCGGTCAATGTCGGATCGCCGGCGTGAAAGGCATCAGACGCCGAGCCGTAGAGCTCCTGGGAAATCAGCCCCATGTCCGCCGTACCCCGCGCCTCGAGCATGCGGATGACCATGCGGTATTCCTTGCACATGCGCCGCATGATCTGGCCTACCGGATTGAAGGTGCCGAGCTGGCGGGTGATATCGCGCTCGATATCCTGCAGCACCTGCCGACGCTCGGCGGGGTCGAAACCCAGCGGGCGCTTGGCGTAGTAGTCAGGGCCCACATCGGGAATGCTCTTGCAGCGCTTGCGAAAGAACTCCTCACGCAGGCTGTCATCCCACTTGATCGCATCCAGAATCCGGATCGGCGCCTGCGCCTCGACAATGCGGTCGGACAGGCTGCGGATCACCAACTGGTACTGCTCGCTCTGTTTTACCGTCATGGTGTTC
>JAESUC010000198.1 GCA_016763285.1 Pseudomonas sp.
ACGTGCTGGAACGGTTGCCGTTGGCAACGTCTGCCGAGGATTACGAAGCACTACTGCCCTGGCGCTGCGGCCCGGTTGCTTACTGATCTGCAACGATCATCGCAATACGGGGTTTATGGATCGCTTACGCTCGATGGCTGCAGCGACCTGCTCTTCAAATCCCCGCCTGTTGCTTAACCCGGTCAGAGAATCGGTGTTACTCAGCCGCTTGAGTTCCAGGTTGGCTTGCTCAAGCTGGCGGGTGCGTGAGGCAACGCTGGATTCCAATAGGGCGGTGTTCTGTTGTTGCATGAGCAGCAAGGCGTCCTGTGCCTGCAAGCGAGAGGCCTTTTCCCGATTGATGCGTTCAGCCAGTGCGACAGACAGCAACAGAAACTCCAGGATGAACCCCGCCAGCTGTGTGGAGCGAATTGAGTTGGTCATGGGTATTATCCCGGCCATTGCCAGGGTGATACCCAGGGTAGCGCATACCAGTCCTGTCCAGGCCACCAGGAAGTAGCCGGCGGAGATACTGCCACGCCGCCAACATACAACAGCAATAACGATGGCCGCGACGCAGGTGAGCGAACCGCCGTGCTCAATACGCACATACCCGATAGCCTGGGGGGCGAAGGCAGAGACCAGGGCAGCGCATAACCAATAGCCGAGCACTACATGGCTCAAATGCAGCAGCCACCCACCTTGGCGACGGAGTTCGAGAAACTGACGTTCAAACAAAGCGGCGCCGAAGAAGCCGAGGCTTACTGATAATACCGTGGCCCGCGAAACCAGCCAGGGCGAATCCCACCACAAAAAATAGGGCCCAAAGCTGAATATGCTGGCGACATAAAAGGCTCCACTCAGCACATAGGCACAATAAAAAAGATAGGCCGCGTCCCGGGTAAAAATGAACAGCGACGCGTTGTACAGCATCATCACTAGCATGGCGCCAAAGAAGGCGCTCATCAGCAAATTGTTGTCGCGCTCTGCCTTCGGCAGTTCCGAGGGGGCAAGCAGGCGGAATGGCAATAGCATTGGCGCGGTGGCTTCAAGTCGCAGGTAGACCTCGGCTTCACCAGGCGGCAGGCTCAACGGCAAGACCTGGATGGGGCTGTTGACGTCGCGCTTGTGGGGCGCGACGCTGTCACCGGTATGAACGGCAGAAGACCATTCACCGCGCGCGGTGTTCAGAATACGAGCTTCGATCAGGGTGAAGCTCCAGTCCACCAGCAGCAGTCTTTTGACTTCATTAGCCGCGTGGTTGGTTATATGAAACCGCACCCAGGCGCCTTCGGGTCGATAGCCCATGTTGAGGGTAGGTTGATCAGAGGTCTGCCAGAGGGGCGCAAAAGACGGCTCAGCTACGGTGCGGAAAGACTCGGAATTCGGAGCGAGCAGGTATTCTATCGCGGTGATCTCTATGGGATCTGCGGCGTTAGCGACCTGCGCAGGCAGACAGAGTGCCGCCCATACTACAAGCGTCAGAACGACAGTATGAAACAGGCGAGGAACGGTTAGCTGCATCGTTTTTTAAGTCTTATTGGATGAGCAAGCTTTTGCATAGTCTAGAAATAAAGCATTGGCGTTGCACGCACTTGCTATCTTTAGTTGTAACTGGAGCCAGGCAGCCGAAGACGTCGCCGAGGCGGTATCTGGCGCGGCATTCTTAAATTCGAACATTGGTGGGGTTGGTAGCGGCGGCTGGGGTATTTCAGCCTGGGGAATCAACGGGCGTAATCAGGGTCAGACCACCAGCACCTCGGAATTCAGCTAAAGGTATGGATACATGTCATTAACGCGTTGGTTTTTCATCTCTTTTTTGCTCCTGTCCCTGGCCGGCTGTCAGTCTGCCTATTACGGCGCCATGGAGAAAGTGGGCGTGCACAAGCGCGATATCATGGTCAATCGCGTGGAGTCGGCCCAGGAGGCGCAGACGGATGCCAAGGAGCAGTTCGAATCCGCCCTGGCGGAGTTTCGCTCCATTGTTCAGATCAAGGATCAGGATCTGGCGCAGCGCTACGACAGGCTGAATGACGAATACGAAGACAGCAAAGACGCGGCGAAGTCGGTAACCGACCGCATCGATGCTATGGAGGATGTATCCGAGGCGTTGTTCGACGAGTGGGAAGACGAAATCGAGTTGTACAGCAGCGCCAACCTCAAGCGCCAGAGTGCAACCAAGCTGAGCCAGACCCGCCGGCAATACTCGGGGCTGATCAGAGCGATGCGCAGCGCAGAGGCGCGCATGGAGCCGGTATTACAGGCCTTTCAGGATCAGGTGCTGTTTCTGAAGCACAATCTGAATGCGCGAGCGATTGACTCGCTGCAGGGTGAGTTGGGGAGTATCGAAACGGATGTCGCCCAGTTGATCAGGGAAATGGAAAGATCCATTGCCGAATCGGAAGCCTTTATCAGCAGCCTGCAGAACTAGCAGGCAGGCGCTGGAGCCATCCGACTCCAGCGCCCATCCATGGCCTTGCGGCCAGAGATCCAACCTCAGCTCTGTGGCTTGATCAGGAACTTCTCGCCAGTCGCCTGCTTGCCGTATACCGCCATCGAATCCAGCTGTAACGCACCGGCCAGGGAGACCTCGTGGGTGTAGTGGCTGGCGAAGGTGGTCTTGATCTCGGCGGCTACGCGCTTGCGCATGGCGGCGGCGGTGTCCTTGCCCAGCTTGCCCAACGCATTGAACAACAGGAAGCCGTTCACACCCCAGGCGAAGCCGAAGGTGCGGTTCAGCGTGATCGGGCCGCGATCCAGGCCGCCATAGATATACACCTGTTTGAAGACGGTCGATCCATACACGCTGTATTCAGTGATGTCCCGAGAAACAGCGGCTTCCATGCAGGTGAGAATATCGCTGGCCAAGCGACCGCCACCGATAGGATCAAAGGCGATGGTCGCGCCGGTCTCGATCAGTGCCTGGGTCAGGTCGGCCATGAAGCTGTCGCTGCTGGAGTTGACCACGTACTTGGCACCCTGGTCGCGCAGCAGTTTTTCCTGTTCCGGCTTGCGGACGATATTGACCAGGTCGATGCCGTCGGCGAGGCAGATGCGGTTGAGCATTTGCCCCAGGTTGGAGGCGGCTGCAGCGTGCACGATGGCCTTGTGACCTTCGGCGCGCATGGTTTCTACCATGGCCAGTGAGGTCAGCGGGTTGACGAAGCTGGAAGCGGCCTCGACTGGGGTGGTACCCGCTTCCAGTTCCAGACAGCTTTGCACGTTGGCACGCAGGTATTTGCGGTAGCTGCCGCCGCCGATGAATGCGACGGTTTTGCCCATGAGGCTTTGCGCGGCGGCGGATGAACCAGCGGCGACGACGATACCGGCGCCTTCATTGCCCACGGGTATAGCCTTGCCCACGCGCTTGGTGACGGCACCCATGAACTTGGCTGGGACCTCGGCCTTGATGACCGGGCGCTCGGCACTGCCGGATTGCTTGGCAGTGGTCATGTCGGCCACGCTGAACATCACGCCCAGGTCGGACGGGTTGATAGGGGCAGCTTCGATGCGGATGATGACGTCGTTTTCGCCAGGCTGCGGGATGTCGATTTCGCGCAGGGCAAGTTCGAGTGTGTTGTCTTCGCTGATGGTAGAAATCAGCTCCATGTTGGTATCAGTCATGCTTTGCTCCAGATGACGGGTGTCGGAATCACTACACAGCATACATCCTCGCCCGCATTTCGCCTCAAGACACAGCCGCCAGATTGTTCAGATATTCACTGAACCCATTGGGCGCCCGCGCCAGTTTGCGTGCGCTGGTGCACACGGTGTTGCGCGCGGTCCAGGAGATGCGGGCGCCGATGGCTTCCAGGGCGCGAACCAGGGTGACATCTTCATGGGCCACCAGGTGCGAGAAGCCGCCGGCGCGCTGGTAGGCCCTGGCACAGATGCCCAGGTTGGCGCCGTGGATGTGGCGGTGCCCTTCGCATTGCTGATAGAGCTCGAGATAGCGATGGCGCACGTGCTCGGGATGCTCATCCCAGACCGCCACACGGACAGTGCCGCAGACAGCCTCCGCGTCGGCGTGGATCTGCTCGACCAGCCAGTCTTCGGGCACCAGACTGTCCGCGTCGGTATTGGCCAGCCAGCGGGCGCCCTGCTGCAGTAGCCAGGCAGCGCCGGTGTGGCGAGCAAAGCCAACGCTGCGCTGGTTGATGGTGATGATCGTGGCGTTGAACCGTGCGGCTACGGCGGCGGAGCCATCGCTGCAGCTGTCCAGCACCACCACGATACGTACCGGCTCGCCGCACAGTAGCGGATGCGTCGCAGCCTGTTCGATGGCACTCAGGCAGTCGTGCAGCAGGGCTTCCTCGTTATGCACCGGGATGATCACGCCGATCACAGGATCTGCTCCTCCAGGCTAAGTGCAGCGGTATCCGCGCTCCACAGCTCCAGCAGAAAATCACGCTCCCGATGGCGTACCTGGCGGGGCAGGGTCAGGTGCTCACTGAGCATGCGGTGTACCTGCGCGCCCTGCATCGGACAGCCGTCGATGGCGTGCAGCCAGTGGCAGGCCAGAATGCTGCCCGCCGGACGCAGGCTCTGTTCGGCGAGCTGGATTACCTCCCGCCACTGGGCAGGCTCAAGGTAGTAGCCGACCTCGCTGAGCACGATCAGATCAAACTGAGCGGGTGGCCAGTCAGAGGGAATCGCACCCCGCTCGATACGGGCGTGGGCATGCCCAGCCAGGCGATCACGGGCCAGGTCTACCGCGCGCTCGCACAGATCCATGCCAAGGAAGTGGTCGCTACGCTGGGCCAGTGCCAGACTCAGCTCGCCATTGGCGCAGCCCGGCTCGAATATGCGCTCGTAGCGCTGATGGAGCAGGGCGGCAAGGCTCAGGTCGCGTTTGCGCTTCTCGTACCACCGTTGCCGGAAGGCCCAGGGGTCTTCGTTGGCGGCAAACAGGCTGTCAAAGTATTCGGCAGGGGTGTTCATAGGAATACCAGCTCGAAGGGTTGCAGCAGCCGGGCCAGGGTGCCCTCTGCCAGAACGGGGGCAGCGCCAGTACTCGGGTCGGGATGCAGCTGGCTGACGTGGGCGTCGACCGCCGCTGCCTTGCGTGCGAGCTGTCTGGCGGCAAGCGGCAACTTGAACGCCCGGCGCCAGGGAATCCGTGGATCCTCCGGCGAAGCCCAGTGCCAGGCCCATACCGGGACCTCGATCAACCGGGCGTTGGCAGCCGCGGCGCAGCGCGCAGCGATCTCACCCGTGGCTTCGTGATCGCAGTGCCCGTCACCGCGCCAGGTGGTCAGAAGGCAATCGCCCGGCTGGAGGAGCGACATCAGCTGCGCTTGCAAGGCATTGGCATGGGCTGCCACCTGGCCATCGCTGAGTGCGAGGTGGTGCCACTCTACCTGGGAATCAGTGAAGCCCAGACGGGCCATGGCGGTCTGGCTTTCCTGTCGACGTGTGCTTCGCAAAAGACGTTCCGGCCAGCGTGAAGAATCGGGGTGGCTGCCTTCGCCATCGGTCACGGCGACCACGGTGATGCAGCTACCGCGCGCTGCCAGCCCGGCCAGGAGCCCGCCGCAGCCCAGGTTCTCATCGTCAGGGTGGGGGGCTACCACGACTACCCGCGCTGGCGGGGGGATCAATTGGTCGAGACTGATATTGGGCACCGCTGCCAGGGCCTGACTGGCTTGCCATGCATTCAGTGGCGTGCCCTGCATGCCGAAAGCCGGCTGCGTCACTTCTGGCTGGTCCAGCGACTTTGCATCAGCAGTGGAACCTGTCATAGCTGCCAGCCCGGGTCGTCCTGCGCCGTAACCAGCCGGCCCAGTTCGGCGAGGTCACGCTCGGCATGGCTTTGCCGCAGGAAAACCGGCAAGTCGGCCGCCAGGCGGGCGAAGCGGGCATCGCGGCAAAACGGTGTGGCCCCCATGGCGCGACCGACGTGGTGCAGCACCTGTTCGCAGGCCTGTTCCACCTGGGCGCGCACCCGGCGCACGGGTAACTGCGCATCCGCTGTCGGCTGGTCGTCTATCCACTGTGCGCACCCATGCAACGTGGCAGCGGCGCTGCTCAATGCCGCGTCGACCGCGCCCAGATGCGCCAGCGCGTGGGTATCGTTCTCGCGCTGCTGGCAAAAGTGCCTGAGGTATCGAGCCAATCCTGTAGCCGCGCCATACCAGCAGGCGGCGATCCCGGCACCGCCATGCCAGAAGCCGGGTCGTGCCAGATAGTCGCCTGGCGTGCCAATCAACTGCGCCGTGGCCTGCTCAAAGCTCACCTCGACGCTGGCGGTAGCGGCCATGCCGACTGCCTGCCAGCCCCGGTTACCGACCCTGACCTGCGGCTGATCCAGCGCCACCAGTGCCAGTTGCGGCTGCTCGTGGTCGCCCCAGGCAGTGAGCAGCGCCCAATCTATCTGGGCTGCCCCGGAGCACCACGCCTTGGTACCGGTGAGTTCGGCGCAGCCGTTTTCGCTGCGGCTTACCTGCACGCGCGCGTGGGGCGGTTCGGCGGCCCAGACCGCACCGACCCCGGGTGGCTGCAGGTGGGTGGACTGCAGCTCGCGGAGAATGGCGATGGCGTCGGTGTGGCCTTCATACAGCTTGGTCAGGGAAAGATCATGGGCGGCGACCTCGGCCAGTGTTTGCCAGCGTTGCCAGGTTTCGCCGCCACCGGGCTGCGGTATGTCATCCAGGCCCTGAGTAACGCAGCGCTGCATGGCTTCCTGCAGCGCAGTATCCTCGCGCAGGGGCTGCGTGCGCTGGTCTACTGCGTCAAGGATGGCGGCAAGTCGTTCGGGATCGTGCATGTCTATGGGCTACGCTCGGCGTCCGTTTACTGGGTTCCTATGGTGCGGGGCTAACAAGGCAGGCTGGATGAAAGCGGCTGTCCTGCGGCGACTCTGCTCCAGATGTGTGACCGTGGCGCGGGATTAAAGTGCCCGGATGTCGTGCGGCGTTCTGATACCTGCCAAAAGCGATATCAAGATTGGCTTGCAGTGTCAGGAAGTTTGATTCGGGGGGGGCTGTGGCCATAAGTTGAGAGTGTGTTTTTTCACTCAACTTATAACCCATTGGGGTGATACCTGAATGGGTGAATTGACGCGCTAAACTTTCCAGTAAAAACTTGCCACGCGATTGCGGGTTCTCTCCTGTTTTGGAACCAGCACCTGCCAGTAATAAAAACAATAGAAACTGTCGAGGTTCCAATGAAAATCCAGCATAAATCACTTTCCTTGTTGTCGCTTCTGGCTGCAAGCGCTTTGATGTTTTCCGCTTCCACTTTTGCCTACAACCCGGCGCCGCCACCACCGTCGCCTACCCCCACGCCCACGCCTGGCCCCCTTCCAGGGCAGCCGAATGACGGCTTCCAGCGTGGCCCCAACCCCAGCGTTTCACTGCTGGAGGCCGAGCGCGGTCCTTTCAGCGTGAGAAATGCCCGGGTATCAAGCTCGGTCAGAGGTTTTGGTGGCGGCACCATCTATTATCCGACGGGCACCACCGGCACCATGGGCGCCATTGTGGTTATACCGGGTTACGTTTCGCCAGAATCTTCCATCGCCTGGTGGGGCCCCAAAATGGCTTCCCATGGCTTCGTGGTCATGACTATCGCAACCAATAGAACCACTGATCAGCCAAGCAGCCGTGCCACACAGATCAACGCTGCGCTGGACTATCTGATTTCTCAGAACTCAACTTCCGGCAGCCCGGTTCGCAATATGATCGATACCGATCGCCTGGGTGTGATGGGCTGGTCCATGGGTGGTGGCGGTACCCTGCGTGTGGCTTCGCAGAATCGTCTGAAGGCCGCTATTCCCCTGGCGCCCTATGACACCATCAGCTTCCGCAACGTCGATGCGCCGACGCTGATCTTCGGCTGTGAGTCGGACACCGTCGCACCCGTGCGCAACCACGCCTCGCCGTTCTACAACCAGATCCCTGCCGGCACCGACAAGGCCTTCGTTGAACTCAACGGTGGTAGCCATACCTGTGCCAACGGCGGCAACCAGTACAACGATGTACTGAGCCGTCTCGGGGTGTCCTGGATGAAGCGTCACCTGGACAACGACACGCGTTATAGCCAGTTCCTGTGCGGACCCAACCACACTTCGGATCGCGACATTTCCGAGTACCGCGGTAACTGCCCTTACTAATAGTTGGTGGCAGGCTGTGGTAAAAGCTCCGGACCCCTGTGGGTCCGGAGCTTTTTTATATGCATTGTCTTGCGAAGTTAGCCAGCGCTTAAACATCATTAGCGAATAACTGACATAACCCATCCGGGTTAAATTTCCTCTAAAGTGAATTACGCAGACAAGTTGTTTGTTATGAAAACCCTATGTTTTTATAGCATCTTTCTCATCTTCCTACCCAATTAGGGTGAAACTTCCCCTGTGGCGTTGACTCATGCCAAGTTGGCATGAAGACTGACTTTGTTGTTGCGGGTGCTTCCCTGCCTTGAACCTGCATCCTGACTATATAAACACAACAAATGTCTTATGGAGTTGCAATGAAAAACAACAAGAAGTCCTCATCCTTCATGGCGATTCTGGCAGCCGGCGCGCTGCTGTTCTCCGCTTCTGCTTTCGCCTATAACCCGCCGCCGCCGCCGCCGCCACCGTCGCCGGACCCAGGTCCAGGACCGGGACAGCCGGGTGACGGATTCGAACGTGGTCCCAACCCCAGCGTTTCCTTCCTGGAAGCCTCGCGCGGTCCTTTCAGCATCAGGGAGACCCGTGTGTCGAGCAGTGTCAGGGGCTTTGGCGGTGGTACCATTTACTATCCGACGGGTACCAGCGGCACCATGGGCGCCATTGTGGTCATTCCTGGTTTTGTATCTCCGGAATCCTCCATCGCCTGGTGGGGACCCAAGCTGGCCTCCCATGGCTTCGTGGTCATGACCATCGCGACCAACAGCGGCTACGATCAGCCAAGGAGCCGGGCCACGCAGATCAACAGTGCGCTGGACTATCTGATTGACCAGAATTCCGATTCCAGAAGCCCTGTTCGCAACATGATCGATACTGATCGTCTGGGGGTTATGGGCTGGTCCATGGGTGGTGGCGGCACACTGCGTGTGGCTTCGCAGAACCGTCTGAAGGCGGCTGTCGGGCTGGCACCGTATGACACCATCAGCTTCCGTAATGTTGATGCGCCAACCATGATCTTTGCCTGTGAATCGGATACGATCGCGCCTGTTCGCAACCACGCGTCGCCGTTCTACAACGAGATCCCCTTCAATACCGACAAGGCGTACTTTGAAATCAACGGTGGCAGCCACACCTGTGCCAACGGTGGCAACCGCTACAATGAGACACTGAGCCGTCTCGGCGTTTCCTGGATGAAGCGTCATCTGGATAACGACACCCGTTACAGCCAGTTCCTGTGCGGACCCAACCATACTTCGGATCGCGACATCTCCGAGTACCGCGGTAACTGCCCCTACTAAGTAGCAGGCAGTAAGACAGAGCTCCGGATCCGCTTGGGTCCGGAGCTTTTTTGTTTATTATTCCGCAACGTCAGGTTTAGGATGGGCTCGGCAACAATCGACAGGAGCGCTCAGACCATGCCCGACCACACCCACCACGATAGTGACCGCCTTTTCCTGCAGCAGGCCATAGACCAGGCCGTGGCGTCTGTACGCAACGGGGGTGGACCCTTTGGCGCGGTGCTGGTGGCAGACGGTGAGGTGATCGCCCTGGCGGGCAATCAGGTGACCCTGAACTGTGATCCCACGGCCCATGCCGAGGTGCAGGCGATACGTCTGGCTGCCGGCAAGCGCGGGCAGCCCCATCTGCCGGATGCCACGTTATATGCCAGCTGCGAGCCCTGTCCGATGTGCCTGGCCGCAGCGCACTGGGCGCATATTCCGCGCATCGTGTTTGCTGCGCCCCAGGAAATGGCCAACCGGGCCGGTTTTGCCGATGGCAACATTGCCGAGCAGTTATACGGTCAGACGCATCCGGTCCGGGCTGCGGAACTGGGTCTGCATCACATCGAGCTGGAAGATGCCTATGCGCCGTTCCAGGCCTGGATCAGCAAGCACGACCGCCAGCCCTACTGACGCCTACACCCTGGGCGGCTGCTCAGGCCCGAGATCTTCTGTGTGCTGCGATTCGCTTGCCGGATCGGCGGACGGGTCCGCCGTTGGGGTCTCGCTGGACTCTTCAAATTCGGTATAGCGTGGGTCCAGTTCGGCCAGGCCCAGGGCCGCTTCCGGCGCCAGGGTAATGAACTGTTGCTGGTCCTCGATTGCCGGATGCTTGCGGCTGGGGCCGAACAACATGAACAGGATCAGGCCGCCCAGGGTCAGCGCATTGCTGACAAACAGCCCGCGGGGCCCGAGCAGCTCCATGAACAGGGCGCTGAGCGGGGCACCGATGCAGCTGCCCACGCCATAGCTGAGCAACAGGGCCGTGCTGGTCGCCGTTATCTGGTCGCTTTCCATCAGGTCATTGGTGATCGCCACCGCGATCGGATAGAGCGTGGCGGTAATCCCCATGTACAGCCCCACGGCTATGACCAGAAGCAGCATGTTGAAGTCGGCGATCAGCGCCGCAGCCAGACTGCACACCGCCGCTACGCAGGAGGCGATCAGCATTACCTGGTGGCGATCATAGCGATCACACAGACGCCCGACCGGCCAGGCCAGAAGCATCGCGGCAATGATCGAAGCGGCCATGAAGTTGGACAGCTGATTGACGTCCAGCCCGATTCTGTTGGCGAACACCGGGCCCATGGCGTAGAACGCGCTGATCAGCAGCCCGGCTACCAGCGCGCCCAATGCACCCTGGGGCGAGGCCTTGTAAAGCCGGCGCAGGGACATGCGCTCGCCCTGGGTAATGGTTGGCGAGGCTTCGCGGGTCAGGGAAAGTGGTACCAGCGCCAGAGCGATCAGGATGGCGGCCAGGGAAAAGGGCACGAATCCGGCGGGATCACTGAAGCGGATCAGGACCTGCCCGCCGGCGGTGGAAAGGAAGAACACCAGCTGGTACACGGCAAACAGGGTAGCCCGGTTGCGGTTGTCGGCCTTGCTGCTGAACCAGCTCTCCATGACGATCATCAGACCGGCCATGACGAACCCGCCCAGGGCGCGCAATCCGCCCCACAGCCCGGCTTCCACGGCCATCGGGTAAACCAGGATCGAGGCGGCCAGCACCGCCGCAAATACGGCAAAGGCGCGAATGTGACCGACCTTTTCGATGATGCGGCCAGCCCACAAGGTACCTGCGACGAACCCGAACGAATAGAACACCAGAATCCAGCCAATCAGCCCGGCGCTGAATTCCTCGATACTCAGGCGCAGCCCGAGCAGGGTCATCAGGAAGGCGTTGCCGCTGATCAGCAGGATGATGCTGATGATCAGCGATGACAGGGTCAGGGCGGTTTTCTGCATGGGGTCTCCGTCGGCGTTCGGTCGTGGAGAAGGACCGGGAAAAGGTGGCGCGTTGCCTGGGACATACGCCAGGCGCAACCGTTCCCGGTTAAGGGTAGCAAAGGCCCGATAATTGGAATTACAGGCGCGACGGTAACCAGGTGACCAGGGCTGGCCAGAGCGCCACGATCACCAGCATCAGGATCTGTATGCCGATAAACGGCAGAACGCCGCGGTAGATAGCCGAGGTCGGCACCTCTGGCGGCGTGACGCCGCGCAGGTAGAACAGCGCAAAGCCGAAGGGTGGAGTCAAAAAGGAGGTCTGCAGATTGAGCGCGATCATCACCCCCAGCCAGATCGGATCGATGCCCATCATCAGCAGCACGGGACCGACGATCGGCACCACGACAAAGGTGATCTCGATAAAGTCGAGAATGAAGCCGAGCAGGAAGATCACCAGCATGACCAGGAGCATTGCGGTAAAGGCGCCGCCCGGCAGCTGCTGGAACAGGCTGTGAATCATGTCTTCGCCGCCGAACCCGCGGAATACCAGCGAGAAGATCGAGGCCCCGATCAGGATCATGAACACCATGGCACTGATCTCGGCGGTGGCGCGGCTGACTTCGCGCAGACGGGCCACCGATAGTTGGCCGTTGAGCAGTGCCAGCAGCATGGCACCGATGGCGCCGACGGCGGCTGCTTCGGTCGGCGTAGCGATCCCCGCGAGGATCGAACCAAGCACCGCGGCGATCAGCAGCAGCGGGGGCAACAGACTGCCGATCAGGCGGACCACGCTGACCTGGCCGCGCTCATGGGCTGGCAATGCTGGCATTTTATCGGGCTGCCAGAGCGCAACCACGATCAGGTAGAGCAGATACAGGCCGACCAGAATCAGACCGGGTAACAGTGAGCCGATGAACAGATCGCCGACGGTCACCGTCTCGGGGGAGAAGATCCCCATGCGCAACTGGGCCTGCTGGTAGGCGTTGGACAGCACGTCACCGAGCAGCACGAGAATGATCGAGGGCGGAATGATCTGCCCCAGGGTGCCCGTCGCCGCCAGGGTGCCGGTGGCCAGCGCGGGGTCGTAACCGCGGCGCAACATGGTCGGCAGGGCCAGCAGCCCCAGGGTAACCACCGTGGCGCCGACGATACCGGTACTGGCTGCAAGCAGCGCGCCCACCAGCAGCACCGAGAAGGCCAGGCCGCCGCGCAGGCCGCCAAACAACTGGGACATGGATTCCAGCAGCTTTTCCGCGACGCGGGACTTCTCCAGCATCACACCCATGAATACGAACAGGGGCACGGCCAGCAGCGTCTGGTTATTCATGGTGCCGAACAGGCGGCTGGGCAGGGCACCGAAGAAGCTGGGATCGAACAGCCCCATCAGCACGCCGGCGCCGGCAAACAGCAGCGATATGCCCCCCAGGGTAAAGGCCACGGGATAGCCGAGCATCAGCGCCAGGCACAGACAGAGGAACAGCGCTATGGCCATCAGCTCGGGCATTACAGATGCTCCTCGTGCTGGGCCGGCAGATGGCTGGGCAGGCTGCCGTTGAGTACGCAGAGCGTCTTGATGATCTGCGCCACCGCCTGCAGCAGCAGGGTGCCTACCAGCAACAGGATGATGCTCTTTTGCAGGTAGACCCAGGGCAGCCCGCCGGCATCGGCCGAGCGCTCGTTGCGCGCCCAGGAGACGGCGACATAGTCCCAGCAGTTCCAGGCCAGAAACAGACATACCGGCAGCAGAAAGAACAGACCGCCGGTGAGGTCGACCAGGGCCTGGCGCCGGGCCGTCATGCGCCGAAAGAAGATATCCACCCGCACATGGGCGTCGCGCTGCAATGCCCAGGCTGCCGCGCCCATGAAGACCAGGGCGTGGGCATACAGCACCAGCTCCTGCAGGGCCGTGGCGCCAATGCCGAATGCATAACGCAGCACCACCACCGCGCCGGTCATCAGTACCATGAGCAGGGTCAACCAGGCCAGTAGCCGGCCAAGCCAGCCGGTCAGGCCATCGATCATCCTGGCGACGCTCAGGGCGTGGGAGAGGGGGTGTGCGGGCATCGATACAATCCAGCGACTGGCGAAACGGATAAAACCGGCGGGGAGGGGGCATCACCGCGCTCCGGCCGGGCCGCTAGCGTAGCACAGGTTGGACTGATCGCTGCCCTCTGCGCCGCTGCTAATCGCCGCTTCCGGCCTCATACCAGCCGCGTGTGCGCATGACCATGCGCACCAGCCAGAGCATCACCGGCACCTCGATCAGTACGCCGACCACCGTGGCCAGGGCAGCGCCGGAATTGAAGCCGTACAGGGCAATAGCCACTGCGACCGCCAGCTCGAAGAAGTTGGAGGCACCTATCATCGCTGCCGGTCCGGCAACATCATGGCGCACCTTGAGTTTGCGGCACAGCCAGTAGCCCAGGGCGGCGATCACCAGAGTCTGCAGCAGAATGGGTACAGCCAATATGGCAATGATCAGCGGCTGCTCGACGATGGTCTCGCCCTGGAAGGAAAACAGCAGCACCAGGGTGGCGAGTAGCGCCAGCATGGAAAAGGGCCCGATGCGCGCCAGCGCGGCTTCGAAAGCGGCCTCGCCCTTGCGCCGCAGTCTCGAGCGAATCCACTGGGCTATTGCCAGCGGAATGGCGATGTACATGACCACCGACAGAATCAGCGTCTCCCAGGGAACCGGAATCGAAGAGACCCCCAACAGCAGGGCGACAATCGGAGCGAAGGCAAACAGCATGATGGCATCGTTGATGGCGACCTGGCTGAGCGTGAAATTGGCGTTGCCGTTACACAGATTGCTCCAGACAAAGACCATCGCCGTGCAAGGCGCCGCACCGAGCAGGATGAGACCGGCGACATAGCTGTCAATCTGATCAGCGGGTAGCCAGCCGGCGAATACATGACGCAGGAAGAACCAGGCGAACAGCGCCATGGTGAAGGGTTTGATCAGCCAGTTGACGGTCAGGGTCACGCCCATCCCGGCGCGCTGGTCATACACGTCACGCAGGGCCGAGAAGTCGATCTTCATCAGCATCGGAATGATCATCACCCAGATCAGTATGCCCACTGGAATATTGACCTGCGCGATCTGCAGGCTGCCAACGGCCTGTGCGGCGTCGGGGGCGACAAGACCGATCACGGTACCCGCCACGATGCAGAGAAAGACCCAGAGCGACAGATATTTCTCGAAAAACCCCAGCGGCGCGCCAGCAGCCCGTTTTCCGGTCACTTCGCATTGTGCAGACATGGTCTTTCCTCTGATCGACTCTATATTGCGATCATATTCGATTTACCATATATTCGCCAAAACAGATTTGCAGTGTGGGGCAGGGCCCCCAGTCAACAAACGGTAACCCGATGACCGATACACTGGCGTTCACGCCGATCCTGATCTTCAAATGCCTGGCGGACGAGACCCGAGCGCGGATGACGCTGCTGATCGCCAGACAGGGCGAACTGTGTGTCTGTGAGCTCACTGCTGCCCTGGAGCTGAGTCAGCCGAAAATCTCACGCCATCTGGCCCAGTTGCGCCAGTGTGGGCTGCTCGAGGATGAGCGGCGCGGTCAGTGGGTGTATTACCGCCTGCACCCGGCGCTGCCCGACTGGGTCAGGCAGATGCTGGATCAGGTGCTGACCGCGCATGGGCCGTGGCTGCAGGCGAATATCGAACGGGTAGAAGGGCTCTGTGGGCCATCGGGTACGACCAATCCCTGCGGACCGCAAGTGGCGCAGGCTTAACCAGGAGGATCTCAGCATGACCATCAAGGTAGGTATCAATGGTTTCGGTCGCATCGGTCGCCTCGCTTTGCGCGCCGCCTGGGACTGGCCGGAGCTGGAGTTCGTGCAGATCAATGATCCGGCTGGCGATGCCGCGACCCATGCTCACCTGCTCAACTTCGATTCGGTACATGGCCGCTGGAACCACGAAGCCGGCCATGGGGCCGACTCGATTCTGATCGAGGGTCGGTCTGTGCGTCTGACCGCCAACAAGGCGATTGCCGACACGGACTGGTCCGGCTGCGATCTGGTGATTGAAGCCAGCGGCAAGATGAAGACCGTTGCCGCGCTGCAGGCCTATCTCGACCAGGGCGTGAAGCGCGTCGTGGTCAGTGCACCAGTCAAGGAGGCCGGCGCACTGAACGTGGTACTGGGGGTCAACGAGCATCTGTTTGATCCGGCGCAGCACCGCATTGTCACAGCCGCGTCCTGTACCACCAATTGCCTGGCCCCGGTAGTGAAGGTGATCCACGAGAATCTGGGTATCCGCCATGGCTCCATCACCACGATCCACGACCTGACCAACACCCAGAGCATTCTCGATCAGCCGCACAAGGACCTGCGTCGGGCCCGCGCCTGCGGCATGAGCCTGATTCCGACCTCTACCGGCTCTGCCACCGCCATTGCCGAGATCTTCCCGGATCTGAAGGGGAGGCTCAACGGGCATGCGGTGCGTGTGCCGCTGGCCAACGCCTCCCTCACCGACTGCGTGTTCGAGGTGGAACGGGAAACCACGGTGGAAGAGGTCAACGCCCTGTTTCAGGCTGCCGCAGCGGGCCCGCTGGCGGGGATTCTCGGCTACGAGGAGCGCCCACTGGTATCGATCGATTACCGCACCGATCCGCGCTCATCGATCGTCGATGCCCTGTCGACCATGGTGATCAACAAGACCCAGGTCAAGATCTACGCTTGGTACGACAACGAGTGGGGGTATGCCAACCGCACTGTCGAACTGGCCCGCCTGGTCGGCCAGCACACCTGAGCGGAGCAAGCGCATGAGAGCGTTGTCGGCGCTGCCGCTGGAGATCCGGCAATATCTGCTGGTAACCGGTAATTACTGGGCGTTTACCGTCACCGACGGCGCCTTGCGCATGCTGGTGGTGCTGCATTTTTATACGCTTGGCTACACCCCGCTGGAAATCGCCGCGCTATTCCTGTTCTACGAGATCTTCGGGGTCGTCACCAATCTGGTCGGCGGTTACCTGGGGGCGCGGGTAGGGCTCAATCGCACCATGAATATCGGGCTGGCGCTGCAGGTCATTGCCCTGCTGATACTCACGGTGCCTTCTGCCTGGTTGACCGTGCTGCTGGTGATGGGGGCACAGGCGTTGTCAGGCATCGCCAAGGACCTGAACAAGATGTCGGCCAAGAGCTCGATCAAGCTTCTGGTGCCGGACAACCAGCAGGGCACGCTATTCAAGTGGGTAGCGATTCTCACCGGCTCGAAGAATGCGCTGAAGGGGGTCGGCTTCTTCGTTGGAGGCATGCTGTTGGCGACGCTGGGCTTTCGCGGCGCCATGCTGGCGATGGCTGCGGTGCTGGCGGTGGTCTGGGTCGGCAGTATGATTTTCCTGAGAAAAGACCTCGGCAAGGCCAGTGCCGCCCCTAAATTTCGTGATGTCTTCTCGAAAAGCCGAGCGATCAATTACCTGTCCGCGGCGCGCATGTTTCTGTTTGGCGCGCGGGATGTCTGGTTCGTGATTGCGCTACCGGTGTATCTCAGTTCCGTGTTTGGCTGGGATTTCTGGCTGGTAGGGGGCTTCATGGCCAGCTGGATCATCGGCTACGGCATCGTGCAGTCAGTCGCCCCCGCGATCACCGGTTCACGTAGCGGCAATACGCCGGGTGGCCGTGCGGCGCTGATCTGGGCGCTCCTGCTGGCGGGTCTGCCGGCCGGGATAGCCTTGGCGATGGCGGCGGGCTATTCGCCTCAGGTCGTGCTGATCGGCGGCCTGCTGATCTTCGGTGTGCTGTTTGCGGTCAACTCATCGCTGCACAGCTATCTGATCGTGAGTTACGCCAAGGGCGACGGGGTATCGCTGGACGTCGGGTTCTATTACATGTCCAACGCGATGGGTCGGCTGATCGGCACCCTGCTATCGGGCTGGGTCTACCAGGCCCATGGTCTGGAGGCCTGCCTCTGGGTGTCCAGCCTGTTCGTTCTGATGGCTGCGGCGTTCTCGCTGGGTCTGCCACGCCAGGGACGATCGCAGACGTCCTGATCAGGCGCCTGTTGCCGTCTGCTCGAACATGCTCAGGACGGAATGACCCGCGTACGGCCCCGGTCATCAATGGCGACGAACACGAAGATCGCCTCGGTCACCTTGCGGCTGCCATCGTGGGCCAGATCCTCGCTCCAGACCTCGACACAGATCTTCACCGAACTGCGACCGACTTCCAGCACATGGGAGTGAAAGGCCAATTGAGCGCCGACGGGTACGGGGACCATGAAGCCCATGCGATCGATGGCCACGGTGGCCACCCGACCCCGGGCAATGCGCGAGGCGGTACTGGTGCCGGCCACGTCCATCTGGGAGACCAGCCACCCGCCATAAATATCACCAAAGCTGTTGCTGTCACGCGGCAGCGCGGTGATCTTCAGTGCCAGCTCCCCCGCTGGCACCGGGTCCTTGTCTATGTCGTGCATGGGATACTCGAATATGGTCTGTTGTAATTGTTTTTTTGCTGCCCACGGCAAAGCAGTTGACATTTGCCGAGAGGCTCTATGGTAAGGGATTGCTGCCTGCGTCTCAATGCTTGTGTGCTGCGCCGGCAGTGGCTTGCAGCCCAGGCGATGAACGGTAACGCAGCCTGTTCGGACCCGCCCCCGGGTCCACCCGTATGACAGTCACACAATTGTCCCAATTGAGCGGTAGGGTCTAAGGCTGCGATACATGCAGCCACGGCCCGATGGTGGCGCGGACACATGGCCGGTGAGCCCGGCCGCACGGCAGGGGACTAACGTGATGCGGGAAGACAACGAAGCTTTTGGGCAGCACATATCGACCCAGTTCAATGAGGAGCTGGCGGATGTTCGTACACAGATCTTGGAGATGGGCGGCCTGGTCGAACAGCAGATCACCGATGCGATCACCGCCCTGACCGAGGCGGACGGCAAGCTGGGCGAGCAGGTGCGCGCCAACGACGAGCGGGTCAACCAGATGGAACGCCGGATCGACGAGGAATGCATGCGCATCCTGGCGCTGCGCCACCCCGCAGCGGGCGACCTGCGTCTGGTCATGTGTATCGCCAAGGTGGTCGTCGATCTGGAGCGCATCGGTGATGAAGCCTCGAAAATTGCCAAGCGCGCGCTGTTGCTGGTCGACGAGGGGCAGGCGCCGCGCGGCTACGTGGAATGTCGGCATATCGGCAACCATGTGCGTCAGATGGTGCAGGACGCCCTCGGGGCCTTTGCCCGCATGGATGGGGAGCAGGCCTATCTGGTCGCCCGGGAAGACAAGGTGGTCGACAAGGAATACAAGAGTGCGATGCGCGAGATGGTCACCTACATGATGGAGGATCCGCGTTCGATCAGCCGTGTGCTGAACATTCTGTGGGTGCTGCGCTCGCTGGAGCGGGTGGGCGATCATGCGCGCAACGTCGCCGAACAGGTCATCTTTCTGGTCAAGGGCACCGATGTCCGTTACATCGGGCTGCAACGGATGGAGGAAGAGGTCAAGAAGATCTAGCCGCGTCTTCCCGCAGATGGGGCATAGACGCGGAGCCCGGGTTTGGGTATGTTTCGGGACACATAAGCGAACTGTATCCCTGGCAGGCAGCTATGCCATGTGACGGTTGCGTGTCCCTTTTTCCAAATCTATCGGAGTAAGCATGGAGATCACTTCCTTCAGCATGAACTGGCATTATCCAACGGCCATGAAGGTGGGTGCAGGGCGCATTCGCGAGCTGGGCAAGTCCTGCAAGCAATTGGGTATGAAAGCCCCCTTGCTGGTGACCGATCCCGGCCTGGCGGCTATGCCGATGGTCGAGGAAGCCTTGCAGAACTGCCGCGACGCAGGATTGCAGGTGGGGCTGTTCAGCGCGATCAAGGGTAACCCGACCGGCGGCAACGTGGCGGATGGGGTAGCTGCGTTGAAGGCCGGCAATCACGATGGCGTGATCGCCTTCGGTGGCGGTTCGGCGATCGATGCGGCCAAGGCCGTGGCATTGATCGCGCACCAGAGCGTCAGCCTGTGGGAGGCCGGTCCGGCTACGATTGATGCGAGCAAGATGCTGCCCGTGGTCGCTGTGCCGACGACTGCCGGTACCGGCTCGGAAGTGGGCCAGGCGGTGGTGATTACCGATGACGAAAAACATGTCAAACGTCCGATCTTCCACCTCAAGATGGTGCCGGGCGTGGTGATTCTCGACCCGGAGCTGACGCTGGGACTGCCAGCCAAGCTCACAGCTGCCACGGGCATGGACGCCCTGGCGCACAATCTCGAATCCTATTGCACGCAGGTCTATCACCCCATGGCCGAAGGCATCGCGCTCGAAGGCATGCGCCTGGTCAAGGAGTTCCTGCCACGTGCCACGGCCAATGGTCAGGACGTGGAAGCACGCCAGCATATGCTGGTGGCCTCCAGCATGGGCGCAGCGGCCTTCCAGCGCGGGTTGGGTGCCATTCACGCGATCTCGCACACCCTTGGCGCGCTGTACGACAGCCACCATGGTCTGCTTAACGCGATTGTGATGCCCTATGTCATGGTCGCCAACCGCAGCGCGATCGAGCCCGAGATGGAACGCATGGCCCGTTACCTGGATCTGCCCAAGCCCGGGTTCGAGGGTGTGCTGGAGTGGGTGCTGAGTCTGCGCGAGGAACTGGGCATTCCGCATACCCTGAGTGAAATCGGCATCGATGACGCCCAGGCCGAAACGGTCGGCAAGATGTCCGCCAAGGATGTCGCGGGCACGACCAACCCGATTAAGTACAATGCCGAACAGTACCAGCAGCTGTTCCTCAACGCGCTGCGCGGTACGTTGTAAACCCTGGAATCGGCTTCATCACCACCGCTGATTGCGTCGGGGCAGGCTCATCACGTCCTGCTCCTGACGCTCGATCAGGGCAGGGTTACCTGGATGCCGGAGCCCACCATGACGACCTCACCGGCCTCCGGCTCCTGTGCCGAAATCTTTTTCTCTGCCCCCGGCTCGGCGATCTCCTTCCCCTGTTTGTCTACCGGCATCAATTGCTGATCCAGCAGCTCGGCCAGTTGCGCCGCCTTTTCCCAGGTCAGACCTACCAGTGAGGGAACGACGCGAATCTCGCTGGCGCGGGAGGGGGTTGGCACCGGCACGATCTTGAACGTGATCTTGGCTGCTGCCGTGGACTGGAAGCCGTAACGGTTGGTGAGGTCAGCGTTGACCGGTGCCGCATACAGCCGTGCTGCTGGCAGTTGCGAGTGAAGCAGTCGGGAGCTTTTCAGGGCACTGATGTTCAGGGTATCCCCCTTGGCCTTGGCTGCGGTGACAGCGGCGGCGGGAGGGCGAGGCGCCGGCGCCTGGCTGCGGGTGTCACCGCTGATGCTCAGCGCGACCTGAATTTCACCCGTGGTTTCCGGCAGGGCGTAGAAGGTGGGCTGGTAGCCGATCTCCTGCAGCAGACGCAGCTCGGCGTCGCCACCCTCACTGTAAATGGCCAGTATCCGGGCCAATGAGCCTTGATCGAGTGCTTCCTGAGCCTGCGCCACGCCCTGGCCGACGGCGGCTATGATTTCGCCGATGGGCGCGGCCATCACGTCGCTGACCAGATTCTTGATGGTTGTCATTGCATGTGTCCTGTGTGCTTAAGCCTGGGAGAAAACCACCATGATGCTTTCGCCGGGGCTGACTTGCGTGCCTTTGGCGGGTAGCTGGCGAATGGCCTGGCCAATGGGCTGGCTGGCGTCGGTAACGCTTTGATAGGCTGCATCCAGATCCAGCCCCATATCCTTCGCCAGGCGCCTGGCCAGGGTTTCCGTCAGGTCGGTGAAGTCAGGCACGCTGACCAGCTCTTCGGTCGCGTCCTTGGCGGCATTGGGCAGGAATTCGAGATTGACGTCGGTGAACATCCCGGCGGCGCCCTGGTTGTTCAGATCCGCCAGCGTGGGCATGGTGAGCTTATTGCCGGCGACCAGCGTTTTCAGATTCAGTGATACTCTGCCCAGCCGATAGGGCACGGCTTCAGTATCGAGGGCTGCTTGCGCCTCCTGCAGCTGCTTGCCAATGTTGGCGTAGAGTTCTCCGGCCCCGACCTGCGAGTCCATCTGCTGCTTGAGCTGATCGGCTTCGGCCTTGGCCTTGGCAGCTTCCTCCAGCGCGGCACGCGATACCTTGGAGAGTTCCTGCATGCGCTCGGTATAGGTGGCGATTTCCAGATTCTTGCTATTGATGGTCTGTTGCAGCTTGAGCGCACGCACATCGTAGTCCGCTGCCTGGCGAATAATCTGCTCGTTGAGATTGAGCTTCATGGTCTCCGTGGCCAGCGTGAATTGCTGATCAATCGGCTTGGTCGATGGCGCGGCGGGCTTTGCCTTCAGTTGATTCTCCAGGGTGGCGATCCGACTCTGCGCCTGGTGCAATTCCTGCGTGGCCTTGAGGTGATTCTGTTCCAGCTGGACCATCTGCACCTGCTTCTGATTGAGCTCGATGTCCTGTTGCTCAAGACGTTTGCTCAGGTCCGCCGTCATGCGTAACTGCTTGGCCGTCGGTTGCTCCAGTACCTGCGGTTGAACATAGGCCCGCATGGGTTCTGCGTTGATGGCCATGCGTGCGGTCGTCGCGCTGGTTTTGCTGGTGGACGGAGCGGGCATGCCGGCTACCAGATAGTCGTCCTGCTGATCGAAGGGCGCGTTGCGGTCGCTACGCTCGATAGCGTTTTTCGCCAGACGCTGTATCCGTCCGAAGGACAGATGCACGGCCTGGTCCGAGGCTTTTTTCACCAGGCCGCCTTCGGCCAGCACGCGGGTCGGCTGTCTGGCTTCGCTGGGCTCGCAAAGACGCATGGCGGGCAATATTGCTCCTGGGTCCAGTCTGGTTTTTACCGAGAACTGCCCCTGGGCGTTCAGCGTTGCTTTTGCCTGTGCCCGCCATCGGTTACGTGCCAGATCGTAGATCTGTACCTGTAGCGTGCCGGAAGCGGGCTTGCCGTCTGCTTCCAGCACGACGGCAGTAATACTCCATTGCATTGGGCTGTTCCTACGGGCTGAGAATGAGTTGGGTCAGGGCTGGGCCGCTGTTGATCAGCAATACGATGTTGGCGCCGGCAGGCATTTTGCCGGTCAGCTCGACAGATATTTCGGCGTTGCCCTGTTCGTCAGTATCCACGACCCGATGGCTGAAGCGGATGGCTGACCTGATCTTGTCTGCGGTGAAGGTGTCTGGTGCTCCGGCCAACTGGCTGAGCTTTTCACTGGCCTCGGTGTCCAGATTGAATTCAATTGCCGCGCCGCCGATCAGATCGCCAGCGGTGTTGCTGAGGTTGACCAGGATATGGCGCACGGTCGGTTTCGCCTCGTCGGTCAAGGCTCGGGTCACGAGCCGGTTGGTCGGCAGGCTGTTGCTGGGCGGGATCGATACCAGGCGGCCGCTGAAGGTGCTGGTCAACTCGGTGGAGCTGCTATCGGGGTCGGCATTGGCACTCAGGCTGGGCATCTTCAGGCGCAACGCTGGAATCTTCTGCAGGCGCGCGCTGTTCATCCCCTTGGCTCGGATCGGCGCCGGCGCATCGGCCTGGTCACTGGTTTCCATCGTCGCCTTGATGGTGAAATCCAGATAGGGCAAATGATAGGTACTGCGGGGGCGCCCGTAGCTGTCGGTGGGTGGCATTTCGTCCAGAACAGCCTGGGCCTCGCGCAGGCCCCGGGCTAGCCCTAGTAGTACGTGCTCGATGGAGCTGGAAACAAAATGGCTGGATTTGCTCATGGTCAGTCGGTACTCGATAGGGGGCGTTGGGCCCGGCGTTCCTGGGCCCGCTCTCGTTTCATCATGTCCTGACGCTCGGCCTGACGTTCCGCCCGTCGGGCCTCGAGGCGCTGTTCACGCAAGCGCTCGCGCTGTTGTTCACGCTGCCTGTCGCGCCGCTCCGCCAGATCAACGGTGGAGCCCGGAGCGATCCCCAGCAGCTTTCTGACCCGTTGCTGGTAACGCTGGTCGAAGTCATTCTGCGTGGTGGCGCGCTCTGTCCGGGTAGGCTGTATGGGCGCGTCGGCTCGCGTGCCTGGCCGCTGGTCGAGCGGCTTCGCCAGGGGAGCCTGCAGCTGTTTGTCACGGCTGGTGGCCATACGTTGCCGGGCTTTGTTGCGCGCGTCGGTTACCCGCTGATCCAGACGTTGCATCAGGTTCTGTTGCTGCGTCAGCGCCCCTCGAGCGCGCTCCACGGCCTGGCCCACCTGGGAGTCGCGCAATTGCTGCCAGGTATCCTTGGGAGCCATGCGAGGGCGCTGTTCCGGTGCCCTCACCGGGGCCGATGTACGTTGTTCGTGCTGCCGGGCCCAGCGATCGAGCTCGGCCCGGCGCTCAGCCATACTGGCAACCGGAAAGCGCGGGTCTGCACCGCCAGGGGTGGGGTTTGCACCGCCGCCGAGCGCTTGCATATGCGCTTCCAGCGCCTTGCGTTTCTCCAACAGGTTCTGCAGGGCAGGGACCTGTTCGGCCACAGCATCGATTTCGACCGGGGCTGCAGGAACGAGGGATGCCGAGCGATTGGCTTTTTTCTGCTGTCTCGCCAGGTCCTGCCAGGTCTTGCGACTCATTCTTCGCCTTCCTCCTCGATCATCTTGCGGATGCGTTCCTCGAGAATGGCCGGAGGCGGCACGGTTACCAGCTTGGTCCGCATGACCGAACTGCCTTCTGCGGAATACTGATACTTGCTGGCGAAACTGGCGGATACCGAGCTGGCGGTCATCGAGCCGGCGGCGAAGAAAGGCAAGGCGCCACCCTTGGCACTGGCCTTGACCTGATTGCGTTTGAAGGTCGAGCTGCGTTCACTGCTGACGCTGATCGACATCTTCAGCTCGATGACGGTGTCGACGAACTGATAAAACGTGGGCATGAAACCGAGTTCGAGCAGGCTGTAGGACTTGCCGTTGCTGAACTCGACCTTGTAGGTCTGCTCGCTGCCACCGTCTTCGTCTTCATCCGTGCCGCTGGCGTAGCCGGCCATCATGCGCGCTATACGCAAGGACACCAGGTCCAGTTCAAGCTGCGCCTCGGCGATACCCACGCCCAGATTGCGCACCATCATCGGAAACGGGACGTTCATTAATTCCGTGCCTACAGACATGGTCGATCCTCCTGTTCAGGCTGTGGGCACTCAGGCGTCTTCTTCCGCTTCGGCCGGCTGGCGGCGCGCGGCGGCTTCTTCCATCATCGCGCGAATACGTTCTTCCAGAATCGGCGGCGGCGGGACCGGCGCCAGCTTGGTGCGCAACAGGCTGGAACCCTCGGCGGAGTAGGAGTACTTCGACGAATAGGTGGCGTCTACCTGGCTGGTGGCCACGGTCGATGAACCACTGTTCTTGCCGCCGAAAACCTTGCCGAACAGGCCGCTGGTCTTGTTCTTCTTCGAGTTCTCGGTTTTCGTGTTGCTGCGGGTGCTGGTGAACTCGCGGGTGCGGGTGATCTTGATGGCGATCTTCACCTCGATGATGGTATCCACGAAGTTGTAGAAGACCGGCGTGAAGCCGAGCTCCAGCATCGACAGCCGCGTCGGCACGCGGACCATGCCGTCGGCGTCCTTGTGCTTGACCGCTTCGGTTACCACCTTGGCGTAGCCATCATCAATGGCAGCGAGGGAGTTGGCCGCGTTTTCGGTCATGTATTCATGACCGAAGAAGATCCGGCTGTCATCGAAGGTGATGTTGCCCTCGTCATCGTAAATGGTGCGCAGACCGCCCATCATTTCGGCGACGTCAATCGAGGCTTCGTCCAGCTTGACCTGGGCTTCGGCGATCGCGAATGCCATCTGCCGGATCATGTCGCCCATGGGGACGTTAAGTAGTTCCTGACCGATACTCATTGTGCAGCTCCTTTGAACTTAGTCATCCTGATTCTGCAGGCCCTTGTCATGCAGCCGGCGCAGTACTTCGCTGAAAGCCTCCGGGGCGGGCAGCGATACCAGCCGGGCGGCGATTGAACTGGTGCCCTCGGCGGACACCGAAAATTTGCGGGCATAGGACACATCCACGCTGGCTGCGACCATGACCACGCCATAGTTGACCCGTGCCGTGACGCCGGCTGAAACCGAGGTCTCGGTGGTTTCCGACATGCTGAACGACAGCTTGGCCTCCACGGTGGCCTCGGTGAACGCGTAGAAGCTGGGTGCAAAGCCCAGGGTCAGCAGGTTGTAGGTTTCGCCGTTGAGCTCCACCGGGGTTTCCGCCATCTGCTTGGCGACCTCCACCGAATTGGTGTCCAGCGCCGACTGGGCCTGGGCAATGGCCAGCCCCAGCCGCTCGATGATCTGCGGCAACGGTGCGCTGACCAGGGAGCGGGTAACACTGACGGTTTCCGACACGGTCTATTCCTCCAGGAAGGTGCGGATGGTCTCGAGAAACTCCGGTGGCGCCGGAATCGAGACCAGGCGTGCCGAAATCGACGAGTTACCGGTGACCTCCAGCTCGAACTTCTTGCTTTCGTGCATGCTGAAGGTCGCGCCTACCGCCACGGTATGGTTGCCGGTCCGTCGTTGGGTCTCACGCTGGGCGGAGGTCCGTTCGAACTGTTCGGTCACCGTGATGCTTTCGCTACTACTGACGCGCACATCGCGGCTTGAGCGGGTGATCAGGCGCAGGCTGACGGGGTCGGTTTCGCGGGCCAGGTTACATATGGCGCCGCTGGCTGAGGCGGCGATCTGGCTGGCGCCATCGGCGTTGATGCTGTTGCTCAGGTTCTTGGAGAAGGCCTGCGGGCTGTCAGCCTCGAGGCCGTCTATCGCCGCCCCGGACAATTCCCAGGTCTGTCCTTCGGCGGTGACGGTCTTGCCATTGACGCCTGTCAGTGTCTGGCTATCGAAGGTATGTATCCACCCATTGGTACTGGGCTCGGAGCCATCCCGTCGGTCCGGGCTGACGCCGCTGATGGGCTGGCCATTGTGGGCATCGACCCGGATCATCTCGATATCCAGCAGAATCTCAACCCTGCGATGGGCCTGGTCGTAAGGCAGACCTTCCCGATCCTCGGGGTTGGCGCTTATTTCGCCCTCGCCGGTGGTGGTGGTGATCTGGCTTTCCTGCACACCCATGCGGATCATCTGACGCTTGACCTCGTTGGCTCGGCGCAGCGACAGGTCCAGGTTGTAATCCGCCGTCGCAGGGGGGTCGGCATGCCCGACGATCTTGAAATGCAGCGAACTGCGCGCCAGCAACAGGGCTACCTCCTGGAGCTTGTCCAGTTGATCGGCACGAATGTTGGCGCGGTTGATGTCGAACAGAATGTTCTCGATCGGGAAGCCAGGGGGGAAAAGCTTGGCATTGAATCCGGCGTCCTCGAAATGGGTTTTGACCTTCCGTGCATAGTTGCGGACGCTGTTGGAAACGGGCACCTGGACGGTGATGTCCGGATTGACCACAAAGTCGGTGGCTGAATTGGCTGCTATTCGAATGAAACCGCAGGCGTAGCCGAAGGTCTTGAAGGCCACCGCGTTGGGCGTGCATTCAACCAGCGCGGCACTGGCGTTGGAGGTCGGGTTGATGGGGGTTTCCGTGCGGTCGAAAGCCACTGCGCCGATATCGGCATTGCCAGCCAGGGCATCGACCAGATTGTTCAGACGCGCCTCGAGATCGGGGCCATTGACGCCAATGCGCTCGTTGTTGACCACGACTTCACCGGCTGACTGGCTGGTGATCTGCAGTTTGGCTTCGCGGGTGCGGGTTTCGTTGCGGGTACCACTTTCGCTATTCGTTTCGCTGCTCTCGGACGACG
The DNA here is from genome assembly GCA_016763285.1 of Pseudomonas sp. GTDB lineage: Bacteria > Pseudomonadota > Gammaproteobacteria > Pseudomonadales > Pseudomonadaceae > Halopseudomonas. The sequence continues at coordinate 27,001 of JAESUC010000198.1, forward strand.
CCTCGTTGCCGAAGTTGCCGTCGTAGGCGGCGTTTATACCCAGGTCCCAGCCGCTGTTCTCTTCCACCTTGAGCCGCAGGTTCATCGAGCAGCTGATATCGGCGTGCTGGTAGTGATAGAACGCCGGACTGAAGCCCATTTCGATCAGCGTTTTGCCGCCCAGACCGGGAATCGGCGTGATAAAGCTGTCCAGTTGCTCGATGGAGTTGGCGTCCAGCGCCTGCTGCGCCTTGGCAATGCCCAGGCCGAGACTGGATATGAATTCGGCGACGCTGGCATCGGCCAGAACCTCGCCCGGTTTCAACCCATTGTATTGACTCATTTTCAGCTCCTGTCAGAAGGGCGATGCCATCCCTGCAGCCTGCAGCCGCTCGGAGGGCAGGGGGATGGCGCGGGCCGGATCAACCAGTTCCTTGCGCACGATGTAGTAGCAATGCCGTCGCTGGGCCTCGTCCAGTTGCCTGGCTCCGACGCTGAGTCCGCGACGTATCCAGCCGAGAACTTCCCGGGCGAGCGGCAAGGGGTGATCCGCGGCCATAGAAATGGCCTGCTCCAGGCAATCGATGGCCTCGTCCCGGCGGCCCATGCGCAACAGGATGCTGGCGCGGCGCTGCAGATTCTCGGCCCGGTCGCGGGCCACCAGCGGGAGCGGAGAAGCAACGCGCTGGTAATGGGCCTCGGCTTCGTCGCAATAGCGCAGTACGGCTTCCAGGGTGCCGCTGCGTTCCAGGCTTTCCATCACGCATTGGGTGTAGTGGCGGAAAAACACTTCTGGAGCGCTGCTGCTGACCGCCATGCGCAGCGCTTCGCGGTAATGCGCGAGCGCACTCTCGTGCTGCCCCTTGAGCGCCAGCAGCTTGCCCTGTTCGGCGATCCCCAGATGCAGGCGAATGCTGTTTTCAGTGGTGGTCATGGGCGCAGTCCTCGAACAGATATTCGGCTTCCAGTGCATTCAGGCCGCTCTCCAGCCAGCGTGGCAGCAGCTCACCGAACAGCAGGCCGGATACCCAGGGGAGCGCCGGTAGCGGAGCGTCCGGGTCGATCAGCCCTCCGGTCAGCAGCAGCTCCCGGCACAGGGCCGGTTGTGGACAGGACTGGATGACCAGCCGGCAGCAGCGCAGGCTCGCCAGTTGTGCCTGCACGCTCATGCCGGTAACGGCCCAGGCGGCCAGTCGGCCTGGCAGGGCGGTTGCAGAGACGCCTTCCTCGACCACCACTGGCAGGTTTTCGAGCACGCAGGGAATCAGGTCCGCGGGCAATCCTGCCAGGGCGGGCAACTGGTCCAGGCGACTGTCGGGGCCGGCGTGTTCGAGTATCAGGTCATAGCGCAGGAAGGCCTTGTCGAGCAGACGCAAGCCGCCGGCTGACTGGTGGCGGCGCCACAGATATTGACCCTGCTGGTGATCGAATTCGGCGTTGGCCAGGGCGCTGCTGTCATCGCTGGGAATGCCCATGCGTCGCAGGTCGCCGAGCAGGGTATTCATTGCCTGGCCCTGCTGGCGTTCGATGAACAGCTGGTAGCGCGCCTGGTGGCGGGCCGAGCAGATGACTTCGACGGGCAGATCGCCAAGCAGCCGTTGCAGCGCGTCGGCGGTCGCCTGGGTGACGTCGCCGATAACCACGCCCGGCGGCGCCATCAGCAGATTCCTGGCTGCCATCGGGGTGCAGCCCAGAAATCGGGAAAGGTGTTCGCAGCAGCTGGCCAGGCAGGCGGGATCGCGCAGGTACAGGGCAATATCCAGACTCTGGGAGGCGGCCGGGAGCGGGCTGCGGCTGGGCTCGACGCGGATCTCCATGCCGGCCTGGCCGAGGATCTCGGCCAGGCCGCGCGCATGGGTTATCGACAGTCTGTCGAGTAGCACTGCGGGCGCCTTGTAGAGGGCGCGGGCTACCTGCGATGCAGGCATGCCCAACTGACTGGCGAGCACGGCGGCCAGGCCCGGGCTGGCCGAGCCAATGGATTCGACGACCAGGCGGTGATCCTCTGCAGCGCTGCTGAGGGCGGCATCCTGCACGGGTTCTCTCCTGTTTTCTCAGTCGGGTACGCGGCCGAAGCCGAGCAGATTGTTCATCCGGGAATAGACATAATCGAAGACCTTCACGGGGGCAGGGAAGGGCCCCTTGTTGCCCTCGATCACATAGAGGATTCCACCCTCGCTGAGCTCGACCACCAGACCGATGTGACCGGCGTGGGGGTTGCCGGGTACATCCCGGGTCCAGACCACGATGTCACCCGGCTCCGGTTGTTGGCCCTTGCGTGGGTCGATCCGCCAACCGCGACGGGTAAACTGATTGAGGATGTCCCGGGCGCCCAGGCTGTAGTTGTAGGGGCAGCCCTGCGGATGCTGGCTGTAGCACCAGCTGACGAACCCGGCGCACCAGGGCAGGGGCGGTTTGCCGTTGGGGTGCAGGTACTTGCGGACGAA
>JAESUC010000199.1 GCA_016763285.1 Pseudomonas sp.
ATTCGGTGATCGCCTGTTCCAGCTCATCGGCCGGGTAGCTGGCGGCAAGCAAACCGAGCCGCTGAGCCTCCCTGCCATCAAAGCGTTCCGCGGTCAGAGCAAAGCGCCGCGTGGCTCGCTCGCCGATGGCCTTGACCACATAGGGACTGATAACCGCCGGCAGGATGCCGATGCGGACCTCGGAGAGGCTGAACAGGCTGTCCTCGGCGCCGATGGCCATGTCGCAGCAGCTGATCAGGCCCAGGGCACCACCGAACGCAGCGCCCTGGACGACCGCCAGGGTGGGCAGCTTGAGTTGATACAGACTGGCCATCACCTGAGCCAGCTCACGGGCGTCATTGAGATTGGCGTTGTAGTCCAGCTTTGCGCTCTCCTGCATCCAGGCAAGGTCGGCACCGGCGGAAAAATGCTTGCCGCGCCCGCGTAGCAGCAGAAACCGCAATTGTGGATGTGCCTCGATCTCGTCAAACGCCAACAGCAGTTCGCGAATCATCTCGGCATTGAAGGCATTGTTCTTGTCCGGCCGGTTCAACCACAGGGTGGCCACACCGTTCGGGGAGAATTCGAGCTGTAGTGTTTTGAAGTCGGGCATAACATTCTCTGTAAGGGAGGGAGGTCCCAGATTATTGGCTGGAAGTTGAAAGCTTGAAGCTGGAAGCTAAACCCTTGCTTCAGCGTCGGGATCAACCATCATGTTTGGCTTCCAGCTTCCAGCTTCCAGCTTCCAGCTTCCAGCTTCCAGCTTCCAGCTCGGCGCGTAGCGCCGCCTACATCCTGAATACCCCAAACCGGCTCGGCTCGATGGGTGCGTTCAGGGCGGCCGAAATGGCCAGGCCCAGGACATCTCGGGTCTGCGCCGGATCGATCACGCCATCATCCCAGAGCCGCGCGCTGGAGTAGTAGGGGTGTCCCTGGTGTTCGTACTGGTCGAGAATCGGCTCACGCAGGGCCTGCTCCTGCTCGGCGCTGAAGGTCTCTGCGCTGCGTTCGGCCTGCTCGCGCTTGACCTGCACCAGCACGCCGGCTGCCTGTTCGCCGCCCATGACCGAGATCCGTGCGTTGGGCCACATCCACAGCAGGCGCGGCTCATAGGCGCGGCCGCACATGCCGTAATTGCCGGCACCGAAACTGCCGCCAATGATCACAGTGAACTTGGGCACCCGTGCACAGGCCACCGCGGTGACCAGCTTGGCACCGTGCTTGGCGATGCCGCCGGCCTCGTATTTCTGCCCGACCATGAAGCCGGTGATGTTCTGCAGGAACACCAGCGGTATGCCGCGCTGGCAGGCCAGTTCGATAAAGTGCGCGCCTTTTTGTGCCGACTCGCTGAACAGCACGCCGTTATTGGCGATGATCGCCACCGGATAGCCATGCAGATGGGCAAAGCCGCAGACCAGGGAGCTGCCATACAGCGCCTTGAATTCGTCGAATACCGAGTCGTCCACCAGCCGGGCAATCACTTCGCGCACGTCATAGGGTTGTTTTGGATCAGCCGGCACAATGCCGTACAGGTCGGTGGCGGGGTAGCGGGGCGGTACAACCGGTTTGCATTGCAGCTGGCCAGCCTTGCGCCAGTTGAGGTTGGCAATGCAGCGCCGGGCAATGGCCAGCGCATGTTCATCGTCTTCGGCATAATGGTCAGCCACGCCGGAGGTCCTGCAATGCACATCGGCGCCACCCAGATCCTCGGCACTGACGACCTCACCGGTAGCCGCCTTGACCAGGGGCGGGCCGGCGAGAAAGATGGTCGCCTGCTCGCGCACCATGATGGCTTCATCGGCCATTGCCGGCACATAGGCGCCGCCGGCGGTACAGGACCCCATGACCACGGCAATCTGCGGAATACCCCTGGCACTCATGTTCGCCTGGTTGTAGAAGATCCGGCCAAAGTGCTCGCGATCGGGAAATACCTCGTCCTGGCGAGGCAGGTTGGCCCCGCCGGAGTCGACCAGATAGATGCACGGCAAGCGGTTCTGCTCGGCAATCGTCTGGGCGCGCAGATGCTTCTTCACCGTCAGCGGATAATAGGAGCCGCCTTTGACCGTCGCATCGTTGGCGACAATCATGCATTCCACACCCTCGACGCGGCCAATACCGGCAATCAACCCGCCTGCCGGAACATCCTCGCCGTACACCTCGTGGGCTGTAAGCTGACCGACTTCCAGAAAGGCCGAGCCAGGATCGAGCAGGGCGTCGATACGCTGGCGCGGCAACAGCTTGCCCCGCGACAGATGCCGCTCCTGCGCCTTCTCACCGCCGCCCTGGCTGATTTGTCTCAGCAGTTGTTGCAGCTCATCGACCAGTTGGCGCATGGCGTTGGTGTTGGTGATGAAGTCGGGGGAGCCGGTATGGATCTGTGAACTCAGAATACCCATCGTGTACCCCCTTGGCTTGAAGCGAGAAGCTGGAAGCTGGAAGTAAACCCTGCGCTGCTTCGAGCTTTCAGCTTCAAGCTTCGAGCTTGTTTACCGCGTTTCATTGAACAGCTCCCGCCCGATCAGCATCCTGCGGATTTCGCTGGTACCCGCACCAATTTCATAGAGCTTGGCGTCGCGCAGCAATCGGCCGGTAGGGTAATCATTGATATAGCCGTTGCCGCCCAGGATCTGGATGGCATCCAGTGCCATCTGGGTCGCGCGTTCGGCGGTGTAGAGGATCACGCCGGCGGCATCCTTGCGGGTAGCTTCACCGCGGTCGCAGGCCTGCGCGACGGCATAGAGGTAGGCACGGCTGGCGTTGAGCTGGGTGTACATGTCGGCCACCTTGCCCTGGATCAGCTGGAACTCGCCAATGCTCTGACCGAATTGTTTGCGGTCGTGAATATAGGGCACGACCTGATCCAGGCAGGCCTGCATGATGCCCACCGGGCCGCCGGCCAGTACCACGCGTTCGAAGTCCAGACCGCTCATCAATACTTTGACCCCGGAATTGAGACCGCCGAGTACGTTCTCAGCAGGCACTTCCACATTGTCGAAGATCAGTTCGCAGGTATTGGAGCCACGCATGCCCAGCTTGTCCAGCTTCGGCCCGCGGGAAAAGCCTTCCCAGTCGCGCTCGACAATGAATGCGGTGATGCCATGGGGGCCCTTTTCCGGTTCGGTCTTGGCATAGATCACATAGACGTGGGCATCGGGGCCGTTGGTGATCCACATCTTGGTGCCATTGAGCACATAGTGGTCACCGCGCTTCTCGGCCCGCAGCTTCATGCTGACCACATCGGAGCCGGCGTTGGGCTCGCTCATGGCCAGTGCGCCTATGTGCTCGCCGCTAATCAGCTTCGGCAGGTACTTGGCCTTTTGTTCGGCCGTGCCGTTGCGGTTGATCTGGTTGACGCACAGATTCGAATGCGCGCCATAGGACAGGCCTACCGATGCAGAGGCGCGGCTGATCTCTTCGATAGCCACCACGTGGGCGAGGTAGCCAAGCCCGGCGCCGCCCTGTTCCTCAGGGACGGTGACGCCCAGCAGGCCGAGTTCGCCAAATCGCGGCCAGAGCTCATTGGGGAACTGATTGTCGCTGTCGATGGCAGCGGCCCGAGGCGCGATTTCGGCGGCGCTGAAAGAGTGAACCTGCTCACGCAGCATGTCGATGGTTTCGCCCAGAGCGAAGTTCAGAGAGGTGTAATGCATGTCATCACCTGTTGTTCTTGTAGTCGATGATCAGGCGCCGACAGGGCGTCCCGATTGAGTTCTGGCCAGCGCAGCGTGGCAGCGCTCCTCTGCTGTATCCAGTTCGATCTGCATCTGCTGGATGTCCAGGATCTGCTGCTCGAGCTGCGCACGTCGCTCGGCAATCTTGCCCAGCATGGTAGTGAGCTGTTTCTGGTTGCCGCCCATGGGGTCGTACAGACTGATCAGCTCGCGGCACTCGGCCAGGGAAAAGCCGATTCGCTTGCCGCGCAGAATAAGCTTGAGACTGACCTTGTCTCGTGCCGAATAGATACGTTCCTGACCGCGGCGCTCCGGGCTGAGCAGGCCCTGTTCTTCGTAGAAACGAATGGCACGGGTGGTGATATCCAGTTCACGAGCGAGGTCGGATATGGAATAGGTAGGGGACTGCATGATGGATCCTGTCTTTGACCTTTACGTTAACGTAAAGCGGCAAGCGGATACTGTCAATGACTGGTTAATCGTTGCGGGGAGGGGAACGAACCGCCCCGGCAAAGAACGCCAGGGCAGGGACGGGAGACCTAGTTGGCCGGGCTCAGCGCTGCGGCATCGCGCTCTTTGTTCATCTTGCGCTCGAGCTGCTGCGACAGTTCGATGATCTGCTCGCGCATCCAGCGGTTTGCCGGGTCCTGGTCGGTACTTTCATGCCAGAACAGGTGCGTTTCGATGGGCGGCACATCGTCGATCGGCAGATCGAAGTAGTGCAGCTGGTGCCGGCGAGCAAACCGTTCCGGCACGGTCATGACCATGTCGGTCGAGTCCAGCACCAGAGGTGCCATCTGGTAGTGCTGTGAGCGCAGCACCACCCGACGCTGGATACCGATCTTGCCCAGTGCCAGATCGACGTGGCCAAGGCCATTGCGACGACTGGAGATATGGATATGCGATTGCGCCAGGTAATCATCCAGGGTGAGTTTGCTCTTGCTGGCCAGTGGATGGTCCTTGCGCATGACACACACGTAACGGTCACCAAACAGCTTCACATGGCGAACCTGGGTGTCAGTGTTGAGGGGTGCATCAATGGCAAAGTCCAGGCGACCTGCGGCCAGCTCCTTGGTGGTTTCACGGCGCTTGGTCAGGAAGCTGTCGATATTGATATTCACGGCCAGGCGGCGGATCCGCGAAGCCAGGCCCGGCAGGATGACCGCCTCGGAGAGATCGGTCATGCTGATCCGATAGGTCTTGGTGGCCTCGTCGGGATTGAAGCTGCGGCTTTCCTGTACCGATACGCGCAGCAGTTGCAGGGCGTGGCGCACGGGGGTAATGATATTCTGCGCCATGGGCGTAGGGACCATGCCCTGCGCGGTCCGGACGAACAGCGGGTCATTGAAGGTTTCACGCAGACGGGCCAGGGCGTTGCTGACGGCGGGCTGGGTGATACCCACTATCTGGCCGGCACGGGTCAGGTTGGCTTCGGTATAAATGGCATCGAACACAATGAACAGGTTCAAGTCGACTTTACTGAGGTTCATCGCAACATCATCCTTTCCTTCGTAGGGCTTGGTACGGAGTGACTCAAGGCGAGACATCACCGAGGCATCATAAGCGAAGTATATATTGCTTATGGATGTTTATACACGCGGAAAATAGGTTAGATAAATCGATTCGCGTCATCTAGCATCGTTGATGTCGCTAACACTTCGTCACCAGAAAAGGCACGTAACTATGGATTTCGGATACTCCCCC
>JAESUC010000200.1 GCA_016763285.1 Pseudomonas sp.
GGGAACCAGCCACTGAGGTAGGCACCCATTACCGACATGCTCTGCGCGAGCAGAACCAGCAGCCGAATCAGAATGAGCCGCCAGAGATTCTGTCGGGTCGGAGATAACGCCAGGATATTGAAGCCCATGACAGCCCGTCGCACCAAAGGAAAAGCCTCCGAGTATAGGTCGGCAGCCAGACAACGGATGTCCTGGCGGATGCGACACAGCGTCGCACAAAAACACGCCCTCTTGTAGCGCAGGGCATTGTACAGATGTTGCGGCACTGGCGCCGAGAAGTGGCTACACTCCCTTGTTATTGCCCACAGAGGAATCATTCCATGCGCCATCTGCCACTGTTCAATGCATTACTCCTCACTGCCTGCGCGCTGAGTGCCGGCCAGGTCGCTGCCGCCGACCAGCAGTACAACCAGGTCTCACTGCGCGCCCAGGTCCAGCAGGCCGTCAGTCACGACATTCTGACGGTGCGGATGTATGTCGAGGATCAGGGCAAGGACGCGGGCGAGCTGGCCAGACGTATCACCGAGCGCCTGAACGACAGCCTGGCAACGGCTCGCCAGGTCAGCGACGTCAAGGTGTCCAGTGGTCCGCGCAGCAGTGAACCGGTCTACGACGAAAAGCGCGAGAACATTGTCGCCTGGCGCGAGCGGGGGGAGATCGTGCTGGAAAGCACCGACTTCGCCGCCCTGTCGACACTGACCGGGCAGCTGATGGACCGGCTAAGCCTGGCTGACATGCGTTTCAGCCTTTCTCCGGCGGCACGCCAGGAGACCGAGAACGAGCTGATGCGTGAAGCCATCGCTGCATTCCAGACGCGCGCCGATATTGCGGCAAAAAGTCTCGGTGGCAAGGGTTACCGGGTGGTCAACCTGAATCTTGATACGCAGTTCATGCAACCGATGGCCTATCGCGGCGCCAAGCTCGCCAGCATGGCTGACAGCGAATCCGCCTCCATGTCGGTAGAAGGCGGCCAGGCCGACGTCACCCTGAATGCTCAAGGTACCATCGAGGTCACCATGCCCTGACGTCGGTCGGGCGGAAACCCCGATGCCACCTCAGGGACGCATGAAGGCGTAGTCGGTATCCTCGTCGAGATTGTCGGCGAGGAAATTCAGCTCGTGGGCAATGTCCGCCAGGCTGCGTTCACGCTTGTAGATGTTGAGCACCTCGGTCATCAGGGCGCGGGCCAGCGCCTGCTCCTCGTAGCCGGCCTGACCGGCCTGTTCGAGCCCTTCGCTGATGATTTTCTCGGCCAGTTTGTAGACAGACATCTCACTATCCCTCCAATGCAGAAAACGCTATTGCAGCACGCTCGCAGCCGCAGGGCATTGACCTGGCTCAGGTTCCCTCACTTTTCGTCGAAGGGTTCCTGCAGGTAGCGGTCGGTATCGAAGGTCTCCAGCCAGTCGGGGCAGAACACCACCAGCGCGCTGATGGCCGTGCCGTTGATGAAGGCCTCGGGAAAGGCGACCAGGAGCAGGTATCCGAGCACCTCGGTCACACTTGAGGGTGCGGTCATCTGCCCCGACCAGGCCAGCAAGCCCATTCCCAGCGCAATGGTGGCCGCCGCAGCCACTGCAGCCGCGAAAAAACCGCTGACGAATATGTAGGCGAACAGATTACGGGGCTTGAGACGTTCGAGCCCACGGCTGATCAGCACCGTCACCAGCACCGGAACCAGAATGCGCAGCAGCCCGTCGACGCCAAAGGCCTCGGCGTCGTCCAGACCCAGCGCGATCAGGCCAAGTTGCGCCAGACTGCCGGCCAGCACCGCCAGCGGCCAGTCAAGCAGGAGCGTCACTGCGGTCAGCCCGAGAAAATGGAAGGTGATGCCGCTGTCGAAGTCACGCCGCACCAGCCAGAGCACAAACAGCAGGAAGACGCTGCCAAAGAACAGGTGCTGGCGACGATTGTCCGCCAGCAGTTCGATCCAGGAAACCCGCGCGAGTGCCCAGAGCGCCGCCGATCCGAAGATAACGGCGCCCAACACCAACTGCAGCGGGGTAAGGAGCGTAGCAGCGAGCATGCGGCGACCTCATGTTGTCAACATCCGGAGCATACCATCATGCACCCGGAGTCTCACCGCTGCGAGGGGCCAAGTTCACATCAGGCAATACTCACGCCGGTACTCACGCCAGTTCCAGACAGCCGGGTGCAATCTGCCGCGACACGGACTAGAATGGCGTTATTGAGTCAAGCCAGCCCGCGCAGCCTCCACTGCGCACACGCCAAAGGTGTCAGCATGCCCAGCCGCCTCTACCCCGAAGACCAGGAACGCGTCGACGCGTATCTCAACCAACCGGCCAACCGGGTCGAGCGACGACCGTTCAACGTCTGGCTGCTACTCGGAGTCATATTTGGTTCCGTTGTAGGCATGGGGCTGCTCGCACGCCTGCTCGCCTCTTTCGTGGTGATCTGAACGCGCCCTGCTTGACCGACCAGATCATTCTTTGTGTCGAGTCTCCTCCATGTCCAATGCAGCAATATCCGAATCAATCCCGCGTATCCTTGTGGTGGGTGGCGGGGCCGGTGGCCTTGAGCTGGCCACCCGCCTGGGCCGCAGCCTGGGAAAGTCGAAAAAGGCGCTGATCACGCTGGTCGATGCCAACATGACCCATATCTGGAAGCCCCTCCTGCATGAGGTAGCGGCCGGCTCCCTGGACTCCAGTGGCGACGAACTCAACTACGTGGCCCAGGCAAAATGGAACCATTTCCAGTTTCAGCTCGGCGCCATGAGCGGACTGGATCGCGACCAGCGTGTTATCCGCCTGGATGCCATCAAGGACGAGCACGGCGAGGAACTGATCCCGCAACGGGAAATAGCCTATGACTACCTGGTGCTCGCGGTCGGCAGCAATACCAATGATTTCAATACCCAGGGTGCGGCGGAACATTGCCTGTTCCTGGATACCCGCGAGCAGGCGGAACGTTTCCACCGCATGCTGCTGAACCAGTACATGAAAGCCCAGGCCAGCAGCGAAGGCCAGATCAGCGAAAAAATCAATGTGGCGATCATTGGCGCCGGCGCCACGGGCGTCGAGCTTGCCGCCGAACTGCACCACGCTGCCCGTCTGCTGCAGGCATACGGGTTGAACCGGATACGCCCCGAAGACCTGCATATCAATCTGGTCGAGGCCAGTGGCCGGGTATTGCCGGCGCTGCCGGAGCGGATCAGCGAGCCGGTCACCGACACCCTGAAGAAACTCGGCGTGCATTTGCACACCGGCTCACCGGTCAAGGCCGTCACGGCCGAGGGTTTGCTGCTGGCCAATGGCGAACAGATCGCGGCGTCCCTGAAGGTCTGGGCGGCGGGCATCCGGGCACCGGGCTTTCTCGCCAACCTGGGACTGGAGACCAACCGGATCAACCAGGTCGTGGTACATACCACGCTGCAGACCACAGCGGATGAACGGATTTTTGCCTTTGGCGACTGTGCAGCCTGCCCCACCGGAGAGGAGGGCAAGACCGTGCCCCCGCGCGCGCAGGCTGCCCACCAACAGGCGACACTGCTGGCAAGGAACATCAAGCGTCTGCTGGAAGGCAAACCGCTGCAGGAGTATGTCTACCGGGACTATGGCTCACTGATCTCGCTGTCGACTTTCAGTGCGGTGGGCAACCTGATGGGCAATCTGACCGGCAATGTGATGCTGGAGGGCAAGCTGGCTCGCTGGTTCTACGTATCGCTCTACCGGATGCACCAGATGGCCCTGTACGGCGTCCCGCGCACCCTCATGCTGATGCTCAGCGACCGCGTCGGCAGCAGCACTGCGCCGAGACTCAAACTGCACTGAATCGGGAATCCGCAAGGCATGACCGCACACCACGGCCATGCCTTCGCCGACGCGCAAAAGGCGTCCGAAACCAGTCCGAGCAGGCGTACAGGCTGCCACGAGGCAGTGAAATCAGCAGGAGAGAAAGAGAGTGAGTGGTGGGTCGTGTAGGATTCGAACCTACGACCAATTGGTTAAAAGCCAACTGCTCTACCAACTGAGCTAACGACCCTATGCTCAAAGAATATGCCGAGCGGCAGATTCAGAAAAAATGGTCGGGGTAGAGGGATTCGAACTCTCGACATCCTGCTCCCAAAGCAGGCGCGCTACCAGGCTGCGCTATACCCCGATTCGGTTCTAGGTGGCTCCGCGACCAGGACTCGAACCTGGGACCCAATGATTAACAGTCATTTGCTCTACCAACTGAGCTATCGCGGAATTACCTAAAACATCCTGGCCGGGCCGGTAACTCTCGTTACATATCCCCTGCCAAGGCGCGCCATTTTACCGGGCGCAGTCAGCCTGTCAACCCTAAAAACGCTGTCTTAGACACTATCTTCACAAAGCGCTCCCGCCAGGGCCGGCAAACCCTGGCGGGACTGCCGGCGTGCGACCCGAAGGAACACTGCGAGCGTCCCTGAGGCCACCCAGAGCCCACAAAAAAGCCCGCCATTGGCGGGCTTCCTGTTGCAGTGCAGCGCAGCGTGAGACGCCTTAGAGCTGTGGCCCTGCCTGAACGATCTCGGGCGCTACCTCGAACTTCTTGAAGTTCTCGACGAACAGCTTGGCCAGCGCCTGGGCGGCGGCGTCATATTCGGCCGGATCGCTCCAGGTATTGCGCGGATTCAACAGCTGGGTATCGACACCCGGCACCGAGGTGGGCACATCCAGATTGATTACCGGTACGTGCTGGGTCTCGGTACCGATCAGTGCACCAGACTGCACCGCAGCGATGATCGCACGGGTAGTCGGGATGCTGAAGCGCTTGCCGGTACCGTAGCTGCCACCGGTCCAGCCGGTGTTGACCAGATAGACCTTGCTGCCGAACGCATTGATGCGCTTGATCAGCAGCTCGGCGTATTCACCCGCCGGACGCGGGAAGAACGGCGCACCGAAGCAGGTCGAGAAGGTCGACTTGATACCGTCACCGGAGCCCATTTCGGTTGAACCGACCAGCGCGGTATAACCGGACAGGAAGTGATAGGCGGCCTGCTCGTTGTTGAGGATCGACACCGGAGGCAATACGCCGGTCAGGTCGCAGGTGAGGAAGATGATGGCGTTGGGCTCACCGGCTCGGTTGGCTTCCACGCGCTTCTCGACGTGCTCCAGCGGGTAGGCCACCCGGGTGTTCTGGGTCAGGCTGACGTCGGCGTAATCGGCCGTACGACTCTGCGGATCGATCACCACGTTCTCGATGATGGAGCCGAACTTGATGGCCTTCCAGATCACCGGCTCGTTCTTTTCCGACAGGTCGATGCACTTGGCGTAGCAACCGCCCTCGATGTTGAACACGCTGCCGGTCGCCCAGCCGTGCTCGTCATCACCGATCAGGTTACGCGCCGGGTCAGCGGACAGCGTGGTCTTGCCGGTACCGGAGAGACCGAAGAACAGGGTGGTGTCACCCTCGTCGCCGACGTTGGCGGCGCAGTGCATGGGCAGTACGTCCTTGGCCGGCAGCAGGAAGTTCTGCACCGAGAACATGGCCTTCTTCATCTCGCCGGCGTATTGCATGCCTGCCAGCAGCACCTTGCGCTCGGCGAAGTTGATGATCACACAGCCGTTGCTGTTGGTGCCATCACGCTCGGGCTCGCAGACGAAGTGCGGCGCGTTGATGATGTGCCAGCGGTCCTTGGCGGCCGGATTGAAGGTTTCCGGGTTGATGAACAGGGTCCGGCCGAACAGGTTGTGCCAGGCTGTTTCGGTGGCCATGACCACGGGCAGGTAATGGTCCGGATCGGCGCCCACGTGCACATGGGAGACAAAACTGGTGCGTTCGGCAAGGTAACCCGCTACCCGCTTCCACAGGGCGTCGAACTTGTCCGCCGGGAAGGGCCGGTTGATCGGTCCCCAGGCGATCGAATCACGGGTCGAAGGCTCTTCGACAATGAAGCGATCCATGGGCGAGCGACCAGTGCGTTCGCCAGTCTTGACCACCAGCGCGCCGTTATCGGCAAGCTGACCTTCGTTACGCTGAATTGCCAGCTCAACGAGGTGGGGAATACTCAGGTCGGTATAAACCGTATGGTTACTGTGCGTCATCAAACCTCATCCTCGTTCGGCGTGGGCCGAAATCTCCATGGGACCGACAGATCGGCCTCAGCTCTTCAAAAATACGCCAGGTCAGCGCGCGGGCGCGCCATTATGCCAAAAA
>JAESUC010000201.1 GCA_016763285.1 Pseudomonas sp.
AGCTGCAACGCAGAAACCACCTCCACTCTGGCCATGACCACCTGTGTCAGCAACTGTTCCAGACGCCGCCAGACGGCTGCCTTCTGAGTGTGCTGGTAACGATTCCAGTCAATTATTTCGTGACTGAAGCGCTTGCAACCCCGGCACACCAGATCCCCGTAGACAGTCGAACAGAGTCCCACGCAGGGGGTTTTGCTGGTATAGGGCGTGTCGGTCATTGGAGGCTCCACTGTGGCAGGCCATGGTAAACCAGTCCTTGCACCGACCCCAGCCCATCGCGCTGCGGATTTTGCATCTGTCTGCTACGAAGGTCACAGAGCCCTCAAGCTTAACTTTACCCCGCGCTTACTGTAGAATCGGCCCGCCGTTAGGGCTGCGTGATCCGTTACCAGCTTGCCCGCCAGTAGCAACAGGCCGCGCCCGCTCCCAGCCCTAAGTCCGGCATGCAGGGGAAGCACTGAATAACTCCCTTTTCGCAAGATGCTTATTCAGTGCTTCCCTGGTCCGTGAGGATGACCGTTCCGCCATAAGCAGAACAGACTGATGAGGGTAATAACTGTGCTTGAAGCCTATCGCAAACATGTAGAAGAGCGCGCAGCCCAGGGCATCGTGCCCCAGCCGCTGAATGCCGAACAAACCGCCGGTCTGGTTGACCTGCTGAAAAATCCACCGGCTGGCGAAGAAGAGTTCCTGCTCGATCTGCTGACCAACCGCGTACCCCCGGGCGTTGATGAAGCCGCCTACGTCAAGGCAGGCTTCCTGGCTGCCGTGGCCAAGGGCGAAGTCACCTCTCCGCTGCTGACCAAACTGCGCGCTGTCGAGCTGCTCGGCACCATGCAGGGCGGCTACAACATCGTCACCATGGTCGAGCTGCTCGACAACGACGAGCTGGCTGCCGCAGCCGCCAAGGAACTCAAGCACACCCTGCTGATGTTCGATGCCTTCCACGATGTGGCCGACCGCGCCAAGAACGGCAACGCACACGCGAAAGAAGTGCTGCAGTCCTGGGCCGATGGCGAGTGGTTCACCAACCGCCCCGCCGTACCCGAGAAAGTCAGCCTGAGCGTATTCAAGGTGCCTGGCGAGACCAACACCGACGACCTGTCCCCTGCTCCTGATGCCTGGTCGCGCCCTGATATCCCGCTGCACGCGCTGGCCATGCTGAAAATGGCCCGTGACGGCATCGTACCGGACGAGCCAGGTACCATCGGGCCGCTGAAGATGATCGAAGAGGTCAAATCCAAAGGCTTCCCGGTTGCCTACGTCGGTGACGTGGTCGGTACCGGTTCTTCGCGTAAGTCAGCTACCAACTCGGTTCTGTGGTTCTTCGGTGACGACGTCCCCTACGTGCCGAACAAGCGCGCTGGCGGCTTCTGCTTCGGTAACAAGATTGCCCCGATCTTCTACAACACCATGGAAGACGCTGGCGCCCTGCCGATCGAGTTCGACGTCAACGAGATTAACACCGGCGACGTGATCGACGTGTACGTCTATGAAGGCAAGGTCTGCAAGCACGGTACTGACGAGGTCATCACCACCTTCGAACTGAAGACCCAGGTGCTGCTTGATGAAGTCCGCGCCGGTGGCCGTATTCCACTGATCATCGGTCGCGGCCTGACCGACAAGGCTCGCGCCGAGCTGGGCCTGGCTGCTGCAGATCTGTTCCGCCTGCCCGATGTACCGGCAGCCAGCACCAAGGGCTTCACCCTGGCGCAGAAGATGGTCGGCAAGGCCTGCAATGTCGAAGGCGTACGCCCCGGCACTTACTGCGAGCCAAAGATGACCACCGTTGGCTCCCAGGACACGACTGGCCCGATGACCCGTGACGAGCTGAAGGACCTGGCTTGCCTGGGCTTCTCCGCCGACCTGGTGATGCAGTCCTTCTGTCACACCGCGGCTTACCCCAAGCCGATCGACGTGACCACGCACCACACGCTGCCCGACTTCATCCACAACCGTGGTGGTGTTGCCCTGCGTCCGGGTGACGGCATCATCCACAGCTGGCTGAACCGCATGCTGCTGCCCGACACCGTCGGTACCGGTGGCGACTCGCACACCCGTTTCCCCATGGGCATTTCCTTCCCGGCCGGTTCCGGTCTGGTAGCCTTTGCCGCTGCCACCGGCGTGATGCCGCTGGACATGCCGGAATCCGTTCTGGTGCGTTTCAAGGGTGAAATGCAGCCCGGTATCACCCTACGTGACCTGGTGCATGCAATCCCCTACTACGCTATTCAGGAAGGTCACCTGACCGTCGAGAAGAAAGGCAAGAAGAACATCTTCTCTGGCCGTATTCTCGAGATCGAAGGTCTGGACCACCTGACTGCCGAACAGGCGTTCGAGCTGTCTGATGCTTCTGCCGAGCGCTCCGCTGCCGGTTGTACCATCAACCTGAGCGAAGAGTCGGTTGCCGAGTACCTGAAGTCCAACATCGTCCTGCTGCGCTGGATGATTGCCAACGGCTATCAGGATCCGCGGACCCTGGAGCGTCGCGCCCAGGCCATGGAAGCATGGCTGGCCGATCCCAAGCTGATGAAGGCCGATCCGGACGCCGAGTACGCTGCGATCATCGAGATCGATCTGGCCGACGTGAAAGAGCCGGTTCTCTGCGCTCCGAACGATCCGGACGACGCCCGTCTGCTGTCCCAGGTTGCTGGCCAGAAGATCGACGAAGTGTTCATCGGTTCGTGCATGACCAACATCGGTCACTTCCGCGCGGCCGGCAAGCTGCTCGAGAAGAACAAGGGTGCCCTGCCGACCCGTCTGTGGCTGGCTCCGCCGACCAAGATGGACCAGTTCCAGCTCACCGAAGAAGGCTACTACGGCATCTACGGCAAGGCTGGCGCACGCATGGAAATGCCCGGCTGTTCCCTGTGCATGGGTAACCAGGCACGTGTAGCTGCCAAGTCCACCGTGGTTTCCACCTCCACGCGGAACTTCCCGAACCGGCTGGGTGATGGCGCTGACGTGTTCCTGGCCTCTGCCGAGCTGGCTTCGGTTGCTTCGATCCTGGGTCGTCTGCCGACTGTTGAGGAGTACATGGGTTACGCGGCTGAGCTCAACAGCATGTCTGCTGATATCTACCGCTACATGAACTTCAACGAGATCGAGTCGTACCAGAAAGCCGCAGCGTCCATCCCGGTCGCTCAGCTCTAAGCGTCACCCTGTAAAGGAAAACCCCACTTCGGTGGGGTTTTTTTATGCCTTGAACATCTGCGCCTGCCGGGGGTCCAACCTTGCGTTGCACACTATTTGAACCGGAAGGAAAGACCTTTATGAAACAGTGGATTATGGCTTTGGTGGTAGGTTGCGGCGTGCTGGCTCTGTCTGGTTGCGCCAATGATTATCTGATCACGACCAACGACGGCAGAGTTCTGGAAGCGGTAGACAAGCCCGAGATAGACGAAGACACCCAGATGCTCCGCTATGAAGACGAAGCAGGCCGGACGCATCAGATCCCCCAGACCGACGTAGACCATATCCAGGAAATCTGATCCGCCACGCAGGGAAAAGCGGGCGCGAAGCATGGTTGCTCGCGCCCGTTTCCAATCGACTGGCAGGCCACTGGCCGAGAGGCAGGCATGAGCACAAACAACCCCGGGACCGGCATACACGCCGAAGCCCATACTGTAGCGCTTGAACTCAACGGCGAGCGCCGCGAACTCGAAGTCCAACCCTGGACCACCCTTCTTGACCTGCTACGCGAGCAGCTTGGCCTGACCGGCACCAAAAAAGGCTGTGATCACGGCCAGTGCGGTGCCTGTACCGTGCTGCTCAACGGCCGGAGGATCAATTCCTGCCTGACCCTGGCGGTCATGCAGGATGGGGCGTCGGTAGTCACTGTCGAGGGCCTGGCCAACGGAGGCGAGCTGCACCCTATGCAGGCTGCGTTTGTCGAGCACGATGCCTACCAATGCGGCTACTGCACCCCGGGGCAGATCTGCTCCGCGATTGGCATGATCGGCGAGGGTCGCGCACAGAGCAAAGAGGACGTGCGTGAGCAGATGAGTGGCAACCTGTGCCGCTGCGGCGCCTATCCGAACATTCTCGCCGCTATCGATGACGCCGCGGAGCAGACACGTGAGGCACTGGGCAAGGAGAGCACTCCATGAATCCCTTCACCTATAGCCGCCCCGGCGATATTGACGAGGCCATCAGTCTGTTCAGCGCAGGCAGCCGCTATATAGCCGGCGGTACCAATCTGCTGGACCTGATGAAGGAAAACGTGACCCGGCCGGCCGGATTGATCGACATTACTCGCCTGCCGTTACATGACATCGAAGAAACCGCCGAGGGTGGTCTGCGCATCGGCGCGCTGGTCAGCAACTCCGACCTGGCCTGGGATCCGCGTATCGAGCAGCGCTATCCCCTGCTCGCCAAGGCCATTCTCGCCGGCGCCTCGCCGCAGCTCCGCAATATGGCCACTACTGGCGGCAACCTGTTGCAGCGTACGCGCTGCTATTACTTCTACGACACCGGTACGCCATGCAACAAACGTGAGCCAGGCACCGGCTGTTCGGCCCGTGACGGACTCAACCGCATACATGCGATTCTTGGCCACAGCCCCGAATGCATTGCAGTTCACCCCTCGGATATGTGTGTGGCCATGGCTGCACTGGAAGCGATGGTGATTGTTCAGGGCGCCGGCGGCGAGCGGCGAATTCCGTTCGCTGACTTCCATCGTCTGCCCGGCGATACGCCGGAACTGGACAACAACCTCGAGGACGGCGAGTTGATAACGGCACTGGAGTTGCCCGCGCAATCCTTCGCTGACCACAGCGCCTATCTCAAGGTTCGCGACCGTGCATCCTATGCCTTTGCGCTGGTCTCGGTTGCCGCTGCGCTGGAAATGAAAGACGGCACCATCCACGCCGCCCGCATCGCCCTTGGCGGGGTTGCCCACAAACCCTGGCGCAAACCCGCAGCAGAAGCGCTGCTGACCGACCAGCCGGCCACGCCGGAAAGCTTCGAGCAGGCCGCAGACGTGCTGCTGGAAGGCGCAAGCGGATTCAATGACAACGCATTCAAGATCGAGCTGGCCCGTCGCTCCATTGTTCGGGCCTTGAGCGAAGCCGCCGCAGGAGACGCCCAATGACCGTCAATTCTCCCCTGGGCAAGCCCCTCAGCCGTGTCGACGGCCCTTTGAAGGTCACCGGTCAGGCACGCTACGCTGGCGAATTCCAGATCCCCGGGCTGCTTTATGGCAGCGTGGTCAACAGCACCATCGCCCGTGGACGCATCCGCAGTATCGACACCAGCGCTGCAGAGGCCTTGCCAGGCGTCGTACTGGCACTGACCCACCTCAACCGACCACCCATCGCCAGCTACGATGATCCGTACGAAGACGATGACGCGGCAGACGGTTCCCCGTTTCGCCCCCTGTTCAATGACCGGATCCTGTATAGCGGTCAGCCCATCGCCCTGGTCGTCGCCGAGGACCTGGAGCTGGCACGTTACGCCGGCAGCCTGGTGCAGGTTGACTACGAGACCGAAGCGCACAGCACAGATTTGCATGCCGCACTGGATCGGATGCATCCCGCCCCGGCGGAGCTACCCCCGGCGCGCGGTGATGTGGATTCTGTCCTGGATGCAGCTGAACATGGCCTGACGCTGGAATACACAACGCCGGTCGAGCATCACAACCCGATGGAGCCCCACGCCTCCACCGTGCACTACCACCCCGATGGCACGCTGGAAATCCACGACAAGACCCAGGGCATCCAGAACTGCATGCGCTACGTGGAAGACGTGTTCGGCATGAAGGATCGTGTGCGCATCGTCACACCCTTCGTTGGCGGCGCGTTTGGCTCCGGGCTGCGGCCGCAATATCAGCTACCCCTGGCAGTGATGGCCGCGCTCAAGCTCAAGCAATCGGTACGGGTTACGCTGAAACGTCAGCAGATGTTCACCTTCGGCTATCGTCCACGCACGATTCAGCGTATTGCCATTGGCGCATCGGGCGACGGCCAGCTGCAGGCACTAACCCATCAGGCGATCGGCCAGACCTCCTCGTTCGAAGACTTTACCGAGCACGAAGTCGAGTGGTCCGGCATGCTCTACACCTGCCCCAATGTACGCCTGGACTATCAGCTGGTGCCTCTGGATGTATATACGCCCCTGGACATGCGAGCGCCGGGTGCAGCCATTGGCGTCTATGCCCTGGAGTGCGCCATGGACGAGATGGCCTGTGCCCTGAACATGGACCCGATCGAGTTGCGCCTGAAGAACTACTCCGAACGTAACGCCAATCAGGACAAGCCCTACTCCAGCAAGGCCCTGCGTGAATGCTATGCCCAGGGCGCCGAGCGGTTCGGCTGGGCCAAACGGTCCATGGCACCGCGCAGCATGCGCAAGGGCAACCAACTGATCGGCTGGGGTATGGCTACCGGGGTCTGGGAGGCCCTGCAGATGCCCGCCAGCGCCAAGGCCTGCCTGGCGCCGGATGGCAAGTTGATCGTCAGCAGCGCCACTGCCGATATCGGCACCGGCACCTACACCGTCATGACCCAGATCGCCGCCGAGGCCATGGGCCTGCCCATGGAACAGGTGGAATTCAGGCTGGGTGACTCGGACATGGCCCAGGCG
>JAESUC010000202.1 GCA_016763285.1 Pseudomonas sp.
AACTCAAGCTGCCCACCCTGGCGGTCGTCCAGGGCGCTGCGTTCGGGGGTGCCCTGGGCCTGATCAGTTGCTGCGACATGGCCATCGGCGCCGAGGACTGCCTGTTCAGCCTCTCCGAGGTCCGCATCGGCATCCTGCCGGCGGTCATCAGTCCCTATGTGGTCAAGGCCATCGGTGAGCGAGCCACGCGGCGCTTTGCTCTGACCGCGGAACGCTTTGATGGCAGGGAGGCCCAGCGGCTCGGTTTGCTTGCCGCCAGCTACCCGGCCGATGAGCTGGAACAGGCGATCACCGAATGGACCGACAATCTACTGCAAAACGGGCCTGCTGCCATGCGCGCGACCAAAGCGCTGCTGCAGGAGGTCAGGCATGGCGAGCTGACCCCTGCCCTGCGCCGTTATACCGAGGCTGCCATCGCCCGCGTGCGGGTAAGCCCTGAAGGCCAGGAAGGTCTGACCGCGTTTCTCGACAAGCGCAAGCCGTCCTGGCAGGAGCACTGAAATGGGTAAGCCGCACGAGATTTCAACTTCCCCCATCACCTGCCTGCTGGTCGCCAATCGCGGTGAAATCGCCTGCCGGATCATGCGTACTGCAAAAGCCATGGGCATCCGGACCGTGGCCGTGCATAGCGAAATCGACCGCCAGGCGCGACATGTGCTTGAGGCCGATCTGGCAATCAACCTGGGCGGTGCCAAGCCAGCGGACAGTTATCTGCGCAGCGATCTGGTACTGGCTGCGGCCAGACAGAGCGGCGCGCAGGCGATTCACCCCGGCTACGGTTTTCTCTCTGAAAACGCCGAGTTTGCCCGGGCCTGCGCCGCTGAGGGCCTGATCTTTATCGGTCCGCCGGCCAGTGCAATTGATGCCATGGGCAGCAAATCCGCCGCCAAGGCATTGATGGAGGCCGCTGGCGTCCCTCTGGTACCGGGTTATCACGGCGCCGAGCAGGACCTGGCTACCTTCCGCACAGCCGCCGAACGCATCGGCTATCCGGTTCTGCTCAAGGCCGTAGCCGGCGGTGGCGGCAAGGGTATGAAGGTGGTCGAGCGTGAGACCGATCTGGCCGAAGCACTGGAATCCGCCCAGCGGGAGGCCAAATCCGCCTTTGGCGATAGTCGCATGCTGGTCGAGCGCTATCTGGGCAAGCCGCGGCATATCGAAATCCAGGTGTTTGCCGACCAGCAAGGCAGTTGCATTCATCTGAACGAGCGCGACTGCTCGATCCAGCGCCGGCACCAGAAGGTAATCGAAGAAGCCCCCGCCCCGGGCCTGTCAGCAACACTGCGCAAGGCAATGGGCGAGGCGGCAGTGCAGGCTGCGATGGCAATCGACTATGTCGGGGCCGGCACGGTCGAATTTCTGCTTGATGAGCAGGAACGTTTCTACTTCATGGAAATGAATACCCGGCTGCAGGTCGAGCATCCGGTTACCGAGGCCATCACCGGCCAGGATCTGGTGGCCTGGCAGTTGCGCATTGCCCAGGGCCAGCCATTGCCCATGCAGCAGCATGAGGTTCCATTACAGGGGCATGCGATAGAGGCCCGCCTGTATGCGGAAGATCCGCTGAATGATTTCCTGCCGGCCAGTGGCACCCTTGAGCTATACCGCGAATCACAGCCGGCTGCGGGTAGACGGCTGGACGGGGGTATCAGTGAGGGCGACGAAGTATCACCCTTTTACGATCCAATGCTGGCCAAGGTCATCGCCTGGGGCGAAACCCGCGAAGCTGCGCGGCTCAATCTGTTGGCAATGCTCCGTGAAACCGCCATTGCTGGCGTACAGACCAATCTGACGTTCCTTGGTCGCATCATCGATCACCCTGCCTTTGCCAACGCAGAACTGGATACCGGATTCATTCCCCGCCATGCCGAACAGCTACTGCCGGCAAAGGCTGAGCTGAGTGAAAATTTCTGGCAACTGGCTGGCGCCGCCTGGCTACTTTGCCTACCTCCGGTACAGCGCCCGGACGACCCCCAGTCGCCCTGGAGCAAGTTATCCAGGGGATGGCGCAGCGGGTTACCCGCCACCAGCAGACTGCACCTGCAATGCGGTAACGCTGAGCGTCAGCTGAATAACGTCAACGTCAGCGGCAGCAGCTTCGATGCGGCCGGTGGTCAACTGACCGTTATCCATGATGGTGTTTTGCAGCGCCATGCAATCGTTGTTCGCGGCCAGTCACTATTCCTGCAATGGCAGAACGAGTGGTTGCAAGTCAAAAAGGTTGATCCCATCAGTCGCGTGGACCAGGCCCAGCAACTTGCCGGTGGTCTGCATGCCCCCATGAACGGTAGCATTGTGCGCTTGCTGGTCAACACCGGTGAGCAGGTGGAGGCCGGCGCGGCGCTGCTGGTGGTCGAAGCGATGAAAATGGAACACAGCATCCGCGCGCCCCATGCCGGTACCGTCACCGCAATCTTTTGTAGCGAGGGTGAGCTGGTCAGCGAAGGAGTCTTGCTGGTCGAACTGGAGGAAACCCCATGAACATCCCGCAAACGGTACGTCTGGTCGATGTTGGCCCGCGTGACGGCCTGCAGAATGAATCCCGACCAATCGCCGTGACTGACAAGGTGCAACTGGTCGACGACCTGAGCGCTGCCGGTCTGCGTCATATCGAAGTCGGCAGCTTTGTTTCGCCTAAGTGGGTGCCACAGATGGCTGGATCGGCTGAGGTATTTGCCGCGATCAAGCAGCACCCCGGCGTAAGTTATTCCGCCCTTACACCGAACATGAAGGGCCTGGAAGCCGCGCTAGAGGCTGGAGTGAGGGAGGTGGCGGTGTTCGCCGCAGCGTCCGAGGCGTTCTCGCAGCGCAATATCAATTGCTCGATTGCCGAGAGCATCGAACGTTTCGCTCCTGTGCTGGAAGCCGCACAAAAAGCGGATGTAAAAGTACGCGGGTATATCTCCTGCGTGCTCGGCTGCCCTTACCAGGGCGATGTGCCCGTGGACCAGGTCGCCAGCGTTGCCCGCGAACTGCACACTATGGGTTGCTACGAGGTATCCCTTGGCGACACCATCGGCACCGGCACACCGAGTGCAACCCGTGCCCTGATCGAAGCAGTAGCCAGGTACGTCCCGCGCGAGCAACTGGCCGGGCATTTTCATGATACCTACGGCCAGGCACTGGCCAACATCTACGCCAGTCTGCTCGAGGGTGTCAGCGTGTTCGACAGCTCGGTCGCCGGCCTCGGCGGCTGCCCCTATGCCAAGGGCGCCACCGGCAATGTCGCCACCGAGGACGTGCTTTACCTGCTCAATGGGATGGGCATCGAGACGGGAATCGATCTCGATCTGCTGGTCGATGCCGGCGCGCGCATCAGCCAGGTGCTGGGTCGGGAAAATGGATCGAGGGTGGCAAGGGCCGTTCTGGCAGCCAGGTAGCCCTTCGCGACGGGGCCGTCGCTCCCACAGCCGGAGTTTCCACAATAGCCTGAGCTACAGGGTAGGACCGGCGGCCCCGCCGCCTGGCACCCACTCTGCTTTCACACCAGATTCCGCGTCCCCGCCCCTGGAATACCAGTGCGGCCTGCCGGGCCTTCGCTACGGGGCCGTCGCTCCCACAGCCGGAGTTTCCACAATAGCCTGAGCTACACGGTAGGACCGGCGGCCCCGCCGGGAAGGGTCCAGCGTACTCGCATATCGCTGGAGTAACCTAAGCCACTTCCTCACCTACATCTTCCAACGCATTGATCTTACTGAGCAATCCCTTGGCGAGTACGCCAAGAGTCATCACCGCCCTTTCCGTCTCCCTGTTCCACGGCACACCACAGTTAAGCCGCAGACAGTGGTTGAATTGTTCCGAGTGGCTGAACACGGCGCCAGGGGCAATACTGATATTGTGCTCCAGGGCCTGCTCGAACAGCCGCTGGGCATCGATCCCTCCCGGCAAACTGATCCATAGAATGAAGCCACCGGCTGGCCGGGTGATCTGCGTACCCTCGGGGAAGTACTGCTGCACCGCCAACTGAAAACTGCTCAGATTCTTGCGGTATTCCTGGCGCAGATAGCGCAGATGCCGGTCATAGCCACCGTTCTCCAGGTAGGCCGCCACCGACATCTGACTGACGCTGCAGGCCGAAAGCGTAGTAAAGGTCTGCAGCTTCTCGATTCCGTTCTGGTGCCGGCCCGCTATGACCCATCCCGTTCGCACCCCTGGAGAGATGGTCTTGGAGAAGCTCGAGCAATACATCACGGTGTCGGAGCAGTCGAACGCCTTGAGCGCCTTGGAACGCCCTGGCTCGAACATCAGCTCCCCATAGATATCGTCTTCGATGATCGGCAGTCCGCGCTGGGCCATCATCGCCACCAGCTTGCGCTGTCTGTCTTCAGGCATGGTGGCCCCCATCGGATTACCGGCACGTGCGGTAAGCACCAGGGCCTTGATCGGCCATTTGTTCGCTGCCTTTTCCAGGGACTCAAGGCTCAAACCGGTGTCTGGATCGGTGGGAATCTCGATCACTTTCAATCCCAACAGCTCGCACAGCTGAACCAGGCCGTAGTAACTGGGTGCCTCGGTTGCAATCAGGTCACCCGGGTTGGTCACGCTGCGCAGACACAACTGGATCGCCTCGACGCAACCGTTGGTGATCACGATATCGGCAGGATCAACAATGGCGCCGGCATCGCGCATGCGAATGGCAATCTGCCGCCGGAGGGGCTCGTAGCCCGGACTGAAGATATAGCTATAGGCCCGCTGACTGTGAAATCGGGTAACCTTGCTCATCTGCTGATGCAGAGCACGCAGGGGCAGATACTGGCTCGACGGCACTGCCGCCCCGAGGGGTATGACGCCCTCACGGCGCGACTGGTGCAGGATTTCGCTGATGATGCCGCTGCGGGTCACGGCATAGGGCTGCTCT
>JAESUC010000203.1 GCA_016763285.1 Pseudomonas sp.
CAACCGATCATCGTGTAAGATGCTGCGTCTCCAAATTCCACATCCTGTGCATGTTCGCGCAGGTTGTCAGCAGAGTGAGGGTTTTCCATGACTGAACGCGTCCAAGTCGGCGGCCTCCAGGTTGCCAAGGTTCTTCACGACTTCATCAATCAGCAGGCCATACCCGGCTCCGGCATCGATGCCGCGTCCTTCTGGTCCGGTTTCGAAACCCTGATCAATGATCTGGCACCGAAGAACAAGGCCCTGCTCGCCAAGCGTGACGACCTGCAGGCACAGATTGACGCCTGGCATCAGAAGCGTGCCGGCCAGCCCCACGACGCAGCAGCCTACAAGGCGTTCCTGCAGGAAATCGGCTATCTGCTGCCCGAGCCGGACGACTTCCAGGCCACCACCAGCAATGTCGATGAAGAGATCGCCACCATGGCTGGTCCTCAGCTGGTCGTGCCGGTCATGAATGCCCGTTTCGCGCTGAATGCCGCTAATGCGCGCTGGGGTTCGCTCTACGATGCTCTCTACGGCACCGATGCCATCTCCGAAGCCGACGGCGCCACCAAGGGCCCCGGCTACAACGAGATCCGTGGCAACAAGGTGATCGCCTTTGCCCGCGCCTTCCTTGATGAGGCAGCACCGTTGGCCGAAGGTTCCCACAAGGACTCGGTCAGCTATGTCATCCAGGACGGCAAACTGTCGGTAACCCTGCAGAACGGCACTCGCACCGGGCTCAAGGACACTGCCCAGTTGATCGGTTACACCGGCCAGACTGACCAGCCCCAGGGTGTATTGCTCAAGCACAATGGCCTGCACTTCGAGATCCAGATCGATCCCACCAGCAACGTCGGCCAGACCGATGCCGCTGGCGTCAAGGACGTGCTGATGGAGTCCGCCCTGACCACCATCATGGACTGCGAGGACTCGGTTGCAGCCGTAGACGCCGAAGACAAGACCGTGGTCTACAGCAACTGGCTGGGTCTGATGAAAGGCGACCTGGCAGAGAGCGTTGCCAAGGGTGGCAGCAACTTTACCCGCACCATGAACCCCGATCGAGAGTATACCCGTCCGGACGGTTCGAGCCTGACGCTGCATGGCCGCTCCCTGCTGTTCGTGCGCAATGTCGGTCATCTGATGACCAACAATGCCATCCTCGACAAGGACGGCAATGAAGTGCCCGAAGGCATCATGGACGGCGCAGTGACCAGCCTGATCGCACTGCACAACCTCAATGGCAATACCACGCGCAAGAACACCCGCACCGGCTCGGTCTACATCGTCAAGCCGAAGATGCATGGCCCCGAGGAAGTGGCCTTCACCACCGAGCTGTTTGGCCGTGTGGAAGACCTGCTGGGCATGCAGCGCAACACCCTGAAAGTCGGGATCATGGACGAGGAGCGTCGCACCACGATCAACCTCAAGGCCTGCATCAAGGCTGCCAGTGAGCGTGTCGCGTTCATCAACACCGGCTTTCTGGACCGCACCGGTGACGAGATCCACACCTCGATGGAAGCCGGCGCATTCATCCGCAAGGGCGAGATCAAGGGCGCCAAGTGGATTGCTGCCTACGAGAACAGCAACGTCGACATCGGTCTGGCCACTGGCCTCAAGGGCCGCGCACAGATCGGCAAGGGCATGTGGGCCATGCCCGACCTGATGGCTGCGATGATCGAACAGAAGATCGGTCACCCGCTGGCCGGCGCCAACACCGCCTGGGTACCCTCGCCGACCGCAGCCACGCTGCACGCGCTGCACTACCACAAGGTCAATGTTGCCGAACGTCAGGACGAGCTGGCCAAGCGTGCGCCGGCATCGGTTGACGACATCCTGACCATCCCACTGGCGGAGAAGACCGACTGGTCCGCCGCAGAAGTGCAGCAGGAGCTGGACAACAACGCCCAGGGCATCCTCGGCTACGTGGTACGCTGGATCGACCAGGGCGTCGGCTGCTCCAAGGTGCCGGACATCAACGATGTCGGCCTGATGGAAGACCGCGCGACGCTGCGTATCTCCAGCCAGCACATCGCCAACTGGCTGCGCCACGGCATCTGCTCCGAGGAGCAGGTGATGGAAACCATGAAGCGCATGGCTGGGGTAGTCGATCGGCAGAACGAGCATGATCCGTCCTACAAGCCGATGGCCCCGGACTTCGATGACAGCATCGCATTCCAGGCTGCCGTCGAGCTTTGCGTAGAGGGCACGGTTCAGCCCAACGGCTACACCGAGCCGGTCCTGCATCGTCGCCGCCGCGAATTCAAGGCACGCTACGGCTGCTGATCAGCGGCACAAAAAAACCCGGCTCAGGCCGGGTTTTTCATGTCAGGGGGTCGCTGCTCAGTGCTTGAGAATCACATAGAGCGCATGGATGATGCCCGGAATGAAGCCAAACAGCGTCAACAGAATGTTCAGCCAGAAGTGCCCTTTGAAACCGACCTCAAGGAATACGCCAAGGGGCGGCAAAAGAATCGCGAATAGTATCTTGATCGGATCTGTCGCTGTAACTGCCATGCTAGGCCCTCCGTTTACAATTGGTTTGAATTCAGCGTAGACCCTCGCCGGTAGCCTGTCAGGTCCAGCACCGCTTTTAACCGCCTGCTGTGCTTGTCATCCATCTGTGCTACAAACGGCGCAAAGCTACGCCAGGTTCCTGGCGTCGATGGCCAGACGCGATCAAAAGGATTTCAATGACAACCATCCCGTTCGGCGAAGCGATCAGCGTCTGGTGGCGCATCGGCGTGCTGAGTTTTGGCGGGCCCGCCGGCCAGATTGCGCTGATGCATCGCATCCTGGTGGAAGAAAAGGGCTGGGTGGACGAAGCTCGCTTCCTGCATGCACTGAACTACTGCATGCTGCTGCCGGGCCCGGAGGCGCAGCAGCTGGCCACCTATGTGGGCTGGTTGCTGCACGGCGTGCGCGGCGGCCTGGTGGCGGGCCTGCTGTTCATTCTGCCCGGCGCTGTGGCCATTCTCGCCCTCTCCTGGCTGTACGTGCTGCTGGGCGACCTGGCCGTGGTGGAAGGCCTGTTCTTCGGGCTCAAGGCGGCCGTACTGGCCATTGTTGCCCAGGCATTGCTGCGTATTGCCGGCCGCGCCCTGCAGGGCCTGCTCAAGCCGCTGCTCGCGTTGGCGGCCTTTACCGCCCTGTTCGTGTTCAGTCTGCCCTTTCCCCTGGTGGTCATCGGCGCCGGCCTGATCGGCTATGTCGGCGCCCGTTTTTTCAGCCCGGCTGACACCAGCGCCGAGGTGCCCCTGGCGCCAGTGACCGTACGCCCGGGTACGCGCACCGCCGCGATCACCTGTCTGCTGCTATGGCTGGGCACCGTGGGCGGCCTGGTTCTGCTTCTGGGCCCTGATAACGTGTTCGCCCAGATCAGCGTGTTCTTTGCAAAGATGGCATTGATCACCTTTGGCGGCGCCTACGCCGTCCTCTCCTATGTCGCCCAGCAAGGGGTCGAGCATTACCAGTGGTTGCAACCCGGAGAAATGCTGGACGGGCTCGCCATGGCCGAGACCACGCCGGGCCCGCTGATACTGGTGACCCAGTTTGTCGGCTTTCTTGCCGGCTTCCGCGAGGGGGTGCCACAGCCTGGTCTGCTGACTGCCACCGCCGGTGCGCTGCTGACGTTATGGGTGACCTTTCTGCCCTGCTTCGTGTGGATCTTTGCCGGCGCGCCCCATGTCGAAAAGCTCCGGGGGCATCGCGCCCTCTCCTCAGCCCTGGCGGCCATCACCGCCGCAGTAGTAGGCGTGATCGCCAACCTGGCCCTCTGGTTTGCCCTCAACGCCCTGTTTACCGAGCAGATCCGGGTAACGAACCATGGCATTGACCTGCTGCTGCCGCAGCTGGACAGCCTGAATGGGCCGCTACTGGCCATAGCCGTGATCGCATGTGTGCTGGTTTTCGTGGCCCGGATCGGGATCCTGCCGCTCCTGGGCCTCTGCGCCGGCCTCGGCGTGGCCTGGACCTGGCTGGCGACAACGCTCTGACCCGCGGTCCTGCTCGGTATCGGGCACCTGTTCCGCCCGGTCCCCGAACCCTTGCCGGTCCGGGTGCGTCAGGCGTTGCCGTTGAGCCATGAACGATTGGACATCAGCATCGCGATAGCTACACTCGTGCACTCACTCGACCGTCCAAGGATCACCCATGCTGCTATCGGCAAGTCTGAGCATCGCCGTCATTGGCCTGATTTCGTTTGGCTGCCAATGGCTGGCCTGGCGCGTCAAGCTGCCCGCCATCCTGTTTCTGCTCGCTGCCGGTATCGTGCTTGGGCCCTTCACCTCGATTATCGATCCCGATCTGCTGTTTGGCGACCTGCTGTTCCCACTGATCAGCCTGTCGGTGGCCATCATCCTGTTCGAAGGCAGCCTGACACTCAATCTGAGTGAAATTCGCAGCCAGAAGGCGGTTGTCCAGCGCCTGATTACTGTGGGCGCAGCCATCACCTGGCTGATCGTGGCCGTGGCCACGCATTTTCTGATTGGTGTCGGCTGGGAGCTGAGCGTGCTGTTCGGCGCCCTGGCAGTGGTAACCGGGCCGACGGTGATCGTGCCGATGCTGCGCACCGTCAGACCCAACCGCAACATTTCCAACATCCTGCGCTGGGAAGGCATTCTCATCGACCCGATCGGCGCGCTGCTGGTGGTCGTGGTATACGAATTCGTTGTCGCCCAGAGCCAGAGTGCGGGCGTGCTCCACGGACTGCTGGCATTCTTCGAGATCATCGCGGTGGGCACTGTTCTGGGTATCGCCGGCGGCTGGTTCCTCGGCTTCGTGCTCAAGCGTGGCTGGGTGCCCCATTACCTGCAGAACCTGGCGACGCTCTCGGTGGTCTTTGCCGCGTTCAGCATTTCCGATGCACTGGCCCACGAATCCGGTTTGCTGGCGGTCACCCTGATGGGCATGTGGCTGGCCAACAAGAAGGATCTGCACATCAACGAGATCCTCAACTTCAAGGAGAATCTCAGCGTTGTACTGATCTCGGGGCTGTTCATTCTGCTGGCCGCCCGCCTGACCCTGGATGATATCCTGGCGCTGGGCTGGACGCCGCTACTCCTGCTGCTGGTGATGCAACTGGTGGCGCGGCCGGCTTCCATCTGGCTATCCTCGATCGGCTCGAGCCTGACCTGGCAGGAGAAGTCACTGCTGTCGTGGATAGCCCCCCGTGGCATCGTTGCCGCTGCGGTGTCAGCCCTGTTTGCCATACGCCTGGAGGAAGCAGGCCAGGCTGACGCAGGGGTCCTGGTACCGCTGACCTTTTCCATCATCATCGGTACCGTGGTGCTGCAAAGCGCTACCTCCCGAGGCCTGGCGCGTCTGCTCAAGGTGGCCGAACCCGCCGCCGCCGGCTTCCTGGTGGTCGGCGCCAACCCGGTGGCCCGGGCCATTGCCCGCGCCTTGCAGAAACTGGGCGTGCGGGTGGTGCTGACCGACACCCAGTGGGAGCATATTCGCGAGGCCCGCATGGAGGGGCTGGAGACCTTCTACGGCAATGCGGTATCGGCCTATGCCGACCAGCACCTGGACCTGATCGGTATCGGCCGGCTACTGGCGCTGTCGCCGAGCCTGGGCATCAACGTGGTGGCCAGCATGCGCTACAGCAGCGAGTTCGGCACCGGCAAGGTATACACCCTGCTGTCGACCACCGAAACGGACAAGGCAGAAAAGCACAAGCTGGGTACCGAACACCGCGGCCACACCCTGTTTGACAAGGGCATGAGCTACAGCAAGCTGGCCAGCCTGCTGAGCCAGGGCTGGGAAATCCGCACCACCAAGCTGTCCGAGGAGTTCGATTTCACCCACCTGGCCCAATTGCACGAGGGCAAGGTGGTGCCCCTGTTCGCGATCTCCCCCAAGGGGCGGCTGGAGGTATTCGTTGACGAGGGCGTGCTCGATCCCAAGCCAGGCTGGCAGGTGCTGAGCCTGACCCCGCCCAAGAACGAGGAAGCCAAACTGGTCGCCCAGAAGGAAAGGGAAGAAAATCCACAGGAGAAGAAAATACCATGACCCGCACCCGCGGCAGCGCAGCCGATATCCGCGTATTCGAAGCCGACCTTGATCTGCCGGAGCACGGCCAGGCCATTGTCGACCTGCTTGACCAATATGCCCGCGACCCCATGGGTGGCGGCACGCCGTTGGCCGAGCGCACCCGTGCCAATCTGGTCGGCGAATTGCGCAGGCGCGACACCGCCCATGTCATTCTGGCCCTGGTGGATGGCAAGCCGGCGGGCCTGACAAACTGCTTCGAAGGGTTTTCCACTTTCGCCTGCAAGCCGTTGCTGAACATCCACGACGTGGTCGTGGCGGCGCCGTTCCGTGGCTGCGGGATCAGCACCCTGATGTTCGAACAGGCAGAGGCGCTGGCCCGGAGACTGGGCTGCTGCAAGATGACGCTGGAGGTGCTCGAGGGCAACGTCCGGGCGCAGGAGGCCTACCGGGCCCGAGGTTTCAGTGGCTATGAACTGGACCCGACCATGGGCCGAGCCATGTTCTGGGAAAAGAAGCTGCCCGACGCCAGCGCAGAGTAGCGGCGCGCACAGCCCCAGGCCTGATAAACCCTACATGCTCAGGTTGAGACCGCCGCCGAAAATGCCCACTACGCCGATGATGATCAGGTAGATCGCGACAATATAGTTCAACAGACGTGGCATCAGCAGAATCAGGATACCGGCGATCAAGGAAATCAAGGGCGTCAATGCGATGTTCATGGTGTGCTCCTGCAGGGGTCGGACCGGCCTGGGCGGCGCGGTTATCGCGCATAGTGCGCCGCAATCGGACCCGCAGCCGACCAATTAGTTCAATTCCGTGAGACGTTGCAGCAGGGCGGCAACCGCATCCGGCTGACGGGCGGGGGGCGTATGCCCGCTGTCAGTACCAGCGTTTGGCGGCTTCACGCATGAAGATCTCGACGGTTTTGGGGCCGATGCCCTTGAATTCCCCCAGCCGCTGCTCCAGTTCCTTGCGGTTCTCGCTGGCCTGATGGATCTGGCTGACCTCACCGCCATACTCGTCGTTGAGCTTCTTGCACAGTTCCAGAAGCCGGTCGGCGGTGGATTCGTCGTAGCGCGTGTAGTTGCCCTCGCCGAGCATGTCGACCAGCTCCTGCCAACTGCAATTGCACAACTTGCGCGGCGTATCCCGATCATGTTTCTCGACAATGACCCTGTAGGTGTCCACGGCAATATCCTGCTGGATGCGCTTGCCGAACAGAAAACTGGCGATAAACCACTTGAACAGCTCCTTCTCATCGCCGGACGCGACATTCAAACCCAGATCCCTGGCAGTTACCTGATCACTCATCTTTCACTCCTTCTGACCCAGGTCACATGGTGCCGAATGGCAGCCCGACATCCGGACTGCCACCGGAAGATCGGGGCGCGTCAGGTAGAGGAATCATCCTGGATAATGACCACCGAATCCGCCGTGAGCTCGCGATCGCCGATCACGTCAGTACCCAGATTGCCGGCTACCGATACCACGTCGCCGACCTCGACCTTCTGCAACCCTTCTTCATCCATCGGGTTGTACGGCATCTGCACGGTGTCCACGGTCAGTTCCCGCGCGCCTGTGTTGATCGTGAACTCGCGGCCGCTGACCTCGCTCACCGTCCCGGTGAAGGACACATTGCCGACCACCACCGGTGTCACTGGCGTGATGTCCATGACCGTAAAGGTCGGACGGTCTTCCGGCGGGGTGGCATAGAAATAGGTGCCCATGCCCTGCACGAATACGCTGTCGGCTTCGATCGAGGCATCGACGAACAGGTGCTGTTCCACTTCGCCATAGACCGTCACGATGTCACCGGCCAACACCGGAATGCTGTCCTCATACCATTCCCAGTCGTCCATCTCGACACTGATCTGGCCATGGCCGTAATCGAGCGTGAACTCATCATCCGTGGGGCCGACCACAGTACCGCTGATCGAGACCCAGGAACCATCCGGCTGCATTTTGGGAAATTGCGCGAAGGCCGGCGTAGCCGCCAGCGCAGATACGCAGATACCCAGTGCAAGAGTCTGTTTCTTCATGATTGGAATCTCCTCTCGATGAATGAAAAAAGACCACACCAAGGCGGTGCCGCCTGAAACGGTCGACTTGCCAGGCGCTGGGATGTTCCCGCCAATTCCCGAACGGTCATGCGAGCCGGAACCCGGCTGTGTGCTTGCGGTCGGACTTTCAGAAGCCATGCCGGAGAAACGAAGATGACGCCTCCAACTGTGCTGTCGCTGGGCAGCATCAACGCCGACTTTCAGATGCGTGTGGACGCCGAGCCCGGTAGCCGTGATCTGCTGCAAGCCCGTGACTTCGCCAGAATGTCGGGGGGCAAGTCGGCCAATACCGCCTTCATCGCCGCCCGTTTCGGCCTTCGCAGCCTGTTGCTCGGCCGCGTCGGGGATGATCAACTGGCCGAGCAGGCCCTGGGCACACTCGCTGCCGCCGGGGTGGACATCAGCGGGGTCAGCCAGGTGCCCGGTACGGCAACCGCGGTTTCAATCATTCTGGTACCCCCGGACGCCAAAAAGCAGATTGTGCTGGCAACCAATGCCAACGATTGCTGGGACGACGACGCGATACAGGCATTGCTGACGTCCATCGACCAGTGCCCGCTGCCCGGCTGTATTGTCCTCAATTGCGAGATCCCCCCCGCGGTGGTGCGCAGCGCCCTGGGCGCGGCTCGCAAACGCGGCCTCGATGCCATCCTCGACCCGTCCTTCGCCGAGCGCTTCGAGCCTGACCTGTACCCGCTGTTGCGGGGCATCACCCCCAATGCCGCTGAAGCCGGTGAGCTACTGGACAGATCGATCACCTCCGTCAACGACGCCGCACAGGCTGCCCGCGCGCTACACGCCAAAGGGGTGGCGATCGCCTGCGTCAAGCTGTCGGACGGCGGCTGCGTGGTCGCTAGCGCAGATCGGCTCGATCATATCCCTGCCGGGGAGGTGAATATTGTCGACACCACCGGCGCCGGAGATGCCTTCACCGCCGCCTTCGCCGTTGCCCTGCTGGAGGGATGTGACGGCCTTGAAGCGGCGGCCTGGGGCGTGGCATCGGCCAATCTGGCCACCACCGGGTACGGCTCCCAGCCGTCCTATCAGGGCCGGGCCGAGATTACTGCCCTGGCCGGACAACTGCTCAGATCAGCAAGGACAATCGATGTTTGAACCCGACAGCGAGGAGTGCGCTATTGTCTTCGACCACTTCGACCCGCCCGATGAGATCCGCCGCGAGGCCCTGCTGACCCTCGGCAACGGACTGCTGTCATGGCGCGCCAGTGCCCCCGAAGCTGCAGCCACACGACCCCGGCACGACAGGCAGCAGGCACAGTACGCCGGCTTTTACCGCGCGGGCTGGTACGACGACGCGCCACGGGAGGTCAATGGCCAGACAGTCAACATGGCTGCGCTGGTCAACCTGCCTGACCCCTTTGGCATGACCATCGGACTCGACGACTGCTGGTTCGACCCGGCATGCACCGAACACGGTACCTACCATCAGCGCCTGAATATGCGCGACGGCATTCTGGAGCGGCGGATGGCGTTGCTGCTGGACGACCAGCCGGTGGACGTGGTGGAAACACGGTTCGTCAGCATGGCCCAGCCCCAGTTGTGTGTACTGCGCTGGGAAG
>JAESUC010000020.1 GCA_016763285.1 Pseudomonas sp.
AAGCGAGAGCTGATCTGTTTGAATACATCGAGCGGTTCCATAATCCCAGGATGCGACGTAGAGTTGCTGCTCAGGATCGGAAACTTACAGTCGTTTTATAACCGTCCGTGGAAACGGGGTAGAACCCGCAAGAAATGTCATTTATTAGCGTCATTTCGCCGGAAAATGACAATTTATGTTGCGCGATTATGACATTAATCATTTCCCTTAATCTCGGAAACGCCCTATTTACGGGGGGGGCCAAATGACACTTATAGTGCCCATCGACACACCGATCATCCGTTGTCCAGTGACCCCAGAGAACCCCCGGTAGCGACATGTTACCGGGGGTTTCTTTTTATTATCAACAGGTTATAGCTGAAAAACCGTCATTGCCCCTTGCCTGTGAAATTGACGGTTGAGCTATCCGTGACTAGGTTGAAGGCACATCAATTATTGAGGAGCCGACTTATGTCCAGTCCGGAACACAAACAGAAAATCTGGCAGATGATCAAGGGTATTGGTACCGGCATGCTGAGTACCCGACACGGCGACGACCTGCTCTCGCGCCCCATGACGCTGGTTCAGGATGAATACGATGGCACCCTGTGGTTCTTTACGGACCTGGATTCGGACAAGGTGTTCGAGGTGGAAGGGGACAATGACGTGAACGTGTCCTTTTCGGATCCTGCCAATGATGTCTACGTCTCTCTGACGGGGATCGGCAAGCCGATCAAGGACAAGGCCCTGATCGACAAGTACTGGAACGGTTTTGTCGGTGTCTGGTTTCCCGAGGGCAAGGATTCACCCAACGTAGGCATGCTGGAAATCAAGGTGAACAAGGGCGAACACTGGGATTCCAGCAGCAGCAAGATGGTCAAGAGCTACAAGATGGCCAAGGCCAAACTCAAGGGCGAAATGCCCGATATGGGTGAACACGAGACCTTCGGTAGTAGCAAATAACGACAGAGACCGGCAGCCGCCGAACGCGCGGCTGCCCCGCCGAATCTAACGGAAATCGTCAGTCAGATCAGAATCGAAAGAGGTCGAAACTGGGGGCTCCGCAGGTTTTTCCCTAGCGGGTGCCGGGCCTGAAGGCGGCGAAGCTGGCCTGCCAGCACTGGCGGCGGCGGTAGGGCTGGTATTGGATGCCTCCATCCGGGTGCGCAGGATCAGATCATTGCGCGAATCAGCCAGGCGCACCGCTTCCTTGAGCGTGATGGCCTTTTCGGTAATCAACTGGAACAGGTGTTGGTCGTAAGTCTGCAGGGCCTTGTCATCGGTCGCCCTGGTCATCGCATCGCGGATATCCTGGATCTCGCCACGGGCGATCAGGTTGACGATATAGGGCGTTCTGACCAATACCTCTACCACCGGCAGCCGGGGCTTGGTAATGCCCTTGGCCAGCCGCTGACCGATGATCGCGGCCAGGTTCATGGAGATATCGCCAAGTATCTGCTGGCGGGCATCCTCGGGGAACATGTTGGCCATGCGGTCCACGGCCTGGACGGTATTGGTCGCGTGCATGGTGGCCAGTACCAGGTGCCCGGTCTCGCTGTAATGCAGGGCGTGCTGCATGGTCTCTCGGTCGCGGATTTCACCGATCATGATCACGTTCGGCGCTTCGCGCAGGACATTGTGCAGGGCATCCTTGAAGCTGTGGGTGTCCAGTCCCACCTCCCGCTGATCGATGATCGACTCCTTGTGGTGATGCAGAAACTCGATCGGATCCTCGATGCAGACGATGTGCCCTGCCCGGTTGGTGTTGCGGTAGTCGAGCATGGCCGCCAGGGTGGTGGACTTGCCCGAGCCGGTGGAGCCGGTCACCAGGATCAGACCGCGGTCGAGCATGACCAGGCGCTCGAGAACCGACGGCAGGCCCAGTTCGGCGAAGCTGGGGATCTGATCGTTGATATAGCGCACGACCATGGCGACCTCGCCGCGCTGCAGGTAGACGTTGGCGCGAAAGCGCCCTGCTCCGGCAATGCCCACCGCCAGGTTCATCTCCAGATCGCGCTCGAACTCCTCCGTCTGACGTTCGCTCATCAGCTCGTAGGCCATGGCCTTGACCGCGCCCTTGGGCAACGGCTCGGAACCCAGCCTGACGTAGGAGCCTTCACACTTGGCCGTGGGCGGGGCGCCCACACTGAGAAACAGGTCGGAACCCTTGAGTTCAGCCAGGCGTCGCAGATAGTCGTTGATACCCATGGTGTACGGCCTCCTGGCTGTGAAAACAGCGGTGGTTATGCGTGAACATCCTGTGGCGCCAGGGCCTGATTGATCCAGGCCTCGGTCTGCTTGTTGAGCTCCACGATAGCACGGGGATCCCTGCCCTTGGGATACAAAGCAGGCCCGATCATGACGCGGATGGTGCCGGGCTTCTTGCCCCAGCCGATCTTCGGCCAGAACTCCCCTGCATTGTGGGCCACCGGTACCACCGGGGCATCGTTGGCGCAGGCCAGTGCCGCACCGCCGCGGGAAAACTTGACCGGCTCGCCTGGCAGCTTGCGGGTCCCCTCGGGGAATACCAGGATCCAGATACCCTCGGCCAGTCGTTTGCCACCGATCTGGCTCAGCTGCTTCAGTGAGTCGCGACCCTTGCTGCGGTCAATCGCAATGGGCTTGGCCAGGGCAAAGGCCCAGCCGAAAAAGGGCACGTACAGCAATTCCTTCTTGATCAACTGGGTCTGTGGGCGAAACACCTGCTGCAGAAAGAAGGTCTCCCAGGTGCTCTGGTGATTGGCCAGAATAACCCCGGCCCGATCGGGAATATTCTCCTTGCCGATCACCTCATAGCGGATGCCCACGATGTGCACGGTCAGCCAGATGGCCAGACGGCTCCACCAGCCAACGATCAGGGTGTAGCGCCAGCGATAGGGCAGCCAGGGGGCGACAAGCAGCATCAGCAGCCCCCAGATGCCGGCGCTGGAAGCAAGGAGCAGATAGAACAGAACGACGCGCAGTGGCATCAATGACATGGTTCAGTTTTCCAGAAGAAAGTCGGCCACGGCGGCCAGGTTATCAAATACGCGTGTGCCTGCGGGCAGGGCCTTGCGCTCGGTCTGAGCGCCCTTGCCGGTGCGGACCAGGAACGGCGCGCAGCCGACGGCCATGCCAGCTTCCAGATCGCGCAGGCTGTCGCCGACCACCGGCACGCCGGCCAGGGGTAGCGCGAAATGCTCGGCAATCTCGCGGAACAGGCCGCTGCGTGGCTTGCGGCAGTCACAGTGATCATCCGGTCCGTGGGGACAGAAGCGGATCAGATCCACCTGCCCGCCCTGCTCGGCAACCAGCGCCTGCAGCCGATCATGCATCGACTGCAAGGTAGCCTGGTCGAAATAGCCGCGAGCCAGGCCGGACTGGTTGGTGGCGACCGCGATCAGCCAGCCGTGCTGGCTCAGGCGGGCGATCGCTTCAATCGATCCCGCAATCGGCAGCCACTCCGCGAGGCTCTTCACATAGGCATCGGAGTCCTCGTTGATCACGCCATCGCGGTCCAGGATGATCAGTTTGCGCATGCCCACTCCCGCCGACATCAGCCCAGCAACGAGATATCGGCTACGCCGAGGAACAAGCCGCGTAGCCGGGCCAGCAAGGCATAGCGATTGGCCCTGACCGCGGCATCCTCAGCATTGACCAGCACCTCGTCGAAGAAGCGGTCCACCGGCTCACGCAGCGTGGCCAGGCGCTCCAGCGCCGCACTGTACTGACGCTCGGCGGCAAGAGGTGCAACAGCCTGCTCGGCTTCGCTGATGGCGCTGGCCAGAGTCTGCTCGGCAGGCTCGTGCAGCAGTGCCTGATCGATATCGGCACTGACTTCCACTTCGGCCTTGGCCAGCAGGTTGGATACCCGCTTGTTGGCGGCGGCCAATGCCTCGGCCTCGGGCAGGCGGCGGAAATGCTGCACGGCCTGTACGCGTTGATCGAAGTCCAGCGGTGAGGCCGGTCCGATTGCCCGGACGGCTTGATAGACGGCGACGTCAATACCCTCGTCCTCGTAGCGCGCCCGCAGGCGATCGAAGACGAACTCCTGCACCTGGGCCTGCAGATCCGCAGCCAGGGAAATCTGCTGGGCGTATTGCTCTATCGCCACGGCGATTGCGCTATTGAGGTCCAGCTCCAGCCGCTTCTCGATCAGTATGCGCAGCACGCCCAGGGCAGCACGGCGCAGGGCATAGGGATCCTTGCTACCGGTGGGCAGCATGCCGATGCCGAATATGCCGACCAGGGTGTCGAGCTTGTCCGCCAGGGCCACGGCAGCACCGGTCAGCGTTGACGGCAGTTCGGCACCGGCGCCGCGCGGCATGTACTGCTCGTTCAGGGCCAGCGCCACATCCTCCGGCTCACCGTCGTGCAGTGCGTAGTAGTAACCGGCAATGCCCTGCAGTTCGGGGAATTCGCCGACCATTTCGGTGGCCAGGTCGCACTTGCTCAGCAAGCCGGCGCGGGCGGCCCGGTCGGCATCCCCACCAATCTGGCCGGCCACGAAGCGCGCCAGGCCGGAGACTCGGCGAGCCTTGTCATACACACTGCCAAGCTGCGCCTGGAACACCACGTTGGCCAGCTGTGTATTGCGCTCTTCGAGCGGATTCTTCTTGTCCTGGCGGAAAAAGAATTCGGCGTCGGTCAGACGCGGACGCACAACCTTCTCGTTGCCCGAGACAATCTGCGCCGGGTCCTGGCTGTCGATATTGGCCACGGTGATGAATCGTGGCAGCAGCTTGCCGGCGGCATCGAGCAGGCAGAAATACTTCTGGTTGTCCTGCATCGTGGAAATCAGCGCTTCCTGTGGCACGTCGAGGAAGCGTTCCTCGAAGCTGCAGACCAGCGGCACGGGCCACTCGACCAGGGCCGTTACCTCGTCGAGCAGGTCCTCGGGCATGATTGCCGTGCCCTGCTCTGCTGCGGCCAGCGCCTCGACCCGGCTGCGGATCATTTCCCGCCGTTCGGCAAAATCGGCGATCACTTGGGCGCCACGCAGTTGCTCGGCGTACTGCGCCGGCGTGGCGATGCGCACGGCATCGGGGTGGTGGAAACGGTGGCCACGTGAGCTGCGGTCGGCAGTCTGGGAGAGGATCTCGCCGGGAACGATCGCATCGCCCTGGAGCATGACCAGCCATTGGGTGGGGCGGACGAATTCGGTCTTGCGCGCCCCCCAGCGCATGCGCTTGGGAATGGGCAGTGCTGCCAGGGCCGTATCGATGATACCCGGCAGCAGTTGCGCCGCTGCCTGGCCG
The DNA here is from genome assembly GCA_016763285.1 of Pseudomonas sp. GTDB lineage: Bacteria > Pseudomonadota > Gammaproteobacteria > Pseudomonadales > Pseudomonadaceae > Halopseudomonas. The sequence goes on from JAESUC010000020.1 coordinate 5,217, forward strand.
GGAATGCTCTGCACGTAGCGCAGCTTCGGGCCGCTGCTGTCCAGCTCAGCTACCGTGACGCCACACTTGCGGGCGAAGCCCTCGGCCGCCTTGGTCGGCTTGCCCTCGGCATCAAAGGCGGCTTGCACCGGGGGGCCATCCATCTGCTGGGTGCGATCAGCCTGCTGGGTATCCAGGGCGTCCACGAGCACGGCCAGGCGACGGGGAGCCGCGTAATAACGCGCAGCGGCATAGCTCAGGCCAGCTTCCTGCAAACTCTTTTCGACACCGTTGAGGAAGGCCTCGGCCAGACGCTTCAGCGATTTGGGTGGCAACTCTTCGGTGCCCAGTTCTACCAGAAAATCCTGCTGCATTATTCGGCCTCCTTGAGTTTGGCCAGTACTTCATCGCGCAGCTCTGCGCTTGCCATCGGAAAGCCCAGGCGCGCCCGGGCCAGCAGGTAGCTCTGGGCTATGGCACGCGACAGGCCCCGTACGCGGAGGATGTAACGCTGACGTTCGGTCACCGAGATGGCCCGACGCGCGTCCAGCAGGTTGAAGGTGTGCGATGCCTTGATCACCATTTCGTAGGCGGGCAGCGGCAGTTCGGCGGCCATCAGACGGTTGGCTTCGCTTTCGTAGAAGTCGAACAGTTCCAGCAGTTTTTCCACGTTGGCGTGTTCGAAGTTGTAGGTCGACTGCTCGACCTCGTTCTGATGGAACACGTCGCCGTAGGTCACCTTGCCGAAGGGACCATCGGAGTACACCAGGTCATAGACCGAATCGACGCCCTGCAGATACATCGCCAGGCGTTCCAGACCATAGGTAATCTCGCCCGTCACCGGATAGCACTCGACGCCACCGACCTGCTGGAAATAGGTGAACTGGGTCACTTCCATGCCGTTCAACCAGACTTCCCAGCCCAGACCCCAGGCGCCCAGGGTGGGTGATTCCCAGTTGTCCTCGACAAAACGCACGTCATGGACGCGGGTATCGATGCCGATATGATTCAGGGAGTCGAGATACAACTCCTGCATGTCTGCCGGATTGGGCTTGAGAACCACCTGGAACTGGTAGTAATGCTGCAGGCGGTTCGGGTTCTCGCCATAACGACCGTCACCCGGTCGACGACTGGGCTGCACATAGGCGGCATGCCAGGCCTCGGGTCCGATGGCACGCAGGAATGTTGCCGTGTGAAAGGTCCCGGCACCCATTTCCATGTCATAGGGCTGGAGCAGTACACAGCCCTTTTCTGCCCAATAACTTTGCAGGGCAAGGATCAATCCTTGGAAGCTTTGGGCCGCTGGGTTGGTCTGAGTCACGTTGTCTGTCCGATTTGGCATTTTAAGAAAGGGCGCAGTATACAATCAGACGGTGCCTGACATACAGGCGTGGAAGGCGCATGAACTGTCAATCTTCAGCGTATTTGCCAATCCGCTGCGGTCAGACTGCCCCGCACGCGCAACGACGGAGAAACCTTGATGGACTCAGCTCAGAACAAGCCAGGATTGGAGGGTGCAGCAACAGGCGCGCCGCGTTGCGGGTGGTGTTCCGACGATCCGGTCTACCAGCACTACCACGACACCGAATGGGGCGTACCGGAATACGACGCACAGCGGCTGTTCGAGAAACTGCTGCTTGATGGTTTTCAGGCCGGACTGTCATGGATCACGGTGCTGAAGAAGCGCGAACGCTACCGGCAGGTATATCGCGGTTTCGATCCGCATTTCATGGCGCAGCAGAGCGATGAGGCGCTGTTGGCGCTGCTGGAGGATCCGGGCATCATCCGTAACCGGCTCAAGGTCAAGGGTGCCCGGCAGAATGCCCAGGCGTGGCTGCGCATGGCTGAAGTGACCGATCCCGGTGAATGGCTATGGTCCTTCGTGGGCGGCGCGCCACGTATCAACCACTTTGCCGATCTCGGTGAAGTCCCGGTGATGACCGAGCAGGCCCAGGCGATGAGCAAGGCGCTGAAGCAGGCGGGTTTCACCTTTGTCGGACCCACCATCTGTTACGCCTTCATGCAGGCGACCGGCATGGTCATGGATCACACCCGCGACTGCTTCCGCTATGCCCAACTGACCCGTGTCTGAGGCAGCCAGCGCAGTGTGTGCGTTGCCGAGCGCTTGCCTTATGCGGCTACAATGGGATTTTCGAACGGACGGAGGGTAGCTGTGGAGCGTTTCAAGGGCGCGGTCATCGTGGGGTTTCTCAGGTTGTTTTCATTGCTGCCATTTCGGGTGGCGCAGGCCCTGGGAGCGGGTGTTGGCTGGTTACTGTGGGTCACACCCAACCGCTCGAGGGAGGTGGTTCGTATCAATCTGACCCACTGCCTGCCCGAGCTTGGCGAATCCGAGCGCGAGGCACTGGTCCGGCAGACCCTGCTGGATACCGGCCGCAGCTTCGCCGAGAGCGCCTGCGCCTGGATGTGGAAGCCCGAGCGCACGATTTCCCTGATCCGGGAGGTGGAAGGTGCGCATCTGCTGCATGAGGCGCTGGAGCGCGGCAAGGGTGTGGTCTGTATTACCAGCCATCTTGGCAACTGGGAAGTGCTCAATCACTGGTACTGCTCGCAATGCTCGCCGGTCATCTTCTTCCGGCCACCCAAACAGCCCGCCGTGGACGACCTGCTGCGCCGGCAGCGGGCTCAGTTGGGCAACAAGGTAGCGCCCTCCACTCGCGAGGGGATCACCATGGTCATGCGAGAAGTCCGTAGCGGCGGCGCGGTGGGTATCCCGGCCGATCCGGAGCCGGCGGTGAAAAGCGGTCTGTTTGTGCCGTTCTTCGGGGTGGCGGCACTGACGAGCAAATTCGTGCCCAATCTGCTGCGCGGCAATGGGGCCAAAGCCCTGTTCATGCATTGTGTCCGGCTGCCCGGCGGGCGCGGCTTCAAAGTGATTGTGGAAGCCGCGCCCGAAGCGCTTTACAGTAGCGACGTGATGGAAGCGACCGCATGCATGAGCTCGGTGATCGAGCGCTATGTGCGGCGCTGGCCAAGCCAGTACATGTGGAGCATGAAACGCTTCAAGAAGCGCCCCGAAGGCGAAAAGAAATGGTATTGATCTAACGCGGTCATCTGACAGGGATTGAGAGCATGGCGAATCAGCGGCAATATCCGCGCACACCGATGAAGTGCAAGATCCGTATCAACCATCCATCGATTGGCGATGTGTACGGTTTCACCCGTGATCTGTCCGATGGCGGCGTCTTTGTCGAAAACCCGCAGCTTGCCGGCCTCGCGCCCGGCACCCACGTCGAAGGCCAGGTACAGGACATGCCCATCGAAGCGCCGGTGCTGAAGATGATCATCCAGCGCTGCATCCCGGGTGAAGGCGCCGGTCTGGCCTTTGCCGACGATGAGGAAACCGCCGAGCCCAAGGACTAGCGGGCCCAGAACATGGGCGTGAACAGCACCAGCAGGGTGAAGACCTCCAGCCGGCCCAGCAGCATGGCGAAGCTGAGTATCCATTTCACCGTGGCGCTCAGCTCACCGTAGTGGGTGGCCACCTCGCCCAGCCCGGGGCCGAGGTTGTTCATGCAGGCCGTCAGCGCCGAAAACGCTGTCACGAAGTCCAGGCCGGTGCTGAGCAGGATCAGGAACAGCACCGCGAACGCGAAGACATACACCGCACAGAATCCCCACACCGCCTCCACCACCCGGTCGGGTACCGGCTTGTTGCCAAGCTTCACCGGAAAGACCCCGTGGGGGTGAATCAGCTTCTTGGTTTCCCGCGTGCCCTGCTTGTAGAGCAGCAGTACCCGAATAACCTTCATGCCGCCGCCGGTTGACCCCGCACAGGCGCCGACAAAGCTCGCGTACAGCAGCAGGAAGGGAAGCACCGTCGGCCAGGCGGAGAAGTCGGTCACGCCAAAGCCGGTGGTCGTGGCAATCGATACGGTCTGGAATGCGGCGTAGCGGATGGACGTCCAGATGTCGTAGGTCTGGAAATGGATCAGGACCACACAACAGGCCAGGAACAGCGCACTCAGGATCAACACATAGGCGCGGCACTCGGGATCGAGCCAGTAGTTGGCGATCGAACGGAATCGCCAGGCAAGAAAATGCAGGGCAAAGTTGATGCCCGAGATGAACATGAACAGGATGCAGATGAACTCGATCAGCGGGCTGTCGTAATACCCGATACTCGCATCGTGGGTCGAGAAGCCGCCGATGGCAACCGTCGAGAAGGCATGGCTTACCGCATCGAATAGCGCCATGCCAGCCGCCCAGTAAGCCAGGGCGCAGGCGACGGTCAGGCCTGCGTAGATATACCAGAGCACCTTGGCGGTTTCGGCAATGCGCGGGGTCAGCTTGTTTTCCTTGAGCGGGCCAGGCATTTCCGCCCGATACAGCTGCATGCCCCCCACGCCCAGCATCGGCAGAATGGCCACGGCCAGCACGATGATCCCCATGCCGCCGAACCATTGCAGCTGCTGGCGGTAGAACAGCAGCGAGCGCGGCAGGGTATCCAGCCCGGTAATCACCGTGGCGCCAGTGGTGGTGAGGCCGGAGAAGGATTCGAACACCGAGTCGGCAATACTGAGATCCGGCATGTCGAGCAGGTAGAGCGGCACGGCACCGAACAGGCCAAGAACCAGCCAGAACATCACCACGATCAGGTAGCCGTCACGGATGCGCAATTCGTTGCGTTGATGGCGCGCCGGCAGCCAGATCAGCAGACCGGCCAGGGCGGTGATCCCGAACGCGACGACAAAGGCTTCCAGCGCCTGCTCACCGTAATACAGACCGACCATCGCAGCGGGCAGCATGCTGGTGGAAAACAGCATCAGCAGAATGCCGAGGATGCGCTGGATCTGGGTGTACTGCATGCGCCGGTTACCTGCGGTTCAGTGTGGTTGTCATCAGAAGAACGTCAGACCGACCTGGAACAGACGCTCGACGTCACGGATATGCTTCTTGTCGATCACGAACAGGATCACATGGTCCTCCGACTCGATCAGGGTGTTGTCGTGGGCGATCAGTACCTCTTCGCCACGCACCACAGCGCCGATGGTGGTGCCCGGCGGCAGATCGATCTCGCCGATCATCTTGCCGACCACCTTGGATGAGCGCGAATCGCCGTGGGCCACCGCTTCAATCGCCTCGGCGGCGCCGCGGCGCAGGGAGTAGACGTTGACGATATCGCCGCGGCGCACATGGGTCAGCAGTGTGCCGATCGTGGCCTGGGAGGGGGAAATTGCGATATCGATCTCACCGCCCTGGACCAGGTCGACATAGGCGGGGTTGTTGATCAGGGCCATCACCTTGCGCGCGCCGAGTCGCTTGGCCAGCATCGAGGACATGATGTTGGCTTCGTCATCGTTGGTCAGGGCGCAGAAGATATCCACGTCCTTGATGTTTTCCTCGAGCAGCAGTTCCTTGTCCGAGGCGCTGCCGTGCAACACGATGGTCCGGTCCAGATTCTGCGACAGGTAGTCCGCCCGGGCCTTGTTCTTCTCGATGATGCGGACCTGATAGCGGTTTTCGATCGCCTCGGCCAGACGTTCGCCGATGTTGCCACCCCCGGCAATCAGGACCCGCTTGTAGTTCTTTTCCAGCCGTCGCAACTCGCTCATCACCGCGCGGATGTCATGGGTCGCGGCGAGGAAGAACACCTCATCATCGGCTTCGATGATGGTGTCGCCCTTGGGGGTGATGGGTCGATCCTTGCGGAAAATGGCGGCCACGCGGGTATCCACGCCCGGCATGTGCTGGCGCAGAAAACGCAGTTCCTGGCCGACCAGCGGCCCGCCGTAGTAGGCCCGCACGGCAACGAGCTGCACCTTGCCATCGGCAAAGTCCAGCACCTGCAAGGCGCCGGGGTGCTCGATCAACCGTTTGACGTAGGTGGTGACCGCCTGTTCGGGGCTGATCAGCACGTCGATGGGTACCGACTCGTTATGGAACAGGCCGCCGCGCGTGAGGTAGGCCGACTCGCGAATACGGGCGATCTTGGTCGGCGTACGGAACAGGGTATAGGCCACCTGGCAGGCGATCATGTTGGTCTCGTCACTGCTGGTCACCGCGATCAGCATGTCCGCATCGTCGGCGCCGGCCTGGCGCAACACCGTGGGGAAGGAGCCGCGGCCAACCACCGTGCGGATATCCAGCCGGTCACCCAGTTCACGCAGCCGGGTGCTGTCGGTATCGATGACGGTGATGTCATTGGCTTCGCTGGCCAGCTCGGCGGCCAGACTGCTACCCACCTGGCCAGCGCCGAGAATGATGATTTTCATGGTGCGGAGGTCCCCTTATCTTGCGCAGTGTAGCCCGAGCCTGCAGGGCTGGCGCTTATTTTTACCAGTTTGGCCAGGTAAAAACCGTCATGGCCCCCTTCCTGCGGCAGAAGCTGGCGACCATGGGTCTGGGGCAGGCCGTAGGCACCCTCAATCGGCAGTTCCCTGGCACCGCTCTGGCGGTCCAGAAAGGCGGTGATCGTATCGCTGTTTTCTTCGGGCAACACCGAGCAGGTGGCATAGACCAGAATGCCGCCCACCTCGAGGGTTTGCCAGAGTGCGTCCAGCAGTTCGCCCTGCAGCGCGGCGAGTGTCGGTATGTCTTCGGCCTGCCGGGTCAGCTTGATGTCAGGGTGGCGGCGAATCACGCCGGTGGCCGAACAGGGCGCATCCAGCAGGATGCGCTGGAACGGCGTCCCGTCCCACCAGGCCGCCAGCTCGCGGGCATCGGCGGCCTTGAGCGTGGCCGTCAGGCCCAGGCGCTGCAGGTTCTCGCGCACCCGCTGCAGGCGTCGGGGTTCCAGATCGAGGGCGATCAGCTCGGTCAGGGACGGCGCGCGCTCGAGAATCTGACAGGTCTTGCCCCCCGGGGCGCAGCAGGCATCCAGTACCCGCTGCCCTGGCTTGAGCTCCAGCAACGGCGCCGCCAGCTGGGCCGCTTCATCCTGCACACTCACCTCGCCGCCGGCAAAGCCGGGTAACTGCTGCACATCGCAGGACTGCTCCAGGGTGATGCCCTGATCGCTGAACGGCGTGGCGCGGGCCGCAATGCCGGCTGCTTGCAACTGCTGCATATAGGCATCGACGGTGGTTCTGGCCGGATTGACGCGCAGGGTCATCGGCGGATAGGCATTATTGGCGGTACAGATCGCCTCCCAGTGATCCGGCCAGGCCTGCTTGAGACGCTTCTGCAGCCAGCGCGGATGGGAAAGGCGGATCGTCGGATCCCGTTCGAGGGCGGCAAACTGCTGTGCATGCTCGCGCTGCGCGCGGCGCAATACCGCGTTGAGCATGCCCTTGGCCCAGGGCTTTTTCAGCGTCTTGGCGCTGCTGACGGTTTCGTCGATGGCGGCGTGGGCCGGGATACGCGTGAACAGCAGCTGGTAGAGACCGACCAGCAGCAGCGCGTGCAGGTCCCGGTCGGCGGCCTTGAGTGGCTTCTCCAGCAGGGCTGTAGCCAGGCCATCCAGGCGCTGGAACCAGCGTGCAGTACCGAAGGCGAGCTCCTGGGTCAGGCCCTGGTCCCGTTCGTTCACATGCTGCAGCTGGGCAGGCAGGCTGGTGCCCAGAGAGGCCTTGCCGGCCATGACCGAGACCAGCGCGTTGGCTGCGGCCAGGCGTGGGCTCACCGGCCGTTATCCAGCTGCAGACCGGGTGCAAACTGCTCGCGCCGGGCATTGTAGAGGTCGGCGAACGCCAGCGGCTTGCCTCCCGGCAGTTGCAGCCGGGTCAGGCGGAGCGCGCCACTGCCGCAGCCGACCAGCAGGCCGGTCTTGTCACAGGCAAGGATGCGGCCGGGGGCGCCATGATCGTCGGTTGCCGTGGCAGCCAGCACCTTGAGGGTCTGCTCCTCCCATATGGCATGGGCCAGCGGCCAGGGATTGAAGGCGCGGACCAGCCGGTCCAGCTCAATGGCCGGGCGCTGCCAGTCGATGCGGGCATCGGCCTTGCTCAGCTTGTGCGCGTAGGTCGCCAGGCTGTCATCCTGGGGCTGGGCCCGGGCTTCGCCGCGGGCCAGCTGCTCGATGGCCTGCAGCACCGCGGTGGGACCGAGCTCGGCAAGTCGATCATGCAGGCTGCCGCCGGTGTCCTCGTCGGTGATCGGGGTCACCACCTTGAGCAGCATGGGTCCGGTATCCAGACCGGCTTCCATCTGCATCACGGTCACGCCACTTTCGCTGTCCCCGGCTTCGATCGCCCGCTGGATGGGGGCTGCGCCGCGCCAACGCGGCAGCAGCGAGGCATGACTGTTGATGCAGTCCAGGCGGGGAATATCCAGCACGACCTGGGGCAGGATCAGACCATAGGCCACCACCACCAGCAGATCCGGCTTGAGTGCAGCGAGTTCCTGCTGCGCCTGCGGATCGCGCAGGCTGGTCGGTTGCATGACCGGGAGACCGTGCTGCTGCGCCAGCTCCTTCACCGCACTGGCCTGCATCTTGTGTCCGCGTCCCGCCGGTCGGTCCGGCTGGCTGTACACGGCGACAATATTGAGATCTGCCCCGAGCATGGCCTGCAGGTGCGCTGCGGCAAACTCGGGGGTGCCGGCAAAAACGATGCGAAGGTCGGAAGAATTCATGCGGGTCCCGGTGTGGTCAAACAAAAAGGCTTGCCGAAGCAAGCCCCTGAATCCATGGCCTGTGTATCAGGCACTGGCCTGCTGCTTGTGCAGCTTTTCCAGCTTCTTGCGGATCCGGTCCCGCTTGAGGTTGGACAGATAGTCAACAAACAGCTTGCCGTTGAGGTGATCACACTCGTGCTGGATGCACACCGCGAGCAGACCTTCGCAGATCTCCTCGAAGGGTTCGCCGTCACGGCCCAGGGCGCGCACGCGCACCCGTTCCGGCCGGGTGACCGTCTCGTAGAAACCGGGGACCGACAGGCAGCCCTCCTGCATTTCTTCCAGATCCTCGGTCAAGGGCTCCAGTTCGGGGTTGATGAACACGCGCGGTTCGCTGCGATCTTCGGACAGATCAATGACCACAACACGCTCGTGTACATTGACCTGACTGGCAGCCAGACCGATGCCGGGAGCCTCGTACATGGTTTCGAACATGTCATCCACCAGCTGGCGGATCCGGTCGTCAACCTGATCGACGGGCTTGGCAACCGTGCGCAAGCGGGGGTCGGGAAATTCCAGAATGTTTAATATGGCCATGTCAGTTTGTGATGCAGTTGTGGAATAAAGCTAAATTGTGCTGCTAAGATGATGAGCAGCTAGGAAATAACACAGGTCTGGCATGTCTTATGCGCCTTCAGACCGTATGCTG
>JAESUC010000204.1 GCA_016763285.1 Pseudomonas sp.
ACTGATAGAGGATGAAGCCATCAGGGCCACCCACGTTCTGGTTGTAACCCAGCGACAGACCGTAGGTAAACTTGTCCAGGGGCTCGGTATGCAGTACCTCAGTGTCCAGCACGCTGGGTATGGCATTGACCAGCGACCGGCGCATCTCCGCCATGTCGATCCGGTTTTCATGCAGGTCACGCAGCTTGCTCGCATCAACGCTGGTTTCAGTCACGGCCATGCCGCGTGGCTTGTTGACCAGGGTGTACCAGTCATAGGTGCCTTCACCGGTGCTGTTGTCCAGAATACGGCTGGCCCGGGCGACGCCGGTGGCTTCGTTACGGAAGATCTTCTGCTCGCCGGTAACGATCAGCTCACGGTTCTTGCGCTCGATGGACTCGACCTCAAAACCGGCATTCTCGCGCAGCCGCGCACTGACGTTGGCCCAGTCCACGGTTTTAGCACTCACACCGGCCGGCAGGGCCTGGCGCGGTTCCACATCGGGATCCAGCACCTTCGGCGGCAGTGCATTGGTCAGGTTGGTGCGCAGGGTAATACCGATCATGGCGGTATTGCCGCGCTCCCAGCCGGCCGTAAAGGAGATCGCATCGCTGAACTTGTACACAGCACCAATATTGATTGGTGAGTCCTGGTCCTGGTCGTTGTCCTGGGGCTCAGACTGGTAGTCGTTGCCGTCCAGCTCAACCTTGAGTTTGAGTGGTTCCCATGGCGTCTGGTACTCCACGCCGCCAAAAATACCCGGACGGCCTTTGAAATAGGCATCCTGGTTGAAATCGCCTACCTGCTCCTGTGTACGACCAGGGCGTTCGTTGAAGTTATCGCCGAAGATAGAAAGGGGGTTGTCGATATCGCCCCGATTACCGATGTAACCCCAGGCCATCCCCAGGCTGAAATCAAAATCATGGAAACGTTTATTAGCTACAAAGTACTCGCTGGCAAACAGACCGGTACCGCCCACGTCTCGCATACCAAACGCAACTTGCGGTAGCCAGTAGCTCTCTTCCCAGAGGCGGAATTTGACGTCGACCGCCTTGTCCTTGTAGCTCTGGTCGCCGCTTAGAGACTCAGGGCCATAGTCCCGGTTGGTGATCGCCATATAGCGAATCGTGCCTTCAATCCAGGGCAACGGCTGCACAGAAATACTGTAGCGGCTGTATGGTGAAGTTCTATTCGCATTGAAACTGAACTCCCCAACCGGCGCCATACGGGCCGTGGGTGTCTGCAGCAGGCCCACACCACCAAAATCATGCTGTGTGGTGGTATAGCGATCGGCAAACACCTGCGATGGCAGCAGCATGCAACCGATCGCCACGCTCAGTGCCAGGGGAGAGAAATGGGGCTTATTCACCAAAACGCCCTCCCAGCTGATATTGGGTGGCAAGCAGGGCGGCCATATCTTCATTGAAACCGGTGGTCTCCGGAGAAAGCATGTTGCGGCGCAGCGGCACATAGATAACCGCGCCGGTCGCCACATTGGCGGGGCGGATATTCCAGGCAGCGACGGGCGCTCGGTCGACGGAACCATTGGGCTGGATCAGATAGACATGGCTGGGGTCTGCCATGGGGTGCCTGGTGCAGCTATCAAGGTAGTCGACTGGCTGCATGCCGGGCACGTGGGCCAGAACACAGTCCTCTTCAACCGCGCCCAGTACCCGTACCTGTTCCCCGCGCAGGGGGTACAACAGGCGGTCGCCGTCTTCAAGCAGATCGTTGTTGGGCAGCAGTAGCTGGGCCAGCGGGTTCATTTCCGCTGTCACCCGGCCGGTGACCGGCATGGGGGCCACCACTGCATACAGGCGCTCTGCCAGCTCGAGCAAGCCCGCGTTGCCAGTCGCCTTGGCATGTACGGCATTGACTTCAAGCTCGAAGATCACGCCAGCCTTGAGGCGGACCTGGGGTTCGATAGCGCTCTCGCGGAGCAGGGCAGCGCCCAGGAACCAGGCATTCGAGCTCACCTGGCCGGTAGCGGAGGCCTGGCTGAGGCGGCTACCGGGCGGGAAGGCAAAAGTACCCGGATTGAGTACCTGACCTTCAATCTGGACCACGATGCTGTCCGCATCAGGTTGCGCCGCGGTGGCCTCGGCATCCTGGGCCAGGGCCTGGCTACAGACAACGCCAGCAACCAAAGCAGTGGCGAGATTTAAAAGGAAGCGGTTCATTCAGCAAACCCCGCTGGCCGGACTTCCGTCAGGCCCATGGGCGGCAGGCCCGGTGCGAGTTGTTGGCGGCTGGTAATGACCCTGCCAGTGGCCGGGTCGAACCAGTAGGCATTGGTTGTGGCAAAATCGATGTCCGGCATGGAAACATGTTCGTCCAGGCGCTGCAGTTGCAGCTGCCGGCCCATCACCTCGACGGTCTCCAGGCCTTCCAACTCATAGGTTGCGATTTGCGGAATGCCGGTCAGAAAGCGCTCCGGATAGTCCACCAGGCGCACGACCTCCTGTTGACCAATAGTGCGCAGGTCACCGTTGAAGGGGTCATTGGCGACCAGCGGAGCGATCAGATTACTGGCCTCTGGCAGGCCTGCGCCCTGGATCACCCGACCATTTTGGGTCACCAGCATCTGTTCCAGCCCGTGCCACTCGGTGACGTTGCCGTAGGCGGCCGCGCGCATCAGCAAGGCTTCGGACTGTACCAGGCGCAGCACCAGGCCGGGGCGATCCAGATTATTGACGTACTCGGTGGTGACCAGGGGCTCGGGGCCGCTGATCGCCAGTTTGATCGTCTCGTAGGAGTCGTTCATCAGCGAGTTGCAGCCTGGCAGCAAGATAGCGGCCAGGCAGCAGGCGCCCAGGCGGGACAGGTTATTCACTACGCGGTCATTCCCTTGATCAGTTGTCGTCGCCGATATCTTCGTTGATCAGCACAGAAGTGCGCAGAATATTGGCCGAAGGGAACAGCTGGCTGATAAAGCGATTCCAGCGTGTGATGTCCGCTGCACCAACGAACACCACATCCTGCGGCTGCATCTCGAACTTGTTGGCGAGAATGAAGGCCGAAGGCGACGCAGCGTTCAGCTGGAAAATGGTAGCTTTCTCGGACACCAGGTTGTCAGCGCCGCGGATCACATACACATCCTTGCCACTGGCGGAGGTCGGCAGCGGGCCACCCACGGTGCCCATTACTTCGGTCAGGGTCATGCGGCTGGTGCGGTAGGGGATGGCTTCGGGAATACGCACTTCACCCATCACGAACACCTTGCGGGCATCATTCAGGCCCATATGCAGCTTGTCGCCGGCGCGCAGGTAGATCTGACCGATCCGGCTGTCGGTGCTGCTCAGGCGGTCATAATCCAGGTTGTAGGTGACGCCGTCGCGTACCAGAATCAGGTTGGACAGGTCGGCGCGCTGCTGGTCGATCCCGGCCATGCCCACCGCTTGCAGCAGGGTGAGCTGACGAGAATCCACCGGCAGAAAGCCGGCGTTCTCGAAGGCGCCGCTGATCTCGATCTTCTGGCTGTTGTATTCCAGTACGTTGACGTCCACCTGGGGCTGCTCGATATAGCGGGCAAGGCGCTTGGCGATGATCTCACGCAGCTCTTCCAGGGTCAGCCCGGCGACTTCTACGTTGCCGACGAATGGATAGAACAGGGTGCCGTCATCACGAACCACCCGGGCGTTGGCCGCATTGGTCTGTTGCGGCCCGCCGGGGGTGGTCAGCTCAGGATGGTCCCACACGGTGATGAACAGGGCATCATTCGGCCCGATCCGGTAGTTTTCCGGCTCATAGGCGAGCAGCTCCGGCGGGATCGTGATTCTTTCCGCAGCGCTGGCCTGATCCTGGGCAATCAGCTTGGGGGTGATCTGCACCATCTCTACCAGGCTTTCTTCAGCAGAGTCATCGCTGATCAAACGGTCCGTGTCCATGTGCATGCCGGGAGAAAACATGCACGCCTGTAAAAGTAGTACTGATGCGCCCAAAGCGACTAGCGGGAATCTGGTCATCGTATGGAGTCTTTATTGGAAATTTTGGAATCGAACATAAAAAAGCCACCTAAAACAAGGTTTCAGGTGGCTTGTTTGCCAGCAAACAAACCTTTACGGAGTGGTGCCGGTAGTACCAGTAGTACCAGTGCTGCCGTCGCCGCTGTCAGAAGCTGCTGCCACTGCGCCGCCAACTACTGCGGTACCTACCACAAGGGCAGTGGTGGAGACGCCGGCGATACCGCCGCCTGCTGCTGCTGCGCCACCAGTACCGGTGCCCGCTGCGCCAGTACCTGTACCAGTACCAGTAGTGGTAGTAGTGGTTTGACCGGCCTCGCCACCATCCTGTGCCAGAACAGCACCGGAGGCGAGCAACAGACCGCTAGCGATTAATGCGATTGCTTGTTTTTTCATAATTTAAATCTCCCGAATTTGCAAATTCAAAAATGATTATACGCGGATAACCCGTTATGGAAACCCCAGCGGCAATACAACGCTTGAAAGACCAAGCAAAGAATGTGCGGTTGGTCACATCGTGTGGTGACCAATCTGATTAGTATGCGCAACAGTTAAGGC
>JAESUC010000205.1 GCA_016763285.1 Pseudomonas sp.
TCTCGTCGATAAAGATGATGCAAGGCGCGTGCTTCTTGGCCTGCTCGAACATGTCGCGCACACGGCTGGCACCCACACCGACGAACATCTCGACGAAGTCCGAACCGGAGATGGTAAAGAAAGGCACCTTGGCCTCGCCTGCCACGGCCTTGGCCAGCAGCGTCTTACCGGTACCCGGCTGACCGACCATCAGAACGCCGCGGGGAATGTGACCACCCAGGCGCTGGAACTTGCCCGGATCGCGCAGGAACTCGACCAGCTCGCTGACCTCTTCCTTCGCTTCGTCGCAGCCGGCAACGTCGGCGAAGGTGGTCTTGACCTGATCTTCGGACAGCATGCGAGCCTTGCTCTTGCCAAAACTCATCGGACCGCCCTTGCCGCCCGCACCGCCCTGCATCTGGCGCATGAAGAACATGAAGATGGCGATGATGATCAGGATCGGGAAACTGGCGATCAGCAGTTGAGTCCAGATGCTCTGCTGCTCTGGCTGCTTGCCTTCGATCACCACGTTGTTTTCCAACAGGTCACCGATCAGGCCACTGTCCTGGATAGCCGGGCGCACGGTCTTGAACTGACTGCCGTCGCTCTTGATACCGGTTATCTCGAACCCGTCCACGGTCACCCGCTCGACCTGCCCCTGCTTCACCTGTTCGATGAACTGGGAATAATTGAGTGAGTTGGTCGTTTCACCGGGACCGCTGAAGTTGTTCATCACCGTGACCAGCACTGCAGCGATGATCAACCACAGGATGAGATTTTTCGCCATGTCATTCAAATTGCTACCCTCTTGCCCAGCTGACTTTAGCCAGGGCCTGACTGAGTCTGAACTGCTTTTGGATACATTACACCAATCTGCCGTGCAGCTGCAGATAACCCAGTGTAACGCTCTGTGTCGCCCGCATGCCGGGGCGAGTCCCTGTTATCGGACAGGCCAGGTTCATTCCTGGCCTTTGAAACCTTTACCCAACAGGTAGGTTTCCCGCGAGCGGCCCCTTGAAGCATCGGGCTTGCGGGTTACCACCTTGTCGAACCGGCTGCGCATCAGCTTGAAATATTCGTCAAAGCCTTCGCCGTGGAACACCTTGATCAGAAAATCGCCGCCGGGCTTGAGCACCTTCTCTGCCATGTCCAGCGCCAGTTCGCACAGGTAGATGGCGGCGGGCTGATCAACCTCGGGTGTTCCACTCATATTGGGGGCCATATCGGAAATAACAAGGTCCACGGGCTGATCGCCAATGGCGGCCAGGATCGCCTCGAAGACGCTGTCCTCGGTAAAGTCCCCTTCGATGAAGGTCACATCGGCAATACTGTCCATCGGCAGAATGTCCGAGGCGATAATCCGACCTTTGTCGCCGATCAGTCGGCTGGCCACCTGGGACCAGCCGCCCGGGGCACTGCCCAGATCGACCACCGTCATGCCTGGGCGGAACAGACGATCCTTCTCCTGCACTTCAAGCAGCTTGTAGCTCGCGCGGGAACGGTAACCCTCCTTCTGCGCCTGCTTGACGAAGGGGTCATCGAAGTGTTCTTTCAGCCAGCCCTTGCTGGTCTTGCTCTGTGCCACGGAATACCCCATGCAGCGAAGCGCGCCGCCTGTTAAACTGCGTCCTGTCTATTTGGACAGCAGCGTTGCATTTAAATTCTCATCATTACTGGTAAGCATCCGATCATTATGACCCTCAGCTCAGCGCAGAAGAAAGACTACAAACGTATCGGCCATCATCTCAAGCCGGTGGTCATGGTCAGCGACCAGGGCGCCAGCGAAGGCGTGTTGTCGGAGCTCGATCGCGCGCTGACCGATCACGAACTGATCAAGATACGCGTCAGCGTGGCTGACCGCGAGACCAAGCAGGCCCTGATTCAGCAGGTATGCAAGGCCACCGGTGCAGAACTGGTGCAGGTGATCGGCAAGATGGCCATCCTGCTGCGGCCAAACAAGAAGGCCAATCCGAACCTGTCGAACCTGGCCCGGTTCAAGGATATCTGAGCGGTCAGCCTTCGTCCGGGCGCGGCTGGAGCACCAGCACCAGCCCGGCGAACGCAATCACCAGATAGGCAAAGATCTGCAGGTACTCGGTCTCGGGTACTTGTCGCAGCGCAAAGATCGCCGCCACACCCACCAGCACCAGCAACAGCAGCTGGCTTCGCAGGTCACGCCAGAACTGCCCGCCCAGCGCCACGCCAATCACCAGCAGCTGCAGCACAGCACAGACGCCGGCAAAACCCGCCATCAACGGTCGCATGAAGTCCGCGATCGCGTTGATCAGCATGGGCGCCATGCCAAACTGCTCCAGCGCCGGCACCAGGACGAAGTGGGTAACCCAGATCGCCCCGACCCATAGCGTCATGCTCAGCTGCCAGGCGACACGGCCGCCGCGCAATGCCGGCCGACCGGCACCGGCGGTCACTTGTGCTGCACCTCGAGGATTTCGTATTCGACGACGCCGCCCGGCGTCTTGACCACGGCAACGTCACCGACTTCCTTGCCGATCAGGGCACGGGCAATCGGCGAGCTGACAGAGATCTTGCCGATCTTGATATCGGCCTCGTCGTCACCGACGATCTGGTAGGTCACGCTCTCGTCGGTGTCGACGTTGACGATCTCCACCGTGGTGCCGAATATCACCTTCCCGGTTGGCGGAATCGTGGTCACGTCGATCACCTGGGCATTGGCCAGACGGCCTTCGATGTCGCGAATCCGCGCCTCGACCATGCCCTGCTGCTCGCGGGCCGCATGGTATTCGGCGTTTTCCTTCAGGTCTCCGAGCTCACGCGCCTCGGCGATAGCCTGGGTAATCTGCGGACGCATCGTACCCTTGAGATGCTTGAGCTCGACTTCGAGGGCTTCAGCGCCCTGCTTGGTCATCGGATATTTCATAATCAGATCCCTGCGTGCAAGTCCTGGAGGCGACGTACCGTCTTCTCCGGACCGAATTTCAGTGCCATGCAGATAGCCTCGCCACCTGCCAGGGTCGTGGTGGAGCAGACCTTGTGCTGCAGCGCATTTCGACGGATCGAGTAGGAGTCTGCCATCGACTGGCGGCCTTCCGTGGTGTTGATCACCATGCTGATCTCGTCATTCTTGATCATGTCGACAATGTGCGGACGACCTTCGGTCACCTTATTTACCCGGCGCACCTTCAGACCTGCTGCGGCAATCACCTTGGCGGTACCACTGGTGGCCACCAGCTCGAAGCCCAGCTCGATCAGCGAGCGCGCGACGTCGACCACGAA
>JAESUC010000021.1 GCA_016763285.1 Pseudomonas sp.
ACGCAAGCGCATTCTTGCCGGTGAGCCGCGCATTGACGGTCGCGACACGCGTACCGTTCGCGCCATTGCGGTTGAGGTTGATGTACTGGCTAAAGTCCACGGTTCTGCCTTGTTCACCCGTGGTGAAACCCAGGCCATCGTTACCGCCACCCTGGGCGGCATGCGCGATGCCCAGTTCATCGACGCACTGGAAGGGTCCCGCCAGGATCACTTCATGCTGCAGTACAACTTCCCTCCCTACTGTGTGGGCGAAACCGGCATGATCGGCTCTCCCAAGCGTCGCGAGATCGGTCACGGCCGTCTGGCCCGCCGTGGTGTGGAAGCGGTAGTGCCTGACGAGAAGGCTTTCCCGTACTCCATCCGCGTGGTGTCCGAGATTACCGAATCCAACGGTTCCTCCTCCATGGCGTCCGTATGTGGCACCTCCATGGCGCTGATGGATGCCGGTGTTCCCCTGACCGCGCCAGTGGCGGGTATTGCCATGGGTCTGGTGAAGGAAGAAGACGGCCGCTTCGCGGTACTGTCCGATATCCTCGGTGACGAGGATCACCTCGGCGATATGGACTTCAAGGTGGCCGGTACCGCGCGCGGCGTGACCGCTCTGCAGATGGACATCAAGATCGAGGGGATCACCGAGGAGATCATGGAGAAGGCGCTGGAGCAGGCCCAGGAAGGCCGGCTGCACATTCTCGGCGAGATGGCCAAGGCGATTTCCGAGTCCCGCTCCCAGGTGTCCGACAACGCGCCCACCCTGCTCACCCTGAAGATCAACCCGGAGAAAATCCGCGACGTGATCGGCAAGGGCGGCGCCACCATCCGCGGCCTCACCGACGAAACCGGGTGCACCATCGATCTGGAAGACGACGGCAGCGTGAAGATCTACGGCGAAACCCGTGAGGCGGCCCTGGAAGCCAAGCGTCGCGTGGAAGAGCTCACCGCCGAGGCGGAGATCGACAAGATCTACGAAGGCAAGGTCATGCGCGTGGTGGACTTCGGTGCCTTCGTGCAGATCATGCCCGGCACCGAAGGCCTGCTGCACATCTCCCAGATCGCCGAAGAGCGCGTGGAGAAGGTGTCCGACTACGTCAACGAGGGCGACATCATCAAGGTGAAAGTCCTCGACGTGGACCAGCGTGGCCGCATCAAGCTGTCCATGAAGGAAGCCAAGGAAAGCTGATTTTCCCTGGCTCCGTCAGTACTAAAAAGACCCGCTTAGGCGGGTTTTTTTATGCTCCGTCGAAAAAGACAACCGGGTTGCCATAGTTGGATCAATATCATAAGCTTGCTTACGATAAGTGCGCTTACTAAAGCGCGGATAGGCAGCCGGGAGACCTCGCGATGACCAAAGACACCATGGTCGGGCTCAACGTCCATGACGTGGCGCGTATGATCCGCCGCGACTTCGACCGGCGCGCCCGCGAACAGGGACTGACCCGCGCCCGCTGGCAGGTGCTCTGGCATCTGGCCCGCCACGAGGGCGTCCACCAGGCGGCGCTGGCCGAGATACTCGATGTGGCGCCGATTTCGCTGACGCGGCAACTGGAACGGCTGGAACAGGAAGGCCTGGTGGAGCGTCGGGGGGATCCTTCCGACCGGCGCCGGCGCCGGCTTTATCTCACCGAAGCGGCCACGCCGGCGTTGGAGCGGCTACGCCAACTGGCGGCGCTGACCCGCGAGCGGGCCTTCGACGGGCTGACCAGCGAGCAAATCGATACGTTCAGAGAGGTGCTGGAGGCGATGCGCGCCAACCTCTGTGATCGACCGGATCAGGGGGACGCACAGTGACCACAACGCAACGCAACCGGCGGCTGGGGATGGGGCTGGGCCTGTTGATCGCTCTGGCCGTGGTGCTATGGCTGATATTCGGCGGCCACCGCTACGTGACCACCGAAAACGCCTACATCAAGATCGACATGATCTCGCTGACCGCCGACGTCAGCGGCCCTCTGGTGGCGGTCAACGTGGAGCGCAACCAGCCGGTCCAGCGCGGCCAGGTGCTCGCCGAGGTCGACCCCCAGCCTTACCGCATTGCCCTGGCGGAGGCGCGCGCCGATCAGCGCGCGGTGCGTAACCGCATTCTTTCCGAGCGTGCCGACTATGCGCGGCTGCAGGCCCAGCGGGCCCAGGCGCGCCGTGACCTGAGCTACTACCAGCGGGAATTGCAGCGCTTCCAGGGGCTCGACAAGGTGGCGGTATCGCAATCCCAGTTGGAGGCGGCGCGGCAGAAGCGCGACAAGGCCCGGGCGGACGCGGAGGTCATCGACCAGCAACTCGCCAGCCTGCGCGCCAAGCTCGGCGGCGGGCCGGATGTGGCGGTGGAGGAGCATCCGGACTATCAGGCGGCCACCGCCAAGCTGGACCAGGCCGAATACGACCTGGCCCACACCCGCATCGTGGCCCCCGCCGACGGTATTCTCGGCGGCGCCACGCCGATGGTCGGTGAGCGCGTCAACGCGGGCGTGCCGGTGCTCACCCTGGCCCGCGACCGCTCCGCCTGGGTGGAAGCCAACCTGAAGGAAACCCAGCTCACCAACGTGCGTGAGGGGCAGACCGTGGAGGTGGTGGTGGATACCTATCCCGGGGTCACCTGGCGGGCCCGGGTGCGCAGCCTGAGCCCGGCCACCGGCTCCGAGTACGCGCTGATCCCGCCGCAGAACGCCAGCGGCAACTGGGTCAAGGTGGTGCAGCGGGTGCCGGTGCGGCTGCAGTTGCTGGATGTCGACGGCAAGCCGCCGCTGCGCTCGGGCATGAGCGCGGAAATCACCATTGATACGCAGGCGTCGCCGCTCGCCGACAAACCGGTGGCCGCCAGCGGCGACCATGGCACGCCTTAACGACCAGCGCCTGGTCACCGTCAGCATCATGCTGGCCACGGTGATGCAGGTGCTCGACACCACCATCGCCAATGTGGCCCTGCCGCACATGCAGGGCAGCCTGTCCGCCAGTACCGACCAGATCACCTGGGTGCTGACCTCCTACATCGTGGCCGCCGCCATCATGACGCCGACGGTGGGGTTCATGGCCAGCCGCCTGGGGCGGCGCCGGCTGTTCCTCTGGTCGGTGGCCGGGTTCACGGTGACCTCCGGCCTGTGCGGGTTGTCCGCCTCGCTGGATCAGATGGTCCTGTTCCGCATCCTGCAGGGAGTGTTCGGCGCCGCGCTGGTGCCGCTGTCCCAGTCGGTGCTGCTGGACGCCTACCCGGTGGAAAAACACGGCCAGGCCATGGCGATCTGGGGCATGGGCGTGATGGTGGGGCCGATCCTGGGGCCCACGCTGGGCGGCTGGCTCACCGAGTGGTACAGCTGGCGCTGGGTGTTCTACATCAATCTGCCGTTCGGCTTGCTGGCGTTCGCCGGCATCTGGCTGAGCGTCAGTGAAACCGAAACCCGCAAGGTGCGCTTCGACGTCATGGGGTTCGCCTACCTGGGCCTGGCCATCGGTGCCTTCCAGCTGATGCTGGATCGCGGCGAACAGGTGCAGTGGTTCGAAAGCTTTGAGATTCAGCTGGAAGCCGTTCTGGCTCTGCTCGGCTTGTATCTGTTCGTGGTCCATTCGCTGACCCGCAAGGACCCCTTTATCGATCCGGCGCTGTTCAAGGACCGTAATTTCGTCACCGGGCTGGTGTTCATCTTCGTGGTGGGGATCATTCTGCTGGCGACCATGGCGTTGCTGCCGCCCTTCCTGCAGCAGTGGAAAGACTATCCGGCGGTGACCACCGGCCTGGTGCTGGCGCCGCGCGGGCTGGGCTCCATGTTCTCGATGATGCTGGTGGGGCGCCTGATGCGCACCCGGCTGGACCCGCGGGTGCTGGTGATCACCGGGCTGCTGTTCATCACCTTCTCGTTGCACGAGATGGCCGGTTTCACGCTGGAGGTCAGCCGCAATACGCTGATCTGGACCGGGGTGCTGCAGGGGCTGGGCCTGGGGCTGGTGTTCGTGCCGGCCAGCGCGCTCACCTACGCCACGCTCAACCCGTCACTGCGCACCGAGGGCGCCTCGCTGTTTTCGTTGTCGCGCAACCTGGGCTCCAGCGTCGGCATCTCGATCATGACCGCCATGTTGTCGCGCAATCTGTGGATCAACCAGCAGCAGCTCGGTGAGCACCTGCAGCTGGCCCCCTGGCTGAGCCAGGGGCTGCCCATGAAAGAGATGGTGGGCAGCGTGCCGGCGGCGGTCTACCAGACGCTGTTGAGCCAGGCGGCGGAGATCAGCTATATGAACGATTTCCGCCTGTTGATGTGGATCAACATGGCGGCGATCCCGCTGGTGTTCCTGCTGCGCCACCAGCGGCGGGCATAAAAAAGGCGGCCCGAGGCCGCCTTTTTCCTTATCACAAAAGAGCCGCTATCCGCTGTCGCCGTTGTTCTTGCGGGTCTTGATCAGCTCGTCCACCACGCCCGGGTCCGCCAGGGTGGAGGTGTCGCCCAGGCTGTCCAGCTCGTCGGCGGCGATCTTGCGCAGAATGCGCCGCATGATCTTGCCGGAGCGGGTCTTGGGCAGGCCGGGGGCGAAGTGAATCAGGTCCGGCTTGGCGATCGGGCCGATTTCCTGGGTGACCAGATCGCGCAGCTCCTTGATCAGCTCATCGCTGCCCTCGGCGCCGCGCATCAGCGACACATAGGCGTAGATGCCCTGGCCTTTGACGTCGTGCTGGTAACCCACCACGGCGGCCTCGGAGATGCTCTTGTGCAGCACCAGAGCCGATTCGATCTCGGCGGTGCCCAGCCGGTGCCCGGAGACGTTCAGCACGTCGTCCACCCGGCCGGTGATCCACCAGTAGCCGTCCTCGTCGCGGCGCGCCCCGTCGCCGGTGAAGTAATAGCCGGGGTAGGCGCTGAAGTAGGTGTCGATCATGCGCTGGTGGTCGCCGTACACGGTGCGGATCTGGCTCGGCCAGCTGGCCTTGATCACCAGGTTGCCGGAGGTGGCGCCTTCCAGTTCCTTGCCGTCCGGGTCCATCAGGCCGGGCTGTACCCCGAACATGGGCGGGGTGGCGGAGCCGGGCTTCAGGTCCACCGCGCCGGGCAGCGGCGCGATCATGATGGCGCCGGTCTCGGTCTGCCACCAGGTGTCGACGATCGGGCAGCGCATCTCGCCAACCACATGGTAATACCATTCCCAGGCCTCGGGATTGATCGGCTCGCCGACGCTGCCCAGCAGGCGCAGGCTGGCGCGGGAGGTGCAGGTTACCAGCTCGTTGCCCTGGGCCATCAGCGCGCGGATCGCGGTGGGAGCGGTATAGAAGATGTTGACCTTGTGCTTGTCGACGATCTGCCAGCAGCGTGAGGCATCCGGATAGGTCGGTACGCCCTCGAACATCAGCGTGGTCGCGCCGTTGCACAGGGGGCCATAGACGATGTACGAGTGGCCGGTAATCCAGCCGATATCGGCCGTGCACCAGTACACCTCGCCCTCGTGATAGTCGAAGACGTAGTGGTGGGTCATGGCCGAGCCCAGCAGGTAGCCGCCGGTGGTGTGTAGCACGCCCTTGGGCTTGCCGGTCGAACCCGAGGTATAGAGGATGAACAGCGGATCTTCGCTGTCCATCGATTCGGCCTCGCACTCGGCGCTGACGCCGGCGCAGGCCTCGTGGTACCAGATGTCGCGGTTTTCGTGCCAGCCGATGTCGCCACCGGTGCGCTGTACCGTGACCACGGTGTGCACGCCAGGGCACTCCTGCAGGGCCTTGTCGACGTTCTGCTTCAGGGGAACCTGCTTGCCGCCGCGTACACCCTGGTCGGCGGTGATCACTGCCTTGCAGTCCGAGTCGTTGATGCGATCACGCACGGCGTCCGGCGAGAAGCCACCGAAGACCACCGAGTGCACGGCGCCGATGCGGGCACAGGCCAGCATGGCGTAGGCCGCCTCCGGAATCATCGGCATGTACAGGCAGACGCGCTCGCCTTTCTTGACGCCACGGGCGCGCAGCACGTTGGCCAGACGGCAGACGTGCTGATGCAGTTCGCGGTAGGTGATGTTCAGCGACTCGGACGGGTTGTCGCCTTCCCAGATGATCGCGATCTGGTCGCCGCGGGTCGCCAGGTGACGGTCGATACAGTTGGTGCTGACGTTGAGCTTGCCATCGACAAACCACGCGGCCTCACCCTTGAGCATGTCGCTTTCGTGCACGGTGCTCCAGGGTTTGTCCCAGGTCAGAAAGCGCTCGGCCTGCTCGGCCCAGAACTGGTCCGGCTGCTCGATCGACTGCTTGTAGAGCCGATTGTAGCCGGCCTCGTCGATGTGCGTATTGGCACGGGCGGCGTCGGATACCTTGTGGTTTTCGATCTTGTACATGACACGGGTCCTCTTGTTATTTTCTGCGGCACAGCCGGAAGCATTCTTGCTTCAAGCGTCGACCATTAGCGCAGTCAATTCAACCCTTCTTTGGTCTGATACCAGGGGGCCACAGGAGGTGTGGCCGCCCCGTTATCGTCAGGCGCAAAGGGCTGCAAGAGGTGTCTGAAATCAGTCCAGATGAAAGAGCAGATTATCGATCAGGCGGGTGTTGCCCAGGTAGGCCGCGGCCAGGATCACCATGTCGCGGGTCTGCGGGTCGACCGGATCGAGCGTGATGGCGTCGCGCAGATCCAGGTAGTCGGCGCGCAGGCCGGCATCGGCCAGACGCTGCCGGGCTGCCTCGATCAGCGCCGGGTAATCCCGGGCGCCTGCCTGGATCGCCTTGGCGACCTGCTGCAGTGTCTCGAACAGCACCGGCGCCACCTGGCGCTCCTCGCTGCTGAGGTAGCCGTTGCGTGAAGACAGGGCCAGGCCATCCTCTGCGCGCACGGTGGGTTCGCCCATGACCTGCACCGGCAGGCAGAGATCATGGGCCATCTTGCGAATGACCGCGAGCTGCTGGTAGTCCTTCTGACCGAATACCGCCAGATCGGGCTGAACGATATTGAGCAGCTTGCATACCACGGTGGCTACGCCTTCGAAATGCCCCGGTCGACTCGCGCCACAGAGCCCTTCGGAGACTACCGGGACACTGATCCGGGTGTGTCCGGCCATGCCTTCGGGATACATCTCCTTCACATTGGGTGCGAATACCAGATCGGCACCGGCGTCGAGCAGCCTGCGCTGATCCTCCTCCAGCGTGCGCGGATAGCTGTCCAGGTCTTCGCCGGCGCCAAACTGCAGCGGATTGACGAAAATGCTCACGACCACGAAGTCGGTGCGCTGCCGCGCCTTGTCGACCAGCGTAATGTGTCCGGCATGCAGGTTGCCCATCGTCGGCACCAGGCCGATGCGCTTGCCGTCCTGACGGGCACGGTTGAGGGCTGCACGCAGCTGGGCAATCGTATGGAGGGTATTCATCGGTATCAGAACTCGTGTTCGGCGGCAGGGAATTCGACGTTCTTCACCGCATCGACGTACGCCCGCAATGCGGAGGGCACGTCCTGCTGGTCGAGCATGAAATTTTTCACGAAGCGTGGCTGACGGTGGCCGCGGGTGAGTCCCAGCATGTCATGCACCACCAGGACCTGACCGTCGGTGCCACTGCCTGCGCCGATACCGATCACCGGTACCGATACGGCTGCGGTGATTTGGTTGGCCAGGGTGCTGGGAACGCATTCGAGCAGCAGCATGCTGGCGCCGGCGGCTTCCAGAGCCTTGGCATCCTCGAGGATAGCCTGGGCCTGGTCGTCGACCCGGCCTTGCACCTTGTAGCCGCCGAGCAGATTGACCGCCTGGGGGGTCAGGCCCAGGTGTGCACAGACGGGCACGCCATTCTGCACCAGCGAACGGATGATTGGTGCCAGCCAGCCGGCCCCTTCGAGCTTGACCATATGCGCACCGGCCTGCATCAGTTGTGCGCTGCTGGCCAGGGCCTGCTCCACGTTGGGGTAGGACATGAAGGGCAGGTCAGCCATGATGAAAGCGCTGGTATTGCCGCGCTTGACCGCGCGGGTGTGGTAGGCCATGTCGGCGACGGTCACCGGCAGGGTGCTGTCGTGTCCCTGCAGGACCATGCCCAGCGAGTCGCCCACCAGGATGACTTCAACCCCCGCTTCATTGACCAGCTTCGAGAAGGTGGCGTCATAGGCAGTAAGGCAGGTGATCTTTTCACCAGTCTGCTTGAGCTTGCTCAGCGTTGTCAGCGTTATGTCAGGCATGGCGGATTCCATTGGTTCGGCCTCGTCGAGGCGTCGGGCGGTTAGGCGTGGGCCGGATTGTGTCACAGCTTGGGCCGCGGTGGCTCAGGAGCCTGTCGCCTTGACAGGCATTATAGTCCTGATGCTCAGGCGCATGGTTGCGTCTGTATTCGGGAGACATCTTTTACCCTTGTGCCGAGGCGTCGGCAAGAGCCCGAAGGCCCTGCGCAGGGCATTTTTGCAACAACTGCTGCAGCGGCGTGCCATCGGGCATGATCAGCTCCGGCTCGAGCTCGGCCAGGGGGTAGAGCACGAAGGCGCGTGCATGCATGTGATAGTGCGGGACCTGCAGGCGCTCACTGGCTATCTGTTGAGTACCGTACAGCAGGATATCGAGATCCAGCGTCCGGGGGCCCCAGCGCTCGGCCTTGCGTGCGCGACCCTGCTGCTGCTCGATACGTTGCAGCTCATCGAGCAGGGTCAGGGGCGGTATCGAGGTTTCGAGACAGGCCACGGCATTGACGTAATCGGGCTGATCCTGGGGGCCCATCGGGGCGCTGGCGTACAGCTGCGAGCAACCGATCAGCCGGCTGCCGGGCAGCGCGCCGAGTGCTGCGCAGGCCTGGCGCAATTGCGCCGCCGGATCTGCCTGATTGCTGCCCAGCCCGATGTAGCAACGAGTGCTCATGAGTCGGCGGCGGTCCTGGGCTTGCGCTTCTTGCGGTTGCGCGGACGTTTGGGGCCGGCTCCTTTATCGTCGAGTTCGCTGATCATCTTGCGGCGCTGATCGGGGGAGGCGTCCTGGTAGCGGGTCCACCATTGTCCGAGTCCGTCGGTCTGCTCGCCGGCAACCTCACGCAACAACAGGAAGTCGTAGGCAGCGCGAAAGCGCGGGTGCTCCAGCAGCTGGTCGGCGCGACGGCCGCTGCGCCGCTCAAGGCGGGGCTGCATGTCCCAGATTTCCCGCAGGGGAACACTGAACCGCTTGGGGATGGCAATGTGCTGACACTGCTCGGTAAGCAGATCCTGGGCGGCCTGTTGCTGGGCAGGAATCGTGGGCACGCCCTGGGCTTCCAGGTCGCGTATGCGCGGTGCCAGGGCAGGCCAGAGCAACGCGGCGAACAGGAATGCCGGGGTGACCGGCCGGCCCTCGCGTATGCGGTCGTCGGTATTGCGCAGCGCCTGACGAATCAGGGCCAGACTGTATTCGGGATTGTCCTCGATCGCCACTTCGGTATCCGGGAACAGCGGCTCGAACAGATAGTAGTAATGCAGCAGATCAAAGGTCTTCTCACCCTGGCCGCTCATCAGCAGTTTCAGTGATTCGTCGAACAGCCGGGCCGGCGGTATATCGAACAGCAGGTCCGTCATGTCGGGGATTGGCGCGGCGCTGTGCGGTTCGATCTCGAAATCCAGCTTGGCGGCAAAACGCACCGCGCGGAGCATGCGCACCGGATCTTCCTGGTAGCGTTGCTCGGGATCGCCGATCAGGCGGATCAGGCCATTGCGGATGTCGTGCATGCCGTTGGCGTAGTCGTGTATGTGACCGGTGCTGACATCGTAGTAGAGAGCGTTGATGGTGAAGTCGCGGCGCTGGGCGTCCTGCTCGAAGTTGCCATAGACGTTGTCGCGCAGCAATCGACCGGACTCGCTCTGCCGGGACTGCTCGTCACCCTGGGGTTCGCCGGTATCATCGTCGGCGTGGCTGGCACGGAAGGTGGCCACTTCGATAATCTCGCGGCCGAAGTGCACGTGAACGAGCTTGAAGCGTCGGCCGATCAATCGCGCATTGCGAAAGGTGGCTCGGACCTGTTCCGGCGTTGCGCTTGTGGCAACGTCGTAATCCTTGGGAGACATGTTGAGTAGAGAGTCGCGCACGCAACCGCCGACCACGAAAGCCTGGTAACCCGCCTGCTGCAGGCGCTCGACCACATTGACGGCGTTCTTGCTGAGCCGTTCGCGCCGCAGGGTGTGCTGGCTGGCGGGGATGACCGTCGGCGTGGTACGTCTGTGGCTGGGGCGGCCAAAGGGCGTGGGCAGTTTCTTCAACAGCTTTCGAATCATAGGTTCAGGCTTTCCACCGGCATTTTCCAACCCGGTTTCAGGGGCTGCATTGGGCATGAATGTCAGGGAAGCGACACCGGGATGACATGGCGCTGGAACAACAGTGCCTATGCGCCCGTGTCAGCGTACTGCCTGACTTGACTGGGGCATTCTAGCCTGAATGGTCCGGAAATTAAATTAAGTGCACGAATTGAGGGTAAGACGGAGTAGTACGGAGGGGGTCAGGCGAGAAACTCAAGGGGAGTAAGAACTCCCCCCAATGGTTTTCTTGTTCTTGTTTTTATGACAGCAATTTTTCTTCTTCGGCAGAAGCGGCAAGGCCGCTACGTGGTGTCCCATCCCGGGTTGCCTAAAACAAACGGATTGCTTTGGAAGCTTATGGCTAAACATGAGGCCTATCTTTGGCTCTGGATCACAGGTTGCTCAGGCAACTTTTATTTTTCTATCCAGACGGACTTCCTGTCCGCACATCAAATACACATTCTCCAAAAAAATCAGTTTGCTGCGACTCGCACGTCTTGTTTTTATTGTGTGTGTAGTCAGATCTTATTTTTATTATGTGTTCTGGTTTTTATTGTTGTTGTGCCAGATATTAAGCATTCGCCGTGCCAACTTTGGTGAATCCTTTAAAAACAAGGGCTTGGGTGTTTCAGGCGGTAGGGCGCAGCGAGCGGTGAACGGGTAACGTTACCTATCAACCCGCGGAAGTGTTACGTCGGACCGATGCGGGGGTAACACTTGCTGGGTTTACGACCGGTTAACGGGTAACACTCTGTCCGGCAAGCGCAAGACGCTGAGCTAGAGCGCTTGCCAGTTCAGAGAGCAGATCAGGAGTTCGCGGTTTTCTTGCGCGGGATGCCCAGGCGCTGACGACGCTCCCACAGGCACTTGCGGCTGATGCCGAGCTTGTTGGCCAGCTCGGTTTCGGTCATGCGGTCCTGATGCTCGAGCACGAAATGCTGGAAATAATCCTCCAGCGACAGATCCTCGGTCGGCTCACTGCTGACGCTCTGTTCATGGCTCATGGTTTCCAGGGCGTTGGCAGCCTGGGAGGCGCGTTCATGCTCGACGTCCAGTTCGATGCCAAGCAGTTCGGTCGAGATTTCGTCTTCATCGCAGAGGATGGCAGCCCGCTCGATGGCATTCTCCAGCTCCCGCACGTTACCGCGCCAGGTATGCAGACTGATTGCCTGTTTGGCTTCAGGGCTGAAGTGCAGACCGGTCTGATTCATGTTCTGGGCGGCGCGGGCCAGCAGGGCCTCGGCGATCAGCATGATGTCTTCACCGCGCTCGCGCAGGGGCGGCAAGCGCAGCTCGATCACGTTCAGGCGATAGTAGAGATCTTCGCGGAACAGGCCCTGGCGGGCCAGGGTCTTGAGATCGCGGTGGGTGGCCGCCACCAGGCGCACGTCCACCTTGTGCGACTGGACCGAGCCGACTCGCCGGATTTCCCCTTCCTGCAATACCCGCAGCAGGCGCGCCTGGGCTTCCAGTGGCAGTTCGCCGATTTCGTCAAGAAACAGGGTGCCGCCGTCGGCGGCTTCAACCAGGCCGGTGCGACCGGCCGTGGCGCCGGTAAAGGAGCCCTTTTCGTGGCCGAAGAGTTCAGATTCGATCAGGGTTTCCGGAATCGCGGCGCAGTTGACCGAGATCATTGGCGCCTTGGCCCGTCTTGAATGCTCGTGCAGGGCCTTGGCCACCAGCTCCTTGCCGGTACCGGACTCACCCTGGATCAGTACGGTGGAGTCGGTGGGGGCAACCTTACCGATACGCTTGAACAGGGTCTGCATGGCCGGGCTCGAGCCAATGATGCCCATGGTCGAGCCCTTGCTCTCGGCCGGCTTGCGCGCGGACGAAGAAGATGCGATTTCCGCGCCTGCGGTGGGCTCCTGCGGCGACGGATTGCGCCTGGCCTGGCTGTCCTTGATGATGCGCGCGACAGTCTGCAGCATCTCCTCGTGGTCGAAGGGTTTGGCGATATAGTCGACCGCACCGAGCTTCATGGAGTCAACCGCCGAGCGCAGACTGGCGTAGCTGGTCATGATCAGAACGGGGGTATCCGGCGCCCGACGAATCATCTCGGTACCGGGCTCGCCCGGCAGGCGCAGGTCGCTGATCACCAGATCGAAGGTGCTCAGATCAAACTGGTTGACTGCATCGGCCACCGACCCGGCCTCGCTGACCTGGTACTGGTGCCGCTCGAGCAGACGACGTAATGCCGAGCGGATGATTGCCTCGTCTTCAACAACCAAGATATGTGACATAGGTACCTCATGCTCGGTGACTGCCGAAGGAGAGTCAGGCGGTAACACCGTTGCTCAAAACGCTGTAGCGCGGCAGGGTGATGGTAAACCGTGTGCCACGCTGAAGTATGGGGTCGGCCGGACTGTCGATCGTTATCTGCCCATAGTGCTCTTCGATAATCGAGTAAACCAGTGCCAATCCGAGCCCTGTTCCTGTCCCTGGTTCCTTGGTGGTAAAAAATGGCTCGAACAGGCGGTCCATGATGGCCTTGTCTATCCCGCTGCCCTGATCCTCGACATGCAGCAGAACCTGATGCTCGTTCTGCTGGGTCGAAACGGTGATCGTATCGGCATCACGGCTTGCATCACGCGCGTTGCCCAGCAGGTTTATCAGGACCTGGACCAGGCGTTGACTGTCCCCCGCGACCACATGTTCGGGATTGCAGAGATTAACATAAATTACTTCCGGGCCCTGTCGATTGAGTGACAACAGATGAATGGCCTCGCTGGTGCAGCTGGCCAGGTCGACCTTCTCGTTACTGTTGTTGTGCCGGCTGCCGACATGGGCAAAGTTGACCAGGGACTGAACGATCCGGGAAATGCGCCGGGTCTGCTCCATGACCTGGTCAGCCATCTCGCGGGCCTCGGGCTGGTCCGATTCTTCCCGCAGATTCTGTGCCAGACAGGCAATGCCGGTGACCGGGTTGCCGATCTCGTGGGCCACACCGGCGGCCAGGCGGCCAATGGAGGCCAGGCGCTCGGAGTGCATCAACTCGTCCTCGAGCATCTGGGTTTCGGTCTGGTCCTCGATCAGCAGAACCAGGCCGCTGCTGACCACGTTGCCCGGTTCGTCGATGGCCGCCTTGTGCAGGCTGAGCCATTGGGTATGTCCGTTGACCACCAGCTTCTGTTTGTGCAGATGGGCGGACTGGTCGCTGACAAAGCGCCCGAGCAGATCGTTCCAGGGGGCTTCGATATTGTCCAGCCGTGAACCGACCACGCTTTCGGCGCTGATGCCGGTGAGCGCCTGCATCGCCCGGTTCCACATCAGCACCTCATTATCCTTGGCCAGGGAGCACACGCCCATGGGCAGATCCTGCAGCGTCTGGCGATGGTAGCGGCGCAGGGCATCGAGTTCGGCGGCCAGACCGGTCAGTCGCGAATGATAGTCCTCGAGCCGGTTCTCGATGAAGTGGATGTCTTCGGTGATATACCCCTCGCGGGCGAGCTTGAATGGCAGGAAGGTGCTGATGATTTCCTGTGCCACGCTGGGCCCCATCAGGCCGGACAGGTTGGCTTCGAGCCGGTCGCGCAGACGCCGCAGGGCATAGGGCCGGCGCTCGTCGAATGGCAGTTGCAGGTCGCGCAGCGCCTGTTCGACCTCCTGCTGCGCAGTCTTGTTGCCCAGCGGTTTGGCCAGTTGCTGGGCAAACTCCTGGGGCGAGTCGGCGATCAGCTGCATGCGCTGGGGGCGGCTGACGTTGTCTACCGAACAGGCCTCTGCGGCGCTCTGCTCTTCCCGCGAGCGCTGGGTGAACAGCGAAATGCTGGTAAAGGCGAATATGTTGGCCGCCAGCGAGGCGATGGCCGCCAGATGCCAGGTGTCGGCATTGAAGCTCAGGGTCTGGCCGAGGATCTGCAGGCCGGTGACTTCGGTTACCAGCGGCAACAGCAGGGTAATGGCCCAGACCAGCATGCCGGCTACCAGCCCGCCAATGAAACCGCGGCGATTGGCCTGCTGCCAGTAGAGCACCGAAAGGGCGCCGGGCAGAAACTGCACCGTGGCAACGAAGGAGGCAATGCCCAGGTTGGCCAGGTCCTGTTCGGCGCCGAGCAGCCGGTAAAAGCCGTAGCTGGCCATGATTATGGCGGCGATCAGGGTGCGGCGGGTCCACAGCAGCCAGCGGTAGATATTGTTCTCCGCGCTGGGCTGGTAGATCGGCAATACCAGGTGGTTGAGCACCATGCCGGACAGCGCCAGGGTGACGACGATGATCAGTCCGCTGGCGGCCGAGAGCCCGCCGATAAAGGCCAGAAGGGTCAGCCAGTCCGCGCCGGCGGCCACGCCCAGGCCCAGGGTGAAATATTCCGGGTTGGTCGGTATCCCCAGATAGAGGCCGGCCCAGAGGATCGGCGGGACGGCCAGGCTGATCAGCAGCAGGAACAGCGGCAGACCCCAGCTTGCGGTGGCCATCGCCCGTGGGTTGAGATTCTCGGTAAAGGCCATGTGATACATGTGCGGCATCACGATCGCCGCCGCGAAGAACACCAGCAGCAGCGTGCGCCAGGGACCTTCCTGCAGTGGCGAGTGCAGCGTTTGCAGGGCCTCCTGGTTGTAGGCCAGCCACGACTCCAGCCCGGCCGGCCCGCCAAATACACCATAGAGTGCATAGAGACCGACGGCGCCGATCGCCACCAGCTTGACCAGGGATTCGAAGGCAATCGCGATCACCAGCCCTTCGTGTTTTTCGCGTGTGGAGATGTGCCGGGCACCGAACAGGATGGCGAACAGCGTGATCAGCACGCAGAAACCCAGCGCTACCGAGTTCTGTCCGGTTTCCTGGGTCAGGATCTGCACTGAATCGGCTACCGCCTGGATCTGCAGGGCGAGCAGGGGCAGGACGCCGATCAGCATGCACAGCGTGGTCAGGGTGCCGGCCAGGGTGCTGCGAAAGCGGAAGGCAAACAGGTCGGCCAGTGACGACAGCTGATAGGTGCGGGTAATGCGCAGGATCGGATTGAGCAGCACCGGTGCCAGCAGGAAAGCGCCGCAGACGCCCAGGTAATAGCTGAGGAAGCCGTAACCGTATTCGTAGGCCAGTCCGACGGTGCCATAGAAGGCCCATGCGCTGGCATAGACCCCCAGCGACAGCGTGTAGATGGCCGGATGCTGCAGCAGCGCGCGCGGCAGCAGGCCCCGCTCGGTGATCCAGGCGACGCCGAACAGGGTCAGGAGATAGAGGATGCTGACCAGCAGCAGGTGGCTCAGCTCAAAACTCATCGGCATCTTTTGGACTCTGCAGCACAATGCCGGCAATGATCAGGATCAGCCAGAGCATGTAGGGGCGATACCAGGCGCCCTGCGGCTCGATCCACCAATCCATGATGGCAGGCGAGAACAGGTATATGCCGATCACCAGCAAGAGTACCAGGCGGTAGATATACATGGGCGTCCATAGATCGACGACAGCGCACTGTCGTGGGTGGTCTGCACTTTTGTCAGCTGCAGCCCGAATGAAGCAATAGGGTAATCAGGCCAGCCCGGATTGCCAAGCGCGGTGATCAACGAAGGTCCGTCGGGCCCTGCGCATCCATCAGAATCTCGTGCCGGGCAGGCAACTGCTGCGGCTGCCAGTGTGCCACCGCCCAGGCGAGTATCTGCTCGACCGGTGCGCTGCGCATTCGAGCAGGGGGCTGCTGACACAGGGCTGTCAGGGCGGCGAACAGGCTGGCCGGTGCCTGGCTTGCTTCGATCGGAGCCGAGCCAAGACGCTTGCTCAGTTTCTCGCCGCGCCTGGCCATCATCAGAGGAATATGCAGGTAGGTGGGCGCCGGAGCACCCAGCAGCCGGTACAGCCACAGTTGCCGAGGCGTGGAATCGAGCAGGTCCGCGCCGCGGACGATATCGGTCACTCCCTGGGCTATGTCATCCATGACCACGGCCAGCTGATAGGCGATAACCCCGTCGCGCCGACGAATCACGAAGTCGCCTGTCTGACGCTCCAGTTGCTGGCTGAAATAGCCCTGTAGCCGATCGGTAAAGCCCAGCTCCTCGCTGGATACCCGCAGGCGAACGGCATGCTGGGGCGACGGCGGGAGGTGACGTTCGCGGCAGGTGCCCGGGTAGATGCCCTTGTGTGCAGCCAGGTCGCTGCGGGAGCAGTCGCAGTAATAGGCCAGACCCTGTTCCAGCCAGGTGTCGATCTGGCGCTGGTAGCGGGGTTCGTGCTCGCTCTGGGCCAGTACCTCGCCGTCCCAGGTCAGGCCGTGGGCAGCCAGGGTCTGCAGGATATGATCGGCGGCACCGGGCTTGTTGCGCGGAAGGTCGAGATCTTCCATGCGCACCAGCCAGAGGCCCTGACGGGCACGTGCGTCCAGATAGCTGGCCAGAGCCGCGAGCAGGGAACCAAAATGCAGATGCCCGCTTGGCGTCGGCGCGAACCGTCCGAGATAGGGGCTATGGGGTGTGACCATGGGAGGTAGCCTGTTTCAGCAGGCAAAGCAAAGGATCCAGTCCTGATTCCGCAGGCGGGCAGGACTGGACGGCAGGGGGTCGATCAGCTTCCGACCTGCTTTTCCTTGATTTCGGCAAGGGTCTTGCAGTCGATGCACAAGGTTGCGGTCGGGCGTGCTTCCAGACGACGGATGCCGATCTCGACACCACAGGAGTCGCAGAATCCGTAATCGTCATCCTCGATCCGCTGCAGCGTCTGATCAATCTTGCGGATCAGCTTGCGTTCGCGGTCGCGGGCGCGCAGTTCGAGACTGAACTCCTCTTCCTGGCTGGCACGATCGGCCGGGTCGGGGAAGTTGGCGGCTTCATCCTGCATGTGATGCACGGTGCGGTCCACTTCTTCCATCAGCTCGCGCTTCCAGCCGTTGAGAATGGCGGCAAAATGCTCGAGCTGCTGCTCGCTCATGTATTCCTCGCCCTTCTTTTCCTTATAGGGCGCGAACCCACGGATCAACATAGAACTCTTTTCTTTGGCATTGCTGGGCATGGGAACCCCTCACTTTTGTGCTCGATCATCCAGTGCCAGGCCCACGTCGCGGATGGCCTGAGGGTGCAGCCAGTGGCATGCAAGCGGGCAAAACTACCAGAACCTGATCAAGCGCGCTACTGTTTGCCGTCAGAAGGTTGGTCGGCTTGACGCAGGTCAAACTAAACAGGCTGCCTGCCGTGCGCTGGGCAGGTATCATTCAGCCAAATTCACCAGGGCGGCGACCCTGAATTCAGGAGTAGGCATGCGCAGGCAGGGGTGGGCAGAACGCACTCGCAGCATCCAGGCATTCCATGTGATGAGTGTGCTGGCGCGGGCCAAGGCGCTGGAATCGCAGGGCCATGATGTCATTCACATGGAGATCGGCGAGCCTGACTTCGCCTCCCCGGCGCCGATAGTCCAGGCCGGGCGCGCTGCGCTGGCCAACGGGCACACCGGGTATACACCGGCGCTTGGATTGCCGGCCCTGCGCGAGGCCATCGCGGCATCCTATGGCGAGCGCTATGGAGTGGATCTGGACCCCGGGCGGGTGGTGGTGACGCCGGGGGGCTCGGCAGCACTGCTGTTGATTGCTTCATTGCTGGTCGACCCGGGCCAGGCTGTGCTGATGGCCGATCCGTCCTATCCGTGCAATCGCAATTTCCTCGGTCTTCTCGGTGCGCACGCCAGAATGATTCCCACCGGCCCGCAGAGCGCCTATCAGCTCACGCCCTCTTTGATAGAGTCGCATTGGGACGAGCACTGCTCGATGGTGCTGGCCGCGTCGCCTTCCAACCCCACCGGTACCTTGCTGGATCGCCAGCAGTTGCAGGCCATGGCCGATACCACCCGGCGCCTGGGCGGGCACCTGGTGGTCGATGAGATCTACCACGGCCTGACCTATGACTGTCAGGCCAGCTCGGTGCTGGAAGTCGCCGACGACGCGTTCGTGCTGAACAGCTTCTCCAAGTACTTCGGCATGACCGGCTGGCGCCTGGGCTGGTTGATCGCGCCGCCGGACGCCATTCCCGAACTGGAAAAGCTGGCCCAGAATCTCTATATCTGCGCGCCGCATATGGCGCAACTGGCGGCGCTGGCGGCCTTCGAAGAGGAAACCCGGGCCATTTGCGACGAGCGGCGCCTGGCTTTCCAGGCGAGGCGCGACTTTCTGTTGCCTGCGCTGCGTGACCTGGGGTTTGCCATACCGGTCACGCCCCAGGGTGCCTTCTACCTGTACGCCGATATCAGAAAATTCAGCGACGATGGCAGCGCCCTGTGTCGCCAGTTGCTGGAAAGGCAGCATCTGGCGATTACGCCCGGGCTGGATTTCGGGGATTACCGTCAGCATGAACATGTGCGTTTTGCCTATACCGCCTCCCTGGACCGGCTCGCGCAGGCGGTCGATCGGCTTGACCGGGAATTGCGCTGATGAGCGAGCGGCTGTTGCCCTTCACCCCAGCTTTGCAGGGCGGCGTATTGCAGCGCCGCTACAAGCGCTTCCTCGCCGATGTGCTGCTCGATGATGGGCGCGAAATAACCGTGCATTGTCCGAACACCGGTTCCATGAAGGGCTGTGCCGTGCC
This sequence comes from Pseudomonas sp., assembly GCA_016763285.1. Classification (GTDB taxonomy): domain Bacteria; phylum Pseudomonadota; class Gammaproteobacteria; order Pseudomonadales; family Pseudomonadaceae; genus Halopseudomonas. The sequence continues at coordinate 18,687 of JAESUC010000021.1, forward strand.
CGGTAGCCGGGTATGGCTGCGCCTGGAACAGAAGGCTGGGCGTAAGCTGCCCGGCAGCTGGGAGCTGGTCGAGTCCCAGCCGGGCGGACTGGCCTGTATCCATAGCGCCCGGGCCAATACGGTCGTGGCCAGGGCGCTGGCGCTGAAGCTCATTACCCCGCTTGCCGGTTATGACCATGTGCGGGCCGAAGTCAGACTGCCCGGCGGCGAAAGCCGATTCGATTTTCTGCTCAGCGGACCGGGCGAGTGCGTGGTCGAGGTCAAGAGCGTGACCATGGCGGTGGGCGGAGGGGTTGGAGCCTTTCCGGATGCAGTCAGTCTGCGCGGGCAGAAGCACCTGCGCGAGTTGACCGATCTGGCCGATCAGGGTCGGCGCGCCTGTCTGCTGTTCTGCGTGATGCATGCGGGCATCGAGCAGGTGCGGCCTGCCGACGAGGTTGATCCGGAGTACGGGCGACTGTTGCGTCTGGCGGCCGCCCGGGGTGTCGAAATCATCGCCTGGTCGGTCATACCCAGGCCCCAGGGCCTCGAGGTGGCAGGCCAGTTGCCGGTAACGCTATGATTGGGTCGCCCGGCCTGTCGTTCTCAGTCGAGCCAGACATGGCCGTTGCCGACATGGCACGCCCGCGGTTGCAGGTAGGCACCGGCACAGGGCCCGGCAACACATTCGCCGCTTTCCGGCAGAAAGAGCGCGCCATGGCTGGCGCACTGGATCAGTCTGCCGGAGCTGTCGAGAAACTGATGGGGCACCCATTCCAGCGGAATGCCGCGATGGGGGCAGCGATTGAGATAGACATAGGCCCGTGCTCCCTGACGTATCACCATCAGCATCTCTCCGTCGTGATGCACCGACAGGCTGCCGGGATCAGGCAGCTCGTCGAATCTGCACAGAGGGGAGGGGAGAAAATCATCGTCGTTCATTGCGCCATTATCTCCGCCGCCTGCCGGCAACGCCAGCCCGCTGGAACGCGGCGCGGTCAACCGATCCTGCCCCGCGAGCCTGTGCGGCTCGGGCGGAGCGGCCGATGGGCGCGCTAATGCGTTTTCACAAGGCTACCCTTGCGCTGCTATGCCTGCTGCTGTTGCTGGCCTTTCTGCTGTCCCTGGGTCTGGGAGCTGTCAGCGTGGCGCCAATGGAGACCCTTGCGGCGCTGGGGCACACCCTGGGGCTGGTCAGCCTGCCCACCGATAACCAGCTCATCATTGAACAGATTCGTTTGCCGCGTGCCCTCATGGGGCTGTTGGTGGGCACCACCCTGGCCCTGACGGGCGCGGTCATGCAGGGGCTGTTTCGCAATCCCCTGGCCGATCCGAGCCTGATCGGCGTCTCCAGTGGTGCGGCGCTGGGGGCGGCGCTGGTGATCGTCCTGGGCGGCTGGTGGCTGGCTGACATGCCCGAGGCGTTGCTGCCCTACGCAACGGTGATCGGTGCCTTTGGCGGAGGGGTGGTCACCACGTTGCTGGTCTACCGGCTGGGTCAGACCGGCCAGGGGACCTCGGTCGCGAGCATGCTGCTTGCCGGGATTGCCATTGCCGCGATCAGTGGCGCACTGATCGGTCTGCTCGGTTACCTGGCGGACGACCGTATGCTGCGTACGCTTACCTTCTGGAATATGGGCAGCCTGGGCTCGGCCACCTATCCGCGGGTGATTGCCCTGGGTCTGTGTTGCGCCTTGCTCTGCTGGCGATTGCCGCTCCAGGCGCGGGCGCTGAATGCGCTACTGCTGGGCGAGTCCGAGGCGCGCCACCTGGGTATCGAGGTAGAGCGCGTGAAGCGTGAACTGATTCTGCTCACGGCCCTGGGCGTCGGGGCCTGTGTGGCGGTAGCCGGTCTGATCGGTTTTGTCGGTCTGGTTGTGCCCCATCTGGTCAGGCTGATGCTGGGGGTCGATCACCGCCGCGTGCTGCCGGGGTCGCTGCTGCTGGGCGGGAGTCTGCTGCTGGTTGCTGACGTTGTGGCGCGGCTTGTCATTGCCCCGGCGGAGCTGCCGATAGGCATTCTCACCGCATTGCTCGGTGCCCCCTTCTTCCTGATATTGCTGCTGCGCACGCAGCGCCGGAGCATCTGATGCTGAGCGTAACCGACCTGGGATGCGCGCGTGGCGGTTGCCAGATTCTCGCAGGGATCGATTTTCAGCTGCAGGCCGGTGAAGTGCTGGCTGTGCTGGGAACCAACGGCGCGGGGAAAAGTACGCTACTCGCGACCCTCTCCGGTGAGCTGGCGTATCCGCAGGGCACCGTGCAGCTGGCCGGCAGGCCTCTGGCTTCCTGGCCTGCCAGCGAACGCGCCCGCCGCCTTGCGGTGTTGCCGCAGTCTTCCTCGCTGGCCTTTGCCTTCAGTGTCGCCGAGGTGGTGCTTCTCGGCCGCCTGCCCCACGCCACTGGGTATGGGGAAGATCAGCGCATCGTTGCGGAGGTCATGCAGGCCACCGACATCGGCCATCTGCACCAGCGCAGCTATCTGGCGCTGTCGGGGGGCGAGCGTCAACGTGTGCACCTGGCCCGGGTGCTGGCGCAGATCTGGGAGGCAGCCGAGCCAGCCTGCCTGTTACTGGACGAGCCCACCGCGTCCCTGGATCTCGCCCACCAGCGACTGATCCTGCAACAGGCTCGTGAGATTGCCCGCCGGGGTAATGCGGTATTGTTGGTGTTGCATGATCTGAATCTGGCCGCGCGTTACGCCGACCGATTGCTGTTGCTTGACCGCGGTGGTGTTTCGGCTCTGGGTACCCCCTGGGAGGTGTTGCAGGCCGACCGCATACAGCGGGTGTTCGGCGTCGATGTTCAGGTGGCCCGTCATCCGCAGCTGGATTGCCCGTTGATTATTAGCTGAGGTTTTACCATGCGCCTTGCGATGCTGTTGCTGCTGTGGGTCTGGACGATGGTCGCGCAGGGGGAAGAACTGCCGCCATGGGTAAGTCCCGAGGGGCATGATGATCCCCATGCCGGGATGGTGCTTGATACCGCCAACGGCATCTGGCTGACACCGGTGATGCTGGTCGAGAGCCTGGCGTCTGCCACTCACGTGCTGGTGGGTGAAAAGCACGACAATCCCGATCACCACCGGTTGCAGTTATGGCTTTTGCAGCAGCTGCACGACAGGCGACCCCAGGGATCCTTGCTCATGGAGATGATCGAGCCGGCGCAACAGGCGGCAGTGGATCGTCTTCAGAACCAGACGCCACAGGATTCTGGCGCGCTGGAGCGTGAACTGGAGTGGAGCGAGGGCTGGGATTGGGCGCTCTATGGGCCTCTGGTACGCTGGGGGCTCAGCCATCCTGAGCGCCTGCTGGCGGCGAACCTTGGCGCAGAGGAGATGCGTGCCATCTACCAGGCGCCTCCGCCCACCTCGCCGGTCTACGACGGTGCTGCCATCAAGGCACTGAATGACGCCATCAGTTCATCCCATTGCGGCAAGCTTCCGGAGAGTCAGTTCCCGGCGATGCTGAGCATTCAGCAGGCCAGGGATGCCCATATGGCCGGCCAGATGATCGAGGCGCCAACGCCGGCATTGCTGCTGGCCGGCAACTTTCACGTGCGCAAGGATCTGGGCGCCCCGCTGCACTGGCCGGAGGAAGGCCTGGATCAACCCTTGGTGGTGATGCTGGTGGAGGCGGGAAGCGAGTTGCCGGACCGGTCCCAGGCCGATTTTGTCTGGGTCACTGCGGCCTTGCCGGCACAGGATTACTGTGCGCAGTGGGAATAGTTGAAGCGATCAGGCAAAAAAATGGCCCGCTCATTGAGCGGGCCTAATCCGTGATTAGCCTGATGAGGAGATAACGGCTTGGAGCAAGCTGCTATCAACAAGCCGTCTCGCAACGGCTTGTTGCTAATAATATAGATTCTCATTCGCATGTCAAGCAGTCAGATCACTTATCGTGTGGCTTGCTTGAATTGCGCCAATTCCTTGTTCATCAGGTCTATCCGGCGGGCCATGCTCTCGATCAGGCTGTGGGCTATGCGCGGGTTGCTCTGCATGAGCGCCAGGAACTGTTCCTTGGGGATCATCATCACCGTGGTAGCGCTGCTGGCTATGACCGTTGCCGAGCGTTTTTCCTTGGTGAACAGGGCCATGGCACCGAAAATCTCGTCTTTCTGGACGTCCCCGACCTTGATGCCCTGGACGAAGGCTTCAGCGTGGCCCTCGGTAATGATGAACACATGGTCGGCATCGTCACCCTGGCGAATCAGCTCGGCGCCCGCCTGGAAATGCTGGAAGCCCGTGACCGGCCGTACTTCCGGGGGGCGGCTGTAGGCCAGCGCGTCCGACATCAGCGCCGCCTGACCGAGGATGTACTGGGTAAACTGTTCCTGTCGCTGGCTGTTGCCGTGAATGTGCTTGAACAGCTGCTCGCGATCGTAGGGCACCAGCACCAGCGGTTCATCGCTGCGATAGGTACAGGGGGCGGTATTGAGCCCCTGGCGCAAGCCGATCAGGTCGCCCTCCTGGATGTAGAACAGGGGTTTGTCCTCGATCACCGCATGCAGCAAGCCTGATTGCAGCAGGTAGATGCGGTTGTTGCCGATGTGCTCGTACAGATCGTTGACCGCATCGAGTTTGATCGGCTCGCCGCATGGCGCCAGCCCGTCGAGCAGTTGCTCGGGGATCAGCTGCAGGGCGTTGATGAGTTTTTCCGCGTAGGGGGGTTGGTCACCGATGAGGTACATGTGCGAATTCCTTTTTGTTTTCCTGTTTCCGGCTAGACCTTCAGCAGTCGGTCGCACCAGCCCGGGAACCTTGGCCATGAACGCTAAGATACTGCAGTGGGTTCGGCTTCTGCCAATATAAATTTTCTTGAGCGTGATCGGTTTCAACTATTACCTGAATCACGCCCGCTCTGGCCAGGCTAGCGGTCAGCCTGCCGCTCCCGGAGCTGTTCCAGCAGCTGTTGCTTGTAGTTCGGGTCCAGCTCGTTCCAGTGCACGCCCTCGAGGGCGCCGGCAATCGCGAACATCAGTGCCTTGGAGGCGCGAAACCCCCTGTCGCGGACCGCGCAATAGGCGCCTACCGGCCCATGACGATGCAGCTCATCGCGGCTGTGGATGCCGGTTGCATGGAGCCATTGTGCGGAGGTCTTGCCGAGGTTGCGCAGGGTGAGCAGTTCATCATCGATCATGCGTACCCTCCCGGCGTCAGGTTGGATAGCAATAGGTGACCCGCATCGGAGCGGATAGGGCGGACGCTGTACGCGCAGCGGACTAGGGTCCGCTCGCCAGAGGCGATGTAGATTGGTCTGTGCATGGTCTGGGCTTCTTTTTATTGGTTCCCGAGACCCAGTGTAGTGCGCTGCGGCTGGAAGGTACAGCCGCAGCGATCAGTCGTCTAGAAGCGCTCGCGGAGCTGGCTGACCAGGTGGGTCAGGCTGTCTGCCGCATCGGTGGCCACGTCCATGCTGCACAGCTGTTCGTCCTCGGTCAGCGCCTCCAGCTGTTCAAGCTGATGCCGTGCCACGCTGATGTCGGCATCCGACGGGTCGGTGCCCTGTTGCTGGCGCTCACGCAGGCGCTGTTCGAGGGTGTCAATCGAGGCGTTGCAGCGCAGGATCAGACAGGGCACGCCCTGGTCCTCGATGGCCTGGCGTAGCCGTTCACGCTGGGCGTGCTTGAGGTGGGCAGCGTCGACGACCACGGGATAGCCGGCAGCCAGGACCTGGACGGCAAGCTCGGCCAGGCGGGCGTAGGTCTGTTCGCTGTTCTGGGCGCTATACAGGCCCGCATCCAGCTGGCCGCTCCCGGCGCTGCCGAACAGTCGCTTGCGTTCCACGTCCGAGCGCAGCCGGATCGCGCCAAGCTGCTGCACCAGATGCAGGGCCACGGTGCTTTTGCCCGAGCCAGCGACCCCTTGCATCAGAATGCCGAAGCGCAGCGGCACATGGGTGTAACGCTCGGCCAGGTTGGCATAGCTGTGGTAGCGGGCCAGTACTTCCTGGCGCTCCTGTTCGCTGACCCCGTCCTGGGTCAGGCGCAGCAGGGCGACCTTGGCCCGAACCATGGCACGGTATGCCTTGTAGTAATCGAGCAAGGCCAGTCCGCTGTAGTCACCGGTGTGCTCCAGGTAGCCGTTGACAAAGCGCTGGGCCAGATCATTGAGCCCGCGGTCCTCGAGATCCATCGCCATGAAGGCCACATCGCTCATCACATCAATCCAGCGAAAGGCGTCATTGAATTCGATGCCGTCGAACAGGGTCACTTCACCGTCTATCAGGGTGACGTTGTCGAGATAGATGTCGCCATGGCATTCGCGTATAAAGCCATCAGCCTTGCGCTGCTCCAGTTGGGGAACCAGCCGCTGAAAGGTACTATGCGCCCACTGCTCAAGCTGATCGAGCTGTTGCAGGTCGGCTGGGTCGCTCAGGAATCCGCGGATATCGGTAAAGTTTTCTGCCACCGGCGCATGCAGATTGTCGGGCTCGCCCCAGGGACTTTCCAGCGCGGCGCGGTCGGCAAGCTGATGGAACGCTGCCAGCTTCTCGGCCAGGCTGTCTATGTGCTGGGCCTCGAGGCTGCCGGCGCGCTGCATGTTGCCGAGCAGATCCTGCTGGCGAAATTGCCGGGTCTTGACCATGTATTCAATGACCGGGCCGGCGCCGCCCAGATCGGGCGCGTCCTCGGTGCCGTGAACGCTGATCACGTCGAGATATAGCTCGGGTGCAAGCCGACGGTTGAGGCGCACTTCCTCGTGACAGAAATGCTGGCGCCGGTCGAGTGTGGAATAATCCAGGAACCCGAAGTTGACCGGCTTCTTGACCTTGTATACATAGTCTCCGGTCAGCAGGATCCAGGAGATGTGCGTTTCCATCAGGGTAAAGCTGTCTACCGGGTGGTCGTACAGGTCGGGATTCTGCAGGGCATTCAGCAGTGTCTGGCTCACGTTGTATCCTTGCTTTGAAAGGCAAAAAGTTCATTATGCGGGTTGGCCGGGTTCAGGCCAACCGCAAACAGGTGCGATCGCCGACGCAAGTCGTTGACGCCGTTCATTGAAGTGCAGAGGGTTATGGCTAAAAAACGCGCTGGCGTCAGAAAGAAGGGACTGTGGCATGGCTGGTCCGGCCTGTTCATCAAACTCGGGCTGGTGGGGCTGGTACTGCTCGCGGGTCTGACGATCTACCTGGACGCCGTGGTGCAGGAGAAGTTTACCGGCAAGCGCTGGGCCGTGCCGGCCAAGGTGTTTGCCCGGCCGCTCGAGCTGTTTGCCGGGCAGAAACTGAGCCGCGATGACTTCTTGACCGAACTCAGCGCCCTGGGCTACCGCAAGACCACCGCTGCCCGGCAGCCTGGGCAGATTTCCGTGAACGGTAATCGTGTTGACGTCTACACCCGCGGCTTTCAGTTCTTCGAGGGTACAGAGCGTGCCCAGTTGCTCAGGGTTGCATTCCAGGGTGATCAGGTGGTCAGTCTGGGGGGTACGGACAGTCCGGTGATGGGGCGGCTCGAGCCCCTGCTGATCGGCGGCATCTATCCGGCCCATAATGAAGACCGCATTCTGATCCGCCTCGAGCAGACGCCGCCGTTTCTGGTAGAAGCACTGGTGGCAGTGGAGGATCGCGACTACTTCCAGCATTTCGGTATTTCTCCCCGCGGCATTGCCCGCGCCATGTATGCCAACGTACGGGCAGGCGGAGTGGTGCAGGGCGGCAGTACCCTGACGCAGCAGCTGGTAAAGAATTTCTACCTCACCAGTGACCGCAGTCTGGTTCGCAAGGGTACCGAGGCGATCATGGCCGTGCTGCTCGAGGCGCACTTTTCCAAGGAAGAGATCCTCGAGGCCTATCTCAACGAAGTGTTCCTCGGTCAGGATGGACGCCGCGCGGTGCATGGCTTCGGTCTGGCCAGTCAGTACTACTTTGCCCAGCCGCTGCACGAACTGCAGCTGCATCAGGTGGCGCTGCTGGTGGGCATGGTCAAGGGCCCTTCGCTGTTCAATCCCCGGCGCCATCCCGAGCGGGCGAAGGCGCGCCGGGATCTGGTGATAGGCATGCTCGCGGAGCAGGGGATGGTGAGCGAGGCGCAGGCCGAAAAGGCCGTTGCGATGCCCCTGGATGTGTCCGCGCGCGGCAGCATGGCGGACACCAGTTATCCTGCGTTCATGGATCTGGTCAAGCGCCAGTTGCGGGAAGACTATCGGGATGAGGATCTGACCAGCGAGGGTCTGCGCATCTTCACCAGTTTCGATCCGCTGCTGCAGAAGAAGGCCGAGCAGGCCGTGCAGGGTACGGTAAAGCGTCTGACGCGTGCCGATGCGCCGAGCCCGCTGGAGTCGGCAATGGTCGTGACCAGCGCCCAGGGCGGCGAAGTGCTGGCCCTGGTGGGCGGTGCCAATCCGCGTTTTCAGGGATTCAACCGGGCTCTGGATGCCTCGCGACCGATCGGCTCGCTGGTCAAGCCGGCCATCTACCTGACCGCTCTGGAACGTCCGCAGGAATACGCGCTGACCACGCTCGTGGAAGATGCTCCCATCGCGCTGCAGGCCGAGCCGGGCCAGACCTGGACCCCGCAGAACTACGATCGGGAAAGTCATGGCTGGGTGCCGCTGCATCAGGCGCTGAGTCGATCCTATAACCAGGCTGCCGTGCGGCTGGGCGTTGATCTCGGGGTTCCCTCGGTACTGGATACGGTCAGGCGCATGGGTGTCGACCACGACTGGCCGGCGTTTCCATCGATGCTGCTGGGCTCCGGCTCGATGACACCGATGCAGGTCACGGACATGTATCAGACGCTGGCCACGGGCGGTTTCAATACTCCCCTGCGCGCGATTCGCAATGTGCTGACCACCGAGGGCGATCCGCTGCGTCGTTATCCCTTCGAGGTTCAGCAGCGTTTCGATCCGGCGAGCATCTATCTGCTTCAGCAGGCCATGACTCGGGTGATGACCGAGGGTACCGGCAGATCCGCCTACAACAAGATCAACAGCAATGTGCGGCTGGCAGGCAAGACGGGCACCACCAACGATCTGCGTGACAGCTGGTTTGCCGGTTTCTCCGATGATCTGCTGGCCGTGGCCTGGATCGGTCGGGACGACAACAGCAACACCGGTCTGACCGGTGCCTCGGGCGCGCTGCAGGTCTGGAGCGAATTCATGGCCCAGGCGCATCCCCGCGGACTGAGTAGCGCGCCGGTCCAGGGGGTGGTCATGGCCTGGGTCGATGCCGAAACCGGAATGGGCAGCGATCCGAGCTGCGAGGGTAGCATTCAGATGCCGTTCCGTGCCGGCTATCAGCCATTACCCGGTCCGGGTTGCAACCCTGTGTTGAGTGAGGAAGGATTGAAGGACGGTGCCAACCGCGTGATGGATACCATTCGCGGTTGGCTGCAGTGATCACAGAGGATTTGAAAATGCAGATGAGACTTCCCGGCCTGCTGGCCATCGCCGTGTTTCTGGTCGGCTGTGCCGGCACCGGTGGCTCGGTTCCGGTAGTGGATTCGGGTCGACCGGTGTCCAACGAAGATATTACCTACGCTCCCGGCGCTGCGCCGCAGGCTCCGCCTCAGGCAGCGCAGCGCACGGACGGCGCCGTGGTGGTAATGGTCCCTGACGAGGCGGGCGGCTCGCAACCGATCCAGTCCTACCCGGTCGACGTGCAGTCGCAAGGCAGTGGCGGGTTCAGTGCGCCGTCTTCAGGTTCATCCCTGCAGCAGGACGAACAGCTCGACGGGCCGGTGCTGGCGCTGTTGACGGCGGCCCGGGATCAGGAAGGACGCGGTGACCTGGGTGGTGCCTCATCCAGTCTGGAGCGGGCGATGCGCATTGCCCCGCGTGAACCGCAGGTGTTCTATCGCCTCGCCCAGGTACGCCTGGCTCAGGGTGACGCGGCACAGGCCGAGCAGATGGCGCAGCGCGGCCTGAGTTATGCGGCCGGCCGGCCGACCTTGCAGGCCGGGTTGTGGGAGTTGATTGCCCGGGCGCGCGAGCAGCAGGGTAACGCCGCGGGAGCGGCCGAAGCCCGGCAGAAGGCTCGGGTCACGTCTTGAGCAAAAGGGGCTGGCAGTCGATGCAGCAGGCGCTCGGCGAGCTCGAGCGTGAGTTGCAGATGCTGGATCTATGGTCCGCGCGGGAGGCCAGCGCAGTGGAGCTGGCGAGCGACCAGCCCTTCTGTGTCGACACCATGGCCTTCGAACAATGGCTGCAGTGGGTGTTTCTGCCGCGCATGCAGGTATTGGCCGAGCGGGATCTGCCAATGCCGGGCGTGTGTCAGATCAGTCCCATGGCTGAGCAGTCCCTGCAGCACCTGGGTCGCCGACAAGGGTCCCTGTTGACGATTCTTTCGCGTATCGACCGGTTGTCTGCCGAGCTCGTCTGATTGGCCCGGCCGGCCACCGTCCACCACCCGTCAGTTGTTGCAGAATTCCGCCAGATCCGACCGCGCCTGTTCCATCATTGCCTGGCGCTCATCCTCACCAATGCGCACTGTCTCGCCTTCTTCGGTCGTCTTGCTCAGCCGGGGATTGCGCTCCATCGTCTCCAGGTTGCTGCGGATGCGTGCACACTGCTCGGCGCGTTTGGCCGCAAGCGCTTCATCGCTGACGCTAGGGTCTTCCTCGGCAGGCGCATCGGCTGTCGCGCTTTCCGGCAAGGGCTCGGGTGCGCGCAAGCTGCCGCCGGGAGGAGGGGGTGAATTGACGTTGATGCGCTGATAGGCCGTGCCCTCTGGGGGCTGCTGGCCAAACTGGGGCACACCCTGGTCGTCGATCCAGCGATACATCTGCTCGGCAGCAGCGACGCTGCTCAGAAGGCAGAAAGTGAGTGCGAGTAGCGTCTTGTGCATGCGTTGCCCATCCATGTCTTGTGGTTATCAGCCTGCCTAATATAACCGACGTCGGTAGATTGAACAGCGGTCTCTGCATACCCTGTGCCGGATGTCATGCTTTCGTCCAACTTGGCTTGACTTGTGGCGCTTGAGTGTAAACAATTCGTGGTTCACATGAGCGGTCTGATACCGATGCCCACTAGGCTGTCGAATCTGACTGCTTTGTTGCTCAAACCGGGAGGCGAAATCCGCCATATCCTGGCCTGGCACCCGCACGCGCTACCTCGCGCTGGGTGAGGCAGATCCAGCACCAACAGGACCTGCCTCCATTGCACGTAGTCAAGCTGACGCATGGCAACCACCGTTGCCAATGCTCTGCCGAGCAGTAAACAGGTACCCTGTTGCCCGTCCCTGACAGGCGACAAGCTAGAGGTGATTCTAAAGTGGAGCTTTTATCCGGCGCTGAGATGGTTGTCCGCTCATTGCGTGACGAGGGTGTTAAATACATTTACGGGTACCCTGGCGGTGCCCTGCTGCATGTCTACGATGCGATTTTTCGCCAGGACGAGGTCGAGCATATTCTGGTGCGCCATGAGCAGGCGGCAGCGCACATGGCTGATGGCTATGCGCGTGCTTCCGGCAAGGCCGGCGTGGTGCTGGTGACCTCCGGTCCCGGCGCGACCAATACCATTACCGGTATTGCGACCGCTTTCATGGACTCGATTCCCATGGTGGTGCTTTCCGGTCAGGTAGCCAGCAACATGGTCGGCACCGACGCCTTCCAGGAAACCGACATGGTCGGCATCTCCCGTCCTATCGTGAAGCACAGCTTCATGATCAAGGATCCGCGGGAGATTCCCGAGGTCATCAAGAAGGCTTTCTATATAGCCCAGAGCGGTCGCCCGGGTCCTGTGGTCGTGGATATTCCGAAAGACATGACCAATCCGGCGGAAAAGTTCGAGTACAGCTACCCGAAAAAGGTCAAGTTGCGCTCCTACAATCCTGCTGTTCGCGGCCACTCGGGTCAGATCCGCAAGGCGCTGGATCTGCTGGTCGAGGCCAAGCGCCCGATCATCTACTCCGGCGGTGGCGTTATTCTGGGCGGTGGTTCAGCCCAGCTGACCGAACTGGTCCGCGAGCTGGGTGTGCCGGTCACGAATACCCTGATGGGGCTTGGCGCGTATCCGGGTACGGATCCGCAATATATCGGCTGGCTCGGTATGCACGGCAGTTACACGGCCAACGTGACCATGCACCACAGCGATGTGATTCTGTGCATCGGCGCGCGTTTTGACGATCGGGTGATCAACGGCGCGAGCAAATTCTGCCCGAATGCCAAGATCATTCACGTCGATATTGATCCGGCATCCATTTCCAAGACCATCCGGGCGGACGTGCCGATCGTGGGTCCGGTCGACAGTGTTCTGACTGAAATGGTTGCCATGGTCAGGGAGCATAACCTGCGTCCTTCGAAGGAAACCCTGACCAGCTGGTGGAAGCAGATTGGTGAATGGCGTGGTGAGGGTCGACTGTTCCCTTATGATGAAGGCGATGGTTCCATAATCAAGCCGCAAAAGGTCATCGAGACGTTGTGGGAAGTCACCCAGGGTGACGCCTACATCACGTCCGACGTGGGTCAGCATCAGATGTTTGCAGCCCAGTACTATCCTTTTGACAAGCCCAATCGCTGGATCAATTCCGGTGGTCTGGGCACCATGGGTTTCGGCTTCCCGGCCGCCATGGGAGTCAAGCTGCACTACCCTGATGCCCAGGTGGCTTGCGTGACGGGGGAGGGGAGTATCCAGATGAACATCCAGGAGCTGTCCACCTGCATGCAATACAACTTGCCCGTCAAGATCATTGCCCTGAACAATCAGGCATTGGGCATGGTCCGCCAGTGGCAGGATATGCAGTATGGTGCCAGGCACTCGCACTCCTACATGGAGTCGCTGCCGGACTTCGTCAAGCTGGCCGAGTCCTACGGTCACGTCGGTATCCGCGTGGAGAAGCTGGAGGATCTCAAGCCCGCCATGGAGCGCGCTTTTGCCAACCGTGATCAGCTGGTCTTCATGGATATCCGCGTGGACGACTCCGAGCACGTGTATCCGATGCACATCAAGGATGGCTCGATGCGCGATATGTGGCTGAGCAAGACGGAGCGCACATGATGAGACATATAATATCCGTGTTGCTGGAAAACGAGCCCGGAGCCCTGTCCCGCGTGGTGGGGCTGTTCTCCCAGCGCAACTACAACATCGAAACCCTGACCGTGGCACCAACCGAGGACCCGACCCTATCGCGTCTGACATTGACCACCGTCGGGCACGACGAAGTCATCGAACAGATCACCAAGAACCTCAACAAGCTGATCGAGGTCGTCAAGCTGGTGAATCTGTCCGAGGGCTCGCACATCGAGCGCGAGCTGATGCTGGTGAAGATCAAGGCGACCGGCGCTCAGCGTGCCGAGGTCAAGCGCACGACCGATATCTTCCGAGGGCAGATCGTCGATGTGACCAGCAGCGTATACACGGTGCAGCTGGCAGGTACCTCGGACAAGCTGGACAGTTTTATCGAGGCGATTGGTCCGACCACCGTCATCGAAGTGGTACGTACCGGCGTTTCGGGCATCGCCCGTGGCGAAAAGGTTTTGAGCATCTAATCAGACTGCAGGCCCGGGCAGGGTCTGCGTAGAACAGGGGAATTTCATGCACGTTTATTACGATAAAGATTGCGATCTGAGCATCATCCAGGGCAAGAAGGTTGCCATCATCGGTTACGGCTCGCAGGGCCATGCCCATGCCTGCAACCTCAACGATTCCGGCGTGGATGTCACCGTCGGTCTGCGTCCCGGCTCCTCTTCGGTTGCCAAGGCCGAAGCCCATGGCCTCAAGGTCAGCGATGTACCTTCTGCCGTTGCTGCTGCCGACGTGGTCATGATCCTGACCCCGGACGAGTTCCAGTCGCAGCTCTACCGTGACGAGATCGAGCCGAACCTGAAGCAGGGCGCCACCCTGGCGTTCGCCCATGGTTTCGCGATCCACTACAACCAGATCGTTCCGCGCAAGGATCTGGACGTGATCATGATCGCGCCCAAGGCGCCGGGTCACACCGTGCGTACCGAGTTCACCAAGGGCGGCGGTATTCCCGATCTGGTTGCCGTATTCCAGGACGCTTCCGGCAATGCCAAGAACGTAGCACTTTCCTATGCCTGCGGCGTGGGTGGTGGTCGTACCGGTATTATCGAGACCACGTTCAAGGACGAGACTGAAACCGATCTGTTCGGTGAGCAGGCAGTTCTGTGTGGTGGCGCAGTCGAGCTGGTCAAGGCCGGTTTCGAAACGCTGGTGGAAGCAGGTTACGAGCCCGAAATGGCTTATTTCGAATGTCTGCACGAGCTGAAGCTGATCGTCGACCTGATGTACGAGGGCGGCATTGCCAACATGAACTACTCGATTTCCAACAATGCCGAGTACGGTGAGTATGTAACCGGTCCGGAAGTCATCAACGCCGAGTCCCGCGAAGCCATGCGCAACGCGCTCAAGCGCATCCAGAGCGGCGAATATGCCAAGATGTTCATCGCCGAAGGTGCTCACAACTATCCGTCGATGACAGCTGCCCGCCGTATCAATGCAGCGCATCCGATCGAGCAGGTTGGCGAGAAGCTCCGCGGCATGATGCCCTGGATCTCCGCGAACAAGATCGTGGACAAGAGCAAGAACTGAAGCATCCCTGATGCAGCAGACAGAAAACGCGGCCAAGGCCGCGTTTTTTGTGTCCAGGCAGACCAGGGCTGGCAAACCGGCGGATCAGTTGCCACACTGTCTTTACGTTAAAGGTCTCAGGGTAATTACATGACGGACAAGCAAGAGCATCAATCTACTGGCCCCGAAAATGACGCGGCGCACAACATGCTGCCGATCGATGAGCATATCGAGGAGGTGCCTGGGCCTGGTGGGGAGAAGGTCAGGCACAGAGGCATCTATCTGCTGCCCAACCTCTTTACTACCGCGGCACTGTTTTCCGGCTTCTACGCCATCGTCAGTGCGATGGACGGCAACTTTGCCAACGCCTCCATTGCGATCTTTGTCGCCATGGTGCTCGACGGGCTGGACGGTCGGGTAGCGCGGCTGACCAATACCCAGAGCGCGTTCGGTGCAGAGTACGATTCGCTGTCCGACATGGTCGCCTTCGGTGTGGCACCCGCCCTGGTGGTATTTACCTGGTCGCTGAGTGCGCTGGGCAAGGTAGGCTGGATATTCGCGTTTATCTACGTGGCCGGTGCAGCCTTGCGTCTGGCGCGGTTCAACACCCATGTCGGCGATGAGGACAAGCGCTACTTCACCGGGCTGGCCAGTCCGTCCGGAGCGGGTCTTGTCGCCGGTATGGTGTGGGCGCTGAGTGATTTCGGTATCGACGGCGGGGACATCAGTTTCCTGGTCGGGCTGCTGACCGCGCTGGCCGGTCTGATGATGGTCAGTAACGTGCGTTACTACAGCTTCAAGGATCTTGATCTGAAAGGGCGCGTACCCTTCTTTGTCATCCTGTTGGTGGTGCTCGTCTTTGCCGTCATCTCCACCGATCCCTCGCGTATTCTGTGGTTCATCTTCATCGCCTACAGCGTATCGGGTCCCTTGCAGGCCGCGTGGCGCTGGCGCCAGAAGCAGAAGCCCGCCTCCGAGGTCTAGTCCTCTCTGGCAGGAATCTTCAAAAAGCCGTCAGAAATCAGTTGACGGCTTTTTTCTATC
>JAESUC010000206.1 GCA_016763285.1 Pseudomonas sp.
AGGGTCTCGGCCGTCTGGATGCTGGCCAGCCAGGGCGACAGGTCCAGGGGGCACCGGACCTTGCCCAGCAACGAGCGGTCACCCGGTGAGGGAGCCTGACCTTCTGCGCCATTGCCCTCGATCAGGCGGATACTGCCCTGATCGAAACCGGCGAGGCTGTCGGCCATGCTGTCCAGCGTGTCCAGACTTACCGCCTGCAGATCGTCGGCGAGCACGGTTTCCACTGCGCGCTCCCAGCCACTGTCGACCTGCAGTTGTCCGGCCAGTTGCGGCAGGTGCTGCATGCCCTGATCGCGCAACCATTGCTGTACACCCTGCCCCTGGTCCAGCGCTGCCTGCTGCAGGGCTTCCAGGGAGGCCAGGCGGCCACTTTGGCGCTGGATTTCGCCACGGCGGATATCCCGCTCCTGGTGCAGTGCATGCAGGGTTTCACGTTCCTGTTGCAGGCTGTCGCTCAGGTCGGTGAGTTGCTGCTGTTCGGTTTCGCTGCGCAGTTCCATCTCGGCCAGCTGCTCGCTCAGCTCGGCCAGTTCCTCATCCAGCGGCCCGGAACTCAGGCCGCTGCGCTCATCCTCCAGACGCTGGATCCGTTCACTCAGGCGTTCGATGGCCTGTTCCAGGTGACGGATACGCGACTGCTCGACCTCGGCCTGCTGGCGCGGAGCGGCGGCTTGCTGGTTGAACTGGTCCCAGGCGCTCTGCCAGGTCTGCATCGCCTCTTCGGCGGTGAGCAGCTGCTCGGCGGTGTCTTCATCTGCGGCGCTGGCCATTTCCAGCTCGGGCTCGACCTCGGCCAGCTCGTTCTGCAGGTCGGCAAGCAGGGCTTGATCCTGGGTCAGATGACTCTGGGCTTCCTGCCAGGCCAGCTCGGTTTCGTCGATGTCGTCATGCAGCTGGCGCTGGCGATCACGATTGAACTGCAGCACCTGCTCGATGCGGCTGATATCGGCGCCGACGCTGTAATAACGCGCCTGCACCTGGTTGAAGGTCTCGGTCAGATCGGCGTGCTGGTCGCGCTGCTTTTCCACTTCGCTGTCGGCGTTGCGTTGCTCGGCGATCAGCGCCTCCATGGCGATCTCCAGATCACGCACGCGGTGCTCCCGCTCGGCGGTCTGGGCATCCAGCGTCTGCCAACGCAAGGCCTGCAACTGGGCCTTGAGCTGACGCTCCTCGGCCTTGAATTCCTTGTACTTTTCCGCCGACTGGGCCTGGCGCTGCAGGTGGGCCAGCTGCCGCTCGAGCTCTTCGCGCAGGTCGGTCAGACGTGCCAGGTTGTCGTGCGTACGGCGGATACGATTCTCGGTCTCGCGCCGACGCTCCTTGTACTTGGAGATGCCGGCGGCTTCCTCAATGAAAAGCCGCAGCTCGTCGGGCTTGGCCTCGATCAGCTTGGAGATCATGCCCTGCTCGATGATCGAGTAGCTGCGCGGGCCGAGACCGGTCCCCAGGAAGATGTCGGTGATATCCCGGCGGCGGCATTTGGTGCCGTTGAGGTAATACTGATTCTGCGCCTCGCGGGTCACGCGGCGGCGGATGGAGATTTCGTTGTAGCCGGCGTATTCACCCTTGAGGGTGCCGTCGCTGTTATCGAAGACCAGTTCGATGGACGCCTGACCAACCGGCTTGCGACTGTTGGAGCCGTTGAAGATGACATCGGTCATCGACTCGCCGCGCAGATTCTTGGCCGAGCTTTCGCCCATGACCCAGCGCACGGCATCGATGATGTTGGATTTGCCACAGCCGTTCGGCCCGACCACGGCGCCCATATTGGTCGGGAAAAATACCGTGGTCGGGTCCACAAAGGACTTGAAACCCGCCAGTTTGATGCACTTGAGTCGCATTCGGTCGCCTGTTAAACGCTGCGGCAGAACACCGCCACGCACGCACAATAATGCCGCATTTTTACCTGCAATGGCCCCCCATGAGAAGCCCTGCGGCGAAATACCCTGTTACGCCTGCCTGACCCGCATCGGGGCGCAGGCTGGTCAAGCCTCTGCCGCTGCTGCAAAATCACGCCGTCTCCAGCTGATAATGGAATGAATCATGGCGCTGCAACCGGACATGGACCGCCTCTACGACCAACTGGTCGAGGAGGAAGATACGCGGGTCTGCAAGGATATTCCGGAGGACGCCTGCAGCAATGTGCCGGCCAACTTCTTCCGTCAGGTGGCTGCGGTGGTGATGACCAGCCTGGGCGACACCCTGACCAATCCGAAAACCACCCTGGCCTGGCTGCTCGGCGTGGTCGGTGCGCCGACGGCCATGGTCGCCTGGCTGGTACCCCTGCGGGATTCGGGCTCGATGCTGCCACAGATGTTCATTGCCGCGTACGTACGCCGACAAGCGCTGCGCAAGCCGCTATGGGTGGCTGGCAGCCTGATTCAGGCCGCAGCGCTGGTGGCCATGGGCGCCGCCGCCTGGCTGGCCGAGGGCTTCATGGCGGGACTGCTGATCCTCGGTTGCCTGGCCCTGTTCAGTCTGGCGCGCAGCCTGTGCTCCGTGGCAATCAAGGACGTGATGGGCAAGACCATACCGAAAACCCGGCGCGGCCGGATGCATGGCATGGCCACCACCCTCTCCGGGGCCCTGGCCCTGGCATTCGGTGTGTACATGATGCTGCGCCCGCCCGCCGACAGCGATGTGCTGTTCTACGCCCTGCTGCTGGTGGGCTCGGCAATGCTCTGGGTCGCGGCGGCGATCCTCTATCAGCGGGTCGAGGAGACACCGGGGGCGACCGAGGGCGGGGCCAATGCCATCAGTGAGGCGATCAGCCGGATCGGCTTGCTGCGTGACGATGCGCCCTTCCGCCGCTTTGTCATCACCCGCGCACTGCTGCTGTGCTCGGCGCTCTCGGCGCCCTATTACGTGGTGCTTGGCCAGGAGGTAGAGGCCTCTTTGAGCATGCTCGGCGCTTTTCTGGTCGCCAACGGTCTGGCCAACAGCCTGAGCGCCATGTTCTGGGGGCGTATGGCTGATCTGTCCAGCCGCCAGGTGCTGATCCGCGCGGGGTTTCTGGCCAGTCTGCTGGCCCCCGTCGTGGTGGGCCTGCACTGGTGGAACATTCTGCCGCAAACGCTGCACACCTGGCTGTTTCCTGCGGCGTTCTTCGTGCTGGGGATAGCCCACGCAGGGGTCCGCGTCGGACGCAAGACCTATGTATTGGACATGGCCGGCGGCAACAAGCGCACGGATTACGTGGCTGTCAGCAATAGCATCATCGGCCTGCTGCTGCTCAGCGCCGGTTTCCTGGGGCTGCTCACCGCGCTGATCGGCCCGGCAGGCATGCTGCTGGTGCTCTCGGCGCTGGGCTTGTGCGGCGCCCTGCTATCCTTCGGGCTGAAAGAGGTGCAATCCTGAATGTCTCGCTCAACAGGGGTCTGCCATGTCCTTACCCGATCCCGGCGCCGATAACCCTGGCCTGCCCGCCGTCCGACTGATCGGGCTGGTGCTGGGCCCGTTGTTGCTGCTCGCAACCCTGCTGCTGCCCGCGCCCGGCGATATGGGCAGGGAGGCCTGGCTGGCGGCGGGAATGTTGCTGCTGATGGCGACCTGGTGGTCGACCGAGGCAATAGCGATCCCGGCGACGGCTTTGCTGCCCATCGTGCTGATCCCGGCGCTGGGTCTGGGCAATATCACAGCGGCTACCGCACCCTATGCCAATCCGATCATTTTCCTGTTCATGGGCGGCTTTGTGCTCGGGCTGGCCATGCAGCGCTGGAATCTGCACCGGCGCATTGCCCTGCTGACGCTGCTGGCAGTGGGCAGCCAGCCGAAACGCCAGATTGCCGGCTTCATGCTGGCGACTGCCTTTCTCAGCATGTGGGTGAGTAACACCGCCACCACCATCATGATGCTGCCGATTGCGCTCTCGGTGCTGGCCATGATGACCGGCGATGCCCCCGAGGCGGTGGGCCGTTTTGCCACGGCGCTATTGCTGGCC
>JAESUC010000207.1 GCA_016763285.1 Pseudomonas sp.
AAAGCCGGTTTCGGTCTGGAAGGCTTCGACCCTGCCCTGAAAAACTTTCAGGTTGGTCAGACCCAGTTCCAGTTTGACCTGGGTCAGAAAGCGGGTTTTCTTGCCATTGCTGTCGAGCAGCAGGAACTGCGTCTCGGGCCGCATGATGGTCAGAATGATGCCCGGCATGCCACCGCCGCTACCGACGTCGAGCCAACGCTCGCCCTCGACGAACGGCAGGATGCTGAGGCTGTCGAGCAGATGTCGGCTGACCATCTCATCCGGGTTACGTACCGCGGTCAGATTGTAGGCCTTGTTCCACTTCTGCAGCAGGGCCAGGTAGTCGAGTAGTCGCTGGCTCTGGGCTTCGCTCAGATCGATACCCATCTCGGCTGCGCCCTGGCCGAGTTCCGCGGCATGCTCGATCATCAGCGTCAGGCCTCGCGAAGCAGGCTGCTACCGGCAGCGCTGCGCTTTTTCAGATGGATCAGCAGCAGACTCACCGCAGCGGGGGTGACCCCGGGGATGCGCGAGGCCTGACCCAGGGTTTCGGGTCGCACATCGGCCAGTTTGTGTTTGATCTCGTTGGACAGGCCGTTCAGAGCCAGATAATCCAGGCTGTCCGGAATGCGTGTCTGCTCGTGCTGACGCAGGCGATTGATCTCTTCCTGCTGACGCTCGATATAACCGGCGTATTTGGTGTGAATTTCCACCTGTTCGGCCGCGTCTGGGGATATATCCACCTGGCCGGTCAGTTCACACAGGGTGTGGTAATCGACTTCCGGTCGGCGGAGCAGGTCAAGCAGACTGTATTCATGGGTCAACGGGGTCGCGAACTTCTCGGCGAAGGCCTTGCCGGTATCGCTGCTCGGCTGTACCCAGGTACTGCGCAGACGCTGCTGCTCGAGGTCGATCGCCTCGCGCTTGGCGCTAAATGCGGCCCAGCGTTGGTCATCGACCAGACCCAGTTCCCTGCCCTTTTCGGTCAGACGCAGATCGGCGTTGTCTTCGCGCAGCACCAGCCGGTATTCCGCCCGGGACGTGAACATGCGATAGGGCTCGCGGGTCCCCATGGTGATCAGGTCATCGACCAGTACGCCGATGTAGGCTTCATCGCGACGCGGACACCAGGCCTCCTGGCCGGTAGCACGGCGGGCGGCATTCATGCCGGCGAGCAGACCCTGGGCTGCGGCTTCTTCGTAACCGGTGGTACCGTTGATCTGGCCAGCGAAGAACAGACCGTCAATCACCTTGGTTTCCAGCGAGTACTTCAGATCCTGGGGATTGAAATAGTCGTATTCGATGGCATAACCGGGGCGCAATATGTGGGCGTTCTCCATGCCTTCGATCGATTGCACCACCTGCAGCTGGACGTCGAACGGCAGAGAGGTGGATATGCCGTTGGGGTACAGCTCATGGGTGGTCAGACCCTCGGGCTCGATAAAGACCTGGTGCTGGTTCTTGTCAGCGAAACGGTGAATCTTGTCCTCGATGGACGGGCAGTAGCGCGGGCCCACCCCTTCGATCACACCGGTGTACATAGGCGAGCGATCCAGGTTGTTGCGGATGATCTCGTGGGTGCGCTCGTTGGTGTAGGTAATCCAGCAATTGACCTGCTGCGGATGCTCCTCGACCTTGCCCAGAAATGACATCACCGGCAACGGGGTGTCCCCGGGCTGGGCTGTCATCTTGCTGAAGTCGACCGAACGTCCATCGATCCTCGGCGGAGTGCCTGTCTTCAGCCGGTCAACCCGCAGCGGCAGCTCACGCAGTCGCTGTGCCAGTGTGGTGGCGGGCGGATCACCAGCGCGGCCGCCGGAATAGTTATCCAGCCCGATATGAATCAGGCCGCCGAGGAAGGTCCCGGTGGTGAGCACGACGTTGTCAGCATGAAAACGCATGCCCATCTGGGTCACGGCACCACAGACCCGGTCATTCTCGACGATCAGGTCATCGCAGGCCTGCTGGAAAATCCACAGATTGGGCTGGTTCTCGAGGATTTCGCGGATCGCCGCCTTGTACAGAATGCGGTCGGCCTGGGCCCGTGTCGCCCTGACTGCGGGGCCCTTGCGGCTGTTGAGCACTCTGAACTGGATGCCTGCGCGGTCCGTGGCTCGGGCCATCGCACCGCCGAGGGCGTCGATTTCCTTGACCAGATGACTCTTGCCGATACCACCGATGGCCGGGTTGCAGCTCATCTGACCCAGTGTTTCGACATTGTGGGTGAGCAGCAGTGTTTTCACACCCATGCGGGCAGCCGCCAGCGCAGCCTCCGTACCGGCATGACCGCCACCTACCACTATCACGTCAAAACGACTTGGAAATTCCACAACAGACCTCGTTCCGGTGAAATGCCGGCTTCGGGAAAAGGGCGGTGATTATAGGCCCTGAACATGAAAATTGCAGCCTTGCTCTGGCTATTTTTTGAGCAGCTGACTCTGGCCGGTCGATCACCTGACTAACAATAGATTAAAGAGAGAAAAGATTTTAAAAGCTTTATGTTGTTAATGCTAATGGTCAGCCACTTATCGGTGGATAAGTGGCTCCAGCCCTTCTATCACGGGTCTATCCGGGAGGCGAAACTCTGTGATTATCCTGCCCGCGGATGGGTTCGGTTCGGGTGGGTTACCTGTGTACAAGTAGGCTACTTATACACAGGCCATTTCCTGCACGTCTTATGCACACGCTTTGACCCCCACTTCAAGGGCACTTGTACACAGGGCTTGGCTGCGGCTATTTGCCGATACAGAAGCTGGAAAAGATGCGTCCCAGCAGATCGTCGGCACTGAATTCACCCGTGATGGCACCCAATGCCTGTTGGGCCATGCGCAGGTCTTCCGCCAGTAACTCCCCGGCGCCCATCAACGTGAGCTGCTGATGACCATGCTCCAGCAGGTTGCTGGCCTCTTCCAGGGCCTCCAGATGCCGCCGGCGCGCGCTGAACAGGCTCTCACTGGTCTGGCTGTAGCCCATGCACCCTTTCAGGTGCTCGCGCAGCTCTGTGATGCCTTCTCCGTTGCGGGCACTCAGGCGCAGGGTCACGCTGCCATCCGCTGCCTGCGTCTGGCCCACGGTCTCGCCGATCAGGTCGATCTTGTTCAGCACCAGGGTCACCTTGGCCGGATCAGGTGGCGCCGTCAGGAACTCGGGCCACAACTGGTCGGGATCGAGGGCTTCTGGTTGGCTGGCATCGACCATCAGCAGGATACGATCGGCGTCGGTGATTGCCTGCATCGCCCGTTCAACACCGATGCGTTCCACCTGATCCTCGGTGGCCCGCAGGCCCGCGGTATCTATGATATGCAGGGGCATACCGTCGATATGAATGTGCTCACGCAGGATGTCCCGGGTGGTCCCTGCGATATCGGTGACAATCGCACTTTCCCTGCCTGCCAGGGCGTTGAGCAGGCTGGACTTGCCGGCATTGGGACGGCCGGCGATCACCACCGTCATACCGTCGCGCAACAGCGCGCCCTGCCCTGCCTCACGCTGTACCTCGCGCAGGTGCTGGCGTATGTCCTGCAACTGCCCCAGTACGTGACCATCGGCAAGGAAGTCGATTTCCTCCTCGGGAAAATCGATCGCCGCTTCCACATAGATACGCAGGCCTATCAGGGCCTCCGTCAGGGCGTGTACCCGGGTGGAAAAGGCGCCCTGCAGTGAATGCAGGGCATTGCGTGCGGCCTGTTCCGAACTGGCTTCAATCAGGTCGGCTATCGCTTCGGCCTGGGCCAGATCCAGCTTGTCATTGAGAAAGGCACGCTCGCTGAATTCACCGGGGCGGGCCGGTCTGGCACCGGCGTCAAAACAGGCCTTGAGCAGCAGGTCCAGAACCACCGGCCCACCATGGCCCTGCAGTTCCAGGACATCCTCACCGGTGAAGGAATGGGGCCCGGGGAAGAACAGGGTCAGGCCCTGGTCCAGCGCCTGTTCGCCATGCCAGAGCGTGCCGTAGTGCGCATGCCTGGGCCGGGGTTGCAGTCGGCTGATGTGCTGGGCGATCTGCAAGGCCTGGGGCCCGGATATCCGGACTATGCCGACCCCGCCCTGTCCGGGAGGTGTGGCGATCGCAGCGATGGTATCGGTATGGTAGCTGGGGCTCATCTACAGGCTCCGGTAGTCGGCACGGGTCCGGGGGACCCACAGCAAAACGCCCCGTAATCGGGGCGTTTGCTTGGACCGGTGAAAGGTCAGTTCTTGGCGGCAGCGCCTTTTTCGATCTGCCGAGTAATGTACCACTGCTGGGCAATCGACAGGATGTTGTTGACCACCCAGTACAGCACCAGACCGGCCGGGAACCAGAGGAAGAAGAAGGTGAAGATGATTGGCAGCATCTTCAGTACCTTGGCCTGCATCGGGTCCGGGGGCGTCGGATTGAGCTGCTGCTGAATGAACATGGTCGCGCCCATCAGGATCGGCAGAATGAAGTAGGGATCCTTGAGTGACAGGTCGGTGATCCAGCCCAGCCAGGGCGCCTGGCGCATCTCGACGCTTTCCATCAGGGTCCAGTACAGCGCAATGAAGACCGGCATCTGTACGAGGATCGGCAAACAGCCACCCAGCGGATTGATCTTTTCCTTCTTGTACAGCTCCATCATGCCCTGGGACATCTTCTGGCGGTCGTCACCGTACTGCTCTTTAAGAGCAGCCAGCTTGGGCGCCACCCGGCGCATGTTGGCCATCGAGCGGTAGCTGGTAGCAGACAGCGGGAAGAAGATCAGCTTGATCAGCAAGGTCAGCAGGATGATGCTCCAGCCCCAGTTGCCGACAAAACCGTGGATAAAGCTCAATACCCAGAACAGCGGTTGGGCGATCCACCAGAGGAAGCCGTAGTCCACCGTCAGTTCAAGACCGGGAGAGATGGCTTCCAGACGATCCTGGATCTTGGGACCGGCATAGAAGTCTGCAGAGATGACCGCCTGCTCGCCTGCCGGAATCACGGTAGCCGGGCTGGTGAAACCGACAATGTAGTTGCCTGCGCTGTCCTTGCTGGTGCGATACACGTGGGGACGATCGGGCGCAGGTATCCAGGCGCTGACGAAATAGTGCTGCAGCCAGGCGACCCAGCCACCCTCGACCGTTTCCTTCAGCGCCACCTTGTCCATGTCGGAAAAATCGACCTTGGTATAGGAGTCATCCGAGCTCCAGTAGGCAGCGCCCAGGTAGGTTGCCATGCCGGTGGCACTGGAACTGGATGGATCCGGGCTCTTGTCCCGCTTGATCTGGCCGTAGAGGTGCGCACTCCAGTCCTCGCCACTCTGGTTATCGATCAGATAGTCGACGTCGATCAGATACTGGCCGCGGGTGAAGGTGAAACGCTTGATATAGCTGACGCCGTTTTCTTCAAAGGTCAGATCGACCACCAGCTGATCATCATCGCCCAGCGTGTAATTCTGTTGAGCGGCGGTGTACATCGGGCGTCCGCCCGGGCGTGCATCGATGCCGTTCTTGCCGACCAGGCCGCTCTGGGACACATAGGTCATGCTGGCTGCACGCTCAAGAATCGGGAACGGCAGATCGGGTCGATCCTTGCGTACCGGATATTCTGGCAGCGACAGGTCAACCAGGTCACCTCCGCGAGGATCGATGGCTACCAGCAGGGTGTCGGTGGCCACCTTGATCAGGTTTCCGTTGTTCTGCGCCGCGGCCGGTGCCGATGGAATTTCGGCAACGCCCGGTTCCACTGCGGTGGGCACGTCGTCTGCCGCAGCAGAGGCCATATCCCCGGTGGAGGCAGTGGGTACGTCGGAGGGGACGTCAGGCTGACTCGCTTGCTCGCTGGTTACAGCCTCAGGCAGTTCGGGCTGGCCATAATCGGTATTCCACTGCAGCACCATGAGGTAAGTAATCACCAGCAAGGCCGCTATGAGTATATTTCGTTGCATGTTCATGGCTTGTTCATCTGAGAAGAATGATTGGCAGTGGCGGGCGGTACGGGATCGTAACCCCCGTCGCTCCAGGGATTACAACGCCCGAGTCGTTTCGCGCTCAACAGGCTGCCGCGAAGCAGGCCGTGGGATTCGATGGCCTCCTGGGCGTAGCAAGAGCAGGAAGGATAGAAACGACAATGGCTGGCCATCAGCGGACTGATAGCGTAGCGGTAAACCTTGATCAGTCCGAGTGCGACATTACGCATTGGATGACGGGGGTCCGGAATGGCGTGAACGGGGTGGCTTGTCAGCAGCCTTTGCCAGCTTGCGCCACATGCCTTGATACAGCTCGTGTAGCGCCGCGTTATCAAGTTCGCCCAGGCCCTTGCGGGCCAGGACGACGATGTCCAGGCTGCCCAGCTCGTTCCGGTTCAATCTGAACGATTCCCGGGCTATGCGTTTGACTCTGTTGCGGTCAACCGCACGCCGAACACTTTTCTTGGCAATCACCAGACCCAGGCGCGAGTGGCCCAGACCGTTGGGTCTGGCCAGCAACAGCACACAGGGGCCGGAAGCCTTGCGGGTGGCACCGTCAAATACGGTCTTGAATTGTGCAGACGTGAGTAGTCTGAGTTCAGTTCCGAAACCGTGGTCCACCAGTACAACCGGTCTTAAGCTGACAGGCGCTTACGACCTTTCGCGCGACGGCGTGCCAGTACGTTGCGACCGTTGGCAGTAGCCATGCGAGCGCGGAAACCGTGGTTACGCTTGCGCTTCAAAACGCTGGGTTGAAATGTTCTTTTCATCTTGGGATACCTGATTGATTCGCGTCAGAGCAGTGAGCCCCTTCAAGGGACCGGCAATTCTAGAGAA
>JAESUC010000208.1 GCA_016763285.1 Pseudomonas sp.
GGATATTCGACACCCGCCTCGGCGAGCCACTGCTGCACCAGCTGCGATCGCAGACCGCCTCGAAAACAGTACAGATAGCCTTCGGGATGGGCCCTGGCGAAGTCGGCCCAGGCAGCTATCCGCTGCTCCTTGATATCCCCGTGAACCAGTTTGTGGCCCAGGCTGATGGCCGCTTCCTGACCGGAGTGCTTGTAACAGGTACCTACCTGCTGGCGTTCGCTGTCGGTCATCAGCGGCAGGTTGATCACACCCGGAAATGCGCCCTTGGCAAACTCGACTGGAGCGCGCACATCCATCATCGGTACGGACTGCAGAAATATCCGGCGGAAATCCTCGGTATTCTCACGCATCAGCTGACCTCGACCCAGTCGCCATTATCGAAGTCGGTACAGTGGCCGATGGGCTCCAGCTCCAGGCCCGCCTCACGGGCTACGGCAAGAAATGCCTCTTTCGCGCCGGGGTCTACTGCCACCAGCAACCCGCCACTGGTTTGCGGGTCGCAGAGCAGGTCACGCCATGCCTGTGGCATCGGCCCTATCTTGTGACCGTAACTGTCGAAGTTGCGCCCGGAACCGCCCGGCACACACCCTTGCTCGAGGTAATGGGCCACGCTGGGTAGACGCGGTACCCGCGCCTCCTCGATACATGCCTTGACCCCGGACCCTTCGGCCATTTCTGCCAGATGCCCGAGCAGGCCGAAACCGGTCACGTCGGTCATGGCCTGCACTCCGGGCAGAGCCGCAAAGCGCGCTCCGACACTGTTGAGCTGACACATCAGGTCCCGGGCCACGCCGGCGTCCTCGGCGCGCAGTTTCTTCTGCTTCTCGGCCGTGGTCAGAATACCGATGCCCAACGGTTTGGTCAGATAGAGCAGCGCTCCGGGCTGCGCCTGATCATTGCGCTTGAGCCGGCTGCGCAATACCTGGCCGGTGACAGCCAGTCCGAAAATCGGCTCTGGCGCATCGATCGAGTGACCGCCCGCCAGGGGCATGCCTGCCTCGCTGCATACCGAGCGGGCCCCTGCAATCACCTGGCCGGCAATATGGGCCGGCAATACATTGACCGGCCAGCCGAGGATGGCGATGGCCATCAGGGGCGAGCCACCCATCGCATAGATGTCGCTGATGGCATTGGTGGCGGCTATACGGCCGAAATCGAAGGGGTCATCGACAATCGGCATGAAGAAGTCAGTGGTACTGACAATGCCCTGTTCATCGTCCAGACCGAAAACAGCCGCATCATCGCGACTGCCGTTACCCACCCATAGCTGGGCAAAATCCGGGCCGGCGTCACCCACCGCGAGAATCTCGTCCAGCACCCGGGGGGAAATCTTGCAGCCGCATCCGGCACCATGACTGTACTCGGTCAAGCGCACTGTCTCGTTCATCCTGCTCTCCAGCGTTGGGCACAAGCGTGGAATTTTAGCATGCTGCCGCTATTCAGGGCTTGCCACTCTCATAGCGATCCAGTGTATCGCTGGCCACCATCCGACCCAGCTCGATCAGCTCCGGAGCGCGGTGAAACTCGAAGAAGCGGCACAGCCTCTTGGGCACATCGATCACCACGTCCGGCGGATAACCGGCAATCTTGTATTGAGTCAGCGAGGCCTGCATGGCTTCAAAGGAGAGGTTGATCAACTCCAGCAGGCTGGCCGGCCCTGCAGCGACCTGCATCGTCGGCACCTTGTCTTCGGCGGAGGCGGCTGCCGAGCCCTGGGCCGGTACCGGGCCGCCGTCTTCGGGCCCGTCCACCAGCACCTCGCGCTCGGGCTCATCGACAAAATCCAGTTCCTCGATCATGTCCTTTTCGTCCATCGCTTCACGGCGCAGACGCCAGTTGCGCACGCTCAGGGTTTCCATCCACTGATCCCACTGCTGCCGGATCGGCGCCGGTCGCTCGATGACCGGCAGCGTGTAGCCATTGTTGCGGGTGCCGTTGAGATTGACTGCAATGATCAGATCACAATGGGAGGAGACCACCGGCACAATCGGCAACGGATTGAGCAGGCCACCGTCCACCAGTACCCTGTCGCCCTGGCGTACCGGGGAAAACAGGCTCGGGATGGCTGCAGAGGCGCGCATGGCCTGATGCAGGCAGCCCTGCTGGAACCAGACTTCCTGCTGATTGCTGAGGTCCGTGGCGACCGCAGTGAAGGCGATCGGCAGAGCCTCGATACGCTGCTCGCCGACGATCTCACGGATCCGGCCGAATACCCGTTCACCGCGGATCGCGCCCATGTTGCCGAATCCGATATCCAGCAGGCGAATCACGTCCAAGTAATCGAGCCCGGAGACCCATTCGCGATATTCTGCCAGCTTGCCGGCGGCATACATGCCGCCTACCACGGCGCCCATGGAACACCCGGCAACGCAGTCGATCTGGTAACCGCGACGTTCCAGCTCCTCTATCACCCCGATATGGGCATAACCCCGCGCTCCGCCACTTCCCAGTACCAACGCCACTCTCTGCGTCATAGGGTCTCCTGTTGCATATCAATGTCGATTGACGGCGCAAGCCGGTCTGCGCATGATGCCCGGATGTCTTCCGGTGCATAAGGTATTCCGTGCTCTCTCCCCGCGTTCTTCGTTACCTCAAGGGCGTTCTGGTCCTCGCTCTGATCCTGGCAGCCGTTGCTGCAGCGCTCGGCTGGGCATGGCTCGGCGCCGAACCCAAACGCAACGGCAAGCTCGACCTCGACGGCCTGAACGAGCCGGTACTGGTCCATTACGACGCCTGGGGCGTACCCCATATCGATGCGCGCAATGACCTCGATGCCTATCGCGCCCTGGGCTACATCCATGCCCAGGAACGCCTGTTCCAGATGGACATGTTACGCCGGATCGGCGCCGGCCGGTTGTCGGAGATTTATGGCACGGAGTCATTCGAGACCGACCGTTTCTTCCGCGGGCTGGGGATCAACCGCTTTGCCCGCCGCTACGCCGACTACCTGCAGACCCAGGCGGACGAGCCCCATGTGCAACTGATCCATGCCTATCAGGACGGCATCAACCAGTACATAGACAAGGGCGGTCGCCCGCTGGAATACAGCCTCCTGCTTACCCGACCGGACTATTTTTCCACTGAAGATATAGCCCATGTGATGGGCTACATGGCCTATTCATTTGCCGAAGCGTTCAAGACCGACGCGCTGATGGATCAGGTACGCGGCCGGCTGGGCCAAAGGCACGCCCAGGATCTGGTCCCCGGCTGGCCGGAAACCCTGCCCCCACGCAGTGCCCCGACTACGCCTGCGCCCGAGGGCACGGACGCCCGCTGGGCCCGTGACCTGCTGGAACAGGTCGTTCAGGTGGAACGCCAGCTACCTGCGGGCCAGTTTCTCGGCAGCAACGCCTGGGCGGTGAACAGCAGCCGCAGCCACAGTGCAGCGCCGATGCTGGCCAATGATCCGCATATCGGCTTCTCCGCGCCTGCCGTCTGGTTCGAGGCACATATTCGCACCCCCTCCCACGAGGTCTACGGCCATTTCCTCGGCGGCGTACCCTTTCCGCTGCTTGGGCAGACCCGGCACCATGCCTGGGGCCTGACGATGCTGATGAACGACGAGATCGACTTCTACCGCGAGCGGGTCAATCCGGACAACCCCGACCAGGTGTGGCAAGCCGGCACCGGCTGGCGTAACCTGGACGTGCATGAGGAGGTCATCAAGATTCGCGGCCGCGAAGACCGGTTGATCAGGCTGCGCAGCTCGCACAACGGCCCCATCATCAATGATACCGAAGCGCGACCCGCCGGAGAGCTTGATGGTGATCGGCCGCCGGTCAGCCTGTTCTGGACCTTTCTGGACCCCACCAGCGATTCGGCCAAGGCGTTCTACGGCCTCTCCCGTGCAACCAGCATGGAGGAGTTCGAGCAGGCCGCCGCGCTGCATACCTCCCCCGGCCTGAATCTGATCTACGCCGATGTGGAAGACAACATAGCCATGTGGGCGATCGGTCTGATCAAGCGCTGGCCCAGAAGCAACAACGGTTTCAGCCTGCTCAATGGCAGTATCAGCGAGGATGCGTTCCGCGGCTACCAGCCCTTTGCGTCCAATCCGCGCGTGATCAATCCGCCCGAGGGCCACGTTTTCAGCGCCAACCATCCCTACCCCGACAGTAATCCGCGACGCCAGCTACCCGGCTACTACGCACCCAGCGAGCGGGCCGAGCGCCTGGCCGAGCTGATCGATACCGGCGATACCTTCGACCTCTCGCAGTTCAAGGCGATGCAACTCGATACCCGGCGCCCTCAGGCCCTGGCCATGCTGCAGGATGCCCTGCCGCTGTTCGATGATCGCCTGCTGCGGGCTGACCTGCGCGCCCCGGCGGCAAGGGCGGTCGAGATACTGAACCAGTGGGATGGCAGTTTTCAACGCGATGAAGTGGGCGCTGCGGTATTTCAGCGCTGGCAGGATCACTTGCTGGAGGCCCTGTTTGCCGATGAACTGCAGGACAGTTTTGCCGTATTCCGCAACACGGCGATGGCTGAGAAAAGCCTGTTCAGCCTGTACTGGAAACCCGCCTCACCCTGGTGGGACAACCGGCAGCATCCCATCATGGATGGACGCCAGGCGGCAATCGAGCAGGCCTGGATCCGTACCGTCGAGACCCTGTCCGAGGATCTCGGGGTCGAGCCCCGGACCTGGACCTGGGCTCGCCTGGCCGTGCTGCAACACAAGCATCCGCTGAGCCAGCGGCTGCCCCTGGGCAGGCTGCTGAACAGCCAGGCCACTGCAGTAGATGGTGGCCGTGAAAGCCTCAACAGCATGTCCTTTGACAGCGGCGAATCGCAATACGAGATCAAGGCCGGGCCCTCGACCCGCCGGCTGATCGACATGGCCGACCTCAACGGCACCCTGAGTATCAGCCCCATGGGTCAGTCCGGTCATCCACTGGACACCCACTATGCCGATCAGGCCGAACTGTTCAATGAGGGACGGTATCGCGGCCAGCTGTTCGACTGGCTGGCGATCAGGGCATTGCCGGATCGCCTGGTCATCGAGCCGGGCAAGGCGGCTCGCTGAAGCAGCTACAGCCGTTCCAGCACAACCCCGCTCTCGGGCACCGGCTGGCCCACCTCCAGCCGGCTGGCGCGGATCCCCAGGTCCAGCAGCCGCTGTCTTATGGCTGGCGCCTCGGCGCCATTGATTGCGACACGTATCTGGGTGTCCGACCGCAACATCCGGTTGACCAGGTTAACCCAGACTTCCGGGTCGCCCACCACGGGCCCTGAGCCGGCCGGCACGCCAAGGGCAGGCAGGGCCAGGCTGCCATTGTTCTCGAGTATCTTCAGCAACGTCGAAGGCGTTGGATACAGCGCCTCGTCAATGGGTTCGTCAGGCGTGAACTGGTCGATGTGCAGATACACGCGACGATTGCCACGGGTCACCGCGTAGACGCTGACCAGTTGCTGAGGTTGCTGATCCAGGCTCAAGGCGAGGTAAACCTGGTTGTCATCCGGGCCATAGAGCCTGGCATTGTCCAGCACCTCGTTGGCCCACAGGGCACTGGACCCGCACTCACGCCCTTCGCAGAAGAAAAGCATGGTATGGGGCTGCGCGAGCAACTGTTCACGGGCATGATCAAAGGCTTCCACGCGCGAGTGATGGCGCGGGATCTCGAAGGTCACGCGCACCAGCTCACCGGTGGCAACCACCTCCCGCTCGGCACGAAGGCGGTTGTTGACCTTGCGCACCAGCCCGATCACGAAGGAATGATCGGCCTCGGTCAGTACTTCAGACTGGGTAACCCGGGAGCCCGGAAAAGGCTCGAACTCCAGTTGTTCGGGGACCGGCGCGGCCATGGCGGCCGGCGCGGCCAGCAGCAGCCCGATCCGGACGCCGCTGATGAGCTGAGAGAATGACATCGATACTCCTGAACATTTTATCTGACCCAGAGTACCCCGATGCCCGGCACGGGGCACCGGAAATCAGTCCAGGCCCGCGAAAAAACTGTCAAATATCGTTGCTACCGCCTCCGCCTGTTCCTCCAGGTGCAGGTGGTGCCCGCCGTCCATGTCGTGCCGGGTGATATGGGCAAAACGTCCAATGCGCTCAACCACCTGGGGGTGTTTGTGCATGACGCCCTGGTTGGCCAGAATCAGACACACCGGCGAGCGGATAGCCTCGATGAACGCAGCAGCATGCTCGCTGGTCAGGCGCATGGGTGAAGGCAGCATCAACTGGGGGTCGGTGCGCCAGGTCCAGCCACCGTGCTCCGGCATCAGGCCCCGTTCGACCAGCAGCGTCGCCGCCTCGTGGCTCAGTGCGGTGTTGCCGCCCCGGGCCCGCGCATCCACCGCCTTGGCCACGCTGTCGTAGACGGGTTTGCGCTTTTCTGCCAGGGCCAGGCTGGCATCGAAGAACCGGGCCATCTGCTTCGGCGCCTCCTCTGCCTCGGAGGTGAACGGCAACAGGCCATCGATCAGACACGCGCCCATGATACGGTCCGGCAGACTTCCGGTGAGGATGCCGCTGATAATCGCACCCATCGAATGTCCCAGCAGGGCAAAGCGTTTCCAGCCCAGGCTTTCGGCCACCTGCAACACTGTCGCGGCCTGCTGCCAGAGGCTGTAGCCCGCGGCGGGCATGTGCCCGGAAAGACCGTGGCCGGGCAAATCAAGGGCCACCAGGTGTATGCCCGGCAGATGGGGCGCCAGGCGATCAAATGTCGCCGCATTGTCCAGCCACCCGTGCAGCCCGATTACCGGGAGACCACCGGGATCGCCCCAGACCTTGGCTGCCACCTCGAGAGAGGGCAAGGAGAAGCGCACCTCATGACTGTTTGCTTGCATAGACGACTATCCTGTTCGGTGAGTCTGCGGCGAATCGAACCCGGTTGAAACCGGCCTGCAGGTGCAGGACCGGAGGAGCGTCAATCTAGGGTGCCCGGGCGGCTCAGACAAGCAACGGGTATCGCCATGAATAACCGGACATCATTGCCGACCCCGGTGCCTTTTTCCGCTTGACGGGCAGCACCTGGCCGAGCGCCGCTACCCGGCAGGCCTCAGATGAACCGCTGTCAATCGTGACTCTGCCAGACCACATGGGTGCCACTGACCGACCAGCCCTCGAACTGATCCTGGTAAGTGGCCTCCACAACGTTGCGCTTGATTTTCAGCGTCGGCGTCAGGAAGCCGTTCTCCACTGCCCAGGCGTCCTTGACCACCACCAGGCAGCTGAGCTGCTCATGGCGTGCCAGTCCGGCATTGATCTCTTCCAGCAGCTGGCTGAGCCCCCGGGTCAGTTCCTGGCGATGCTGCTCTGCATCCTGGTTGCCAACCTCGGACAACTGGACCAGGGCCAGTGGCTGCGGCAGGTTGTTGCCGACCACGCATACCTGTTCTATTCGACTATGGGCAGACAGCAGATTCTCGATCGGCGCCGGCGCCACATACTTGCCCTTGGACGTCTTGAAGATGTCCTTGATCCGGCCGGTCAGACGCAGGAAGCCCTCGTTATCGATTTCACCGATGTCGCCGGTTCTCAGAAAGCCTTCAGGCGTAATGGTTTCTGCGGTCTTTTCCGGCTCCTTGTAGTAACCGAGCATGGTGCCCGCACTGCGGACCAGCAGCTCGCCCTCCTCCGACAGGCGACATTCGACGCCCGGGTTGGGCAGGCCGATCCAGCCCTTCTTGTAGCGTTTTGGCCGGCCGAGGTGTGAATAACCGCAGTTTTCGGTCATGCCGTAGACTTCGGCTATGTTCAGCCCCAGACTCTGATACCAGGCCATGGTGCTATCAGCCACCGGCGCCGCGCCACAGACGGCATACCGAATCTGGTCCAGCCCCAGCCCACTGAGCACCTTGCGACTCATGGCTGGCCCGACCAGAGGTATCTTCAGCAGCAGATCGAGCAGGCGCGGGTTGATCTTGCTGATCACGCCCAGGTGGAACTTGACCCATATCCGCGGCACACCGAAAAACACCGTTGGCCGGGCGCGCTGCATGTCCTGCTGGAAGGTCTCCAGGGTATCGGCGAAGAAGATGGTCTCGCCTGCCAGCAGCGAGGCAATCTCGACGAACTGCCGCTCGGCCACATGACACAGGGGCAGGTAGGAGAGCAGGCGGTCCTGATCGCTGATATTGAACAGACGCAGGCAGTTGTTGGCGGAAAAATACATGCTCCGGAACGTTAGCATCACCCCCTTGGGCATGCCGGTGGTGCCGGAGGTATAGATGATGGTCGCCAGCTGATCGGGCTCCGGGGATGGCGTGCCCTCCAGGGGCTCGTGCTGCTCCAGAACGCTCTGCCAGGGCAGCAGATCAGGGTCCCCGGGCGCCAGCGGCAAAGCGACACGGGGCAATTGCGCAGGCACTCCCGCACGCATGCCTTCCCATTCATCCAGCTTGCCGACAAACACCACGCGCGCCTCGGAGTGTTCGAGGATCTGTTTCACCGAGTCTGCGGTGAGGTTCGGATACAGGGGTACGGAAACGTGCCCGGCCATCCAGATCGCCAGGTCGGCAATGATCCAGTGCGCGCAGTTCTTCGAGATCAGGGCGACATGACTGCGCGGGGGCAAATCGAGACTGTGCAGGTAGCTCGCCACCCGTCGGGCCTGTTCACCGACCTCGCCCCAGGACAGCTCCTGGATCGCCCCGCCCGGGAGCGGCTGCACCAGATACCGCTTGTCGGGATGCAATTGCTCACGCCGGTAGAAGGAAGCCAACGCGGTGGCATCGGTCGATCTGGCCTGCTGTTCCATCACAACACCTCGGTCTGTCTTGTTTTTCTTATGGGTATGACTGCGGCTTGGATAACCTTTTCGATGGTCCACTATCCCACGCCAGCCCTCTCCTGCCAAGGCGGACCCCCCGGCAGAAAAAGGGCATAACAGTCAGTCTGAAGACCGCTGGATCATGTGGAAAGTTCGCTTGGGCTGCTCAGCAGGCGCAGCTGGCCGATGCCGGCGGCGGGAAAGTCCATCTCGATACAGGCCAGGCCTGCTGTCGGCATGGGGTAATGGCCACGCCTGTGGCCCTCGACGAGCAGGCTGATGAGCTGGCCCACCAGGGGCTGATGGCTGACCAGCAGCACATTGCGCTCACTCCGCTCGCCAAGGAAGTCCAGCGCCTGACGGGGATCGTCGTCCGGCGTCAACCAGGCCGCAGTGGCTACCCCACGTGCGTGGGCAAGCCCTCGGGAGACCAGCTCCGCCGTCTGTTGTGCCCGGCGATAGGGGCTGGCGAGGATCACATCCAGCGGCGTATCGTCAAAGAGCGGCAACATGGCTCTGACTTCGGCACGGCCATGCTCTGTCAGCGCCCGTTGCGGGTCGCTGGCGGCCATGGGCTCCGCCTGCCCATGGCGCAGGATCCAGATTCTCATGGACCCTCGCTGTTATCCGTGGGTGACGTAGGTGGCACTGGCTGCCACTGGGTCGCGCCATCAGGCCACTCCATGAAAGGCCAGGGTTTCTGTTCGCTGGCAAGAGTGACATACCGGCCAATCTGCCAGGCGTACTGCGCAAGACTGTTGCCCAGCCCGGTCAATCCGGCCTTGGGCTCCCCGGTAAAGAGCTTGAAACCCAGTTGCAGCAGAGTCACCACGATCAACAAGAGTTCCGTGACTTGCCATGCCAGGGCCAGCAACAGGGTGTATATCACCCGTAGCCAGTAATCCGGGGAAGTCACCGTACGTTTGAAAGCGTCCATCTATTCGTCCTTTTCCAGAGGTGTACAGGCCATGAAGGCAGAAAATTCCACATCGTCCTTCTGTTCGGCGCTCATCAGGCGCGCAATGACGGCATCCAGCGGCTGCTGCTCGAACAGAATCGCGTGCAGACCGGCTACCAGAGGCATGTATACCTTTTCCTCATCGGACTTCTGCTTGAGCACCTTCAGGGTATTGACCCCTTCTGCCACCTGACCCAGCTGGGCAACGCTCTGATCAAGGGTCTTGCCCTGCCCCAGGGCAAACCCGACCTGATAGTTGCGTGACAGAGGCGACATACAGGTAACGATCAGGTCGCCGACGCCGGCAAGCCCGAGGAAGGTCAGCGGGCTGGCTCCCATATGCACGGCGAAGCGACTCATTTCCGCCAGCGAGCGGGTAATCAGCATGCTCTTGGTGTTTTCGCCCATACCCAGGGCCGCAGCCATACCGGAGATGATCGCGTAGACATTCTTCAGCGCCCCTCCGAGCTCGACTCCGTACTTGTCCTGACTGGCGTAAACCCGCAGCCGACGACTGCCGAGCACGCTCTGGACCCGGGCACACAGGGCCTGGTCATCGCTGGCTACCACGGTGGCTGTCAGCTCGCCGGCGGCAATCTCCTTTGCCAGGTTGGGGCCGGACAGCACCGCGACCCGTGCCTGCGGTGCTTCCTGTTCGGCA
Source organism: Pseudomonas sp. (assembly GCA_016763285.1). Lineage (GTDB taxonomy): Bacteria > Pseudomonadota > Gammaproteobacteria > Pseudomonadales > Pseudomonadaceae > Halopseudomonas. The sequence goes on from JAESUC010000208.1 coordinate 10,337, forward strand.
ATTTCGCTCATCATCAGAAAGCCGGGCTGCTCGATCCCCTTGGTGGTACTGACCACGTCCTTGCCAGCCAGGCCCGGTCCAATCTCGCGCAACACGGTGCGAAAGGCACTGCTGGGAATCGCCAGAAAAACCATATCGGCAGCGGCGACGGCAGCGTGCATGTCGGTGCTGACCTGCAGACGCGGATCCAGCTTGAAGCCGGGCATGTACCGCCGGTTCTCGTGGTCCGTGGCAATCTCCCCCGCGACCGTCTCGTCCCGCAGCCAGAGGGTCACCGGCACGCCCTGCGCGGCCATCAGACCCGCCAGGGTAGTGCCGAAACTACCGCCACCGAGGACGCAAACGGATATTTTTTTCTCACTCATGCCAGATCCTTCACCTCAAATGTGCACCCAGTATAATTCACATCGGTGCGGCGGCGCGGTTAGACAACAAAATCCGACGAAGTTCACTGGCAAAAGTGAGCGTGGCGGGTAATATGGGCGCACATGAATAGGCTGGTTGCATAATAATGGCATCGTGTTCACACAAGCGATTTTTACCCCTGCTAGGCCTGGCCCTGAGCCTGCCGGCAACAGCCATGGATGACATCGTTTTGCAGCCGGTTGAGCTGCCCTCCGTACTCAGCGCCACGCGTCTGAAGCAATCCCCTGCCGAAGTTCCAGGCAGCATGACCGTGATCGATCGGGATCTGATCCGCGCCAGCGGTGCCCGTGACGTACCCGAGATCCTGCGCCTGGTACCCGGCATGATGGTCGGCTACCTGCTCGGACACCGCAGCAACGTCAACTATCACGGCACCAACACCACCGAAGCCAGGCGCATGCAGGTTCTGGTGGACGGCCGCTCGGTCTATCGCCCGGGTCTGGCCACCGTCGACTGGACCGACATCCCGCTGGCCATCGAGGACATCGAGCGCATCGAGGTGTTCCGCGGCCCCAATACGGCGGCCTACGGCGCCAACGCCCTGATGGGCGTGATCAATATCATTTCCACGCCACCGGAACTGCGCCAGGGCACCCAGATCAGGATCACCCAGGGCAATCGCGGGGTGAATGATCTGTACGCCAGCCATGGCTTCAGACAGGGTTCCAGCGTCGCGCGACTGAGCCTGTTCGGCAAGGAAGATGACGGTTTTGATTTCGATGATGATGGCGATGATTTCCGTGACAGCCGCCGCCTGAGTGCCTTCAATCTGCTGGGTGAGACCACCCTCAGCCAGAAACAGAGCCTGCAGTGGCAGTTGGGTGCCAAGGAAGGTACCAATCAACAGGCCAACGATTACACCGTGATGGCCGAGCCGTCGGACCTTTCGTTCGAGTTCGACCGGGCGATGGACGCGCATATGCCCAACTCGGACATCAAGGCCAGGGACTATTTCGCCCAGCTCCACTGGAAGAATGATGTTTCGCCCACCCAGCGGCTGGAAATCAAGGCCTATGCCCAGCATATGGAGCGGCTGAGTCAGTGGCGAGCCTGTGACTCGCCTATTGTCTTCTCGCCGCTGTTGCGGGAACTTGCCGAACTGGGAAATGTGTATCCAAGACGTCTGAATTACATCCTGCGCAACCGAAGCGGTGCTTGGGGCGACCCGGCGTTCTACAGCGACTATCTGGTCCAGCGTGACAACCTGCCCGCCGACAAGCTGCCCTTGGTAGATGCCCTGGTAGCCGAGCACCAGGCCGCACGCAATGGCCAGCCGGCCTGCTGGGATCTGAACGAGAACCTGCGAGAAACCCGTTACGAGGTCGAGGTACAGAACACACTGCAGCTGGCCGACTCGTTGCGCACGGTTTTCGGCGGCAGCCTGCGTTATGACGAGGCGCGCTCGGACACCTTCTTCGATGGCCGCGTGGATAACCAGATCGGGCAGCTGTTCGCCAACTTCGAATACCGGCCGCATCAGCGCTGGCTCCTGCATGCAGGCGCCATGGCCGAGGATGACAGGCTCAGTGGCTATTCCTTTTCCCCACGCCTGGCGGTGCACTATTTCCTGCGTCCGACCCACAGCCTCAGAGCCGTCTATTCCGAGGCGGTGCGCTCGCCCGACATGTACGAGAACAATGCGCACTGGACCTATACGGCCAACAACCTGAGCGGCCCGGTGTCGGGAAGCGACAAGTACTACGCCCTGGCGGTGGGACCCAAGAACCTGAAACAGGAGCGCATGCGTTCCCACGAGCTGGGCTACAACGGCTACTTTCCAGGTCTGGCGCTCTCCGTGGACGTCAAGGCGTTCTACGATGAAATCAGCGACATGATCAGTCAGCCGCTGCAGATCGTTAACTTTGTGCCGAACAACGACAGTTTCAGTCGTTTTACCGGCGCCGAAACCCAACTGGACTGGAAAGCCAGCCGCAGGGACCGACTGCGGCTGACCTATGCCTATGTGGATTTTGTCGCCACCAATCGCCTGGACCAGCGTCTGACCGCTCGCAACAGTGGCTCGGCGGCCTGGTTGCGACAGTGGCCAAAGGGCATCGAGAGCAGTCTGATCTACTATGGTGCCGACATGCTCAACGAACGTCGCTTTGAGCGACTCGATGGACGGGTGGCCAAGCGCTTCGGTGCCGGCTCGGTCACCAGCCTGGAACTGGCGCTGACCTGGCAATATCGTCTGGACGACGAGGGCCTGACCTGGCCGGAAAACCTGTACGAAAATCGCAGCCACTACTATGTCAGTGCCGAGCTCAATTTCTGAGCCCCACAGACGTAGACGCAGCACCTACTGATGACAATCACCGACAAGGAATGTCACCCATGATCAGAGCGCGTCCGCCCTCGTCGGAGCGTCGGCAATGAGAGTCCTCAGCCATATTCTGCTGTTATGGCTGGGTCTGTTCGCCCTGCAATCCCACGCAGCCACCTTGCTGGTGCTGGTACCCGGGCAGACTGCCCTGACCGAGGAGTTCATCAGTGCCCTGGCCAACACAGGGGATCACAGGATCGTGGTGCACAACCCGGCGGAAGGCGATGCGCCCGACATCGATCCGGACAGGGTGATTACCATGGGCGTCAGCAGCTTGCAGTGGTGGTTGGCGCAGCCCGCCAGAACGCCGACAATAGCCACCTATGTGACGCGCAGCGGCCTGGCTGCGGCCGGGCTGGCCACTCCGCCAGGGCATGTCCGGCTGCTGCTGGCCAATCCCAGGCCGGTGCGTCAGTTGCGCCTGGCCCAGCTTCTTGTGCCCAGGATGCGTACGGCTGGCCTGCTGCACAGCCCGGGCTCCGACGCCCAGCTCAGCCACTGGCAAGAGGCAGCCACCGCCACGCAAACCAAGCTCAACACTGCCGAGCTGGCCGATGTCGGAGATCTGGCCCGCATGCTGGTCAGCCTGCTCGATCGCAGCGACGTTCTGATCGGCATCGATGATCCGCAGATCTACAATGCCGACAACCTCAAGACCATACTGCTCACCAGCTACACCCGAGACCGCGTACTCATTGGTCCCAGTGCGCCCTTCATCGCGGCAGGCAGCCTGAGCACCAGCTTCAGCTCGCCCACCGAGATGGCCCGCAGCGTCAGCTACCTGATGGATCATCCGGCTTCGACCAGTATCAGCTATCCCCGCTACTTTTCCGTTCTGAGCAACCAGCAGGTCGCGCGCTCGATGGGCTTTCCCCCACCGGATGACGCCGCACTGGCCGCTGAACTCGCTCGCATGGAGGGCATTGAATGAATCTCTGGCAGCGCGGCAGCATTCACAATCGTCTGATTGGAATCGCGCTTTTCCCGGCGGTGCTGCTTGCACTGGTGGTGTTTGCCTATTTCCTGGCCGAACGGCTGGATGACGTCGACCGGCAACTGACTGAAACCGGCGAGCTGATCGCCGAACAACTGGCGCCTACCGCCGAATATGGCGTAATCAGCGGCAATATAGGCACCCTGGCCAATCTGATCAGCGGCGTGCTGGACACGCCCCACGTGGTCAGCGTCGAGGTCTTCGATGACAACGGCAACAGACTGGTCGCACTGCCCAACGGCCTGGCGGCCAATCCGGACCAGAGCGTGCGCTATTTCTCCGCCTCCATCATCCGCCAGCAGATCCCCCTGGAGAATGATCTGTTTCTGCTTGATGCTGCACCGGACAGAAGCGAACGATATCGCTATCTGGGTCAGGTACGGGTCGGTCTGAGCGAAGATGCATTCAACAGTCGCCAGCATGAAATTCTGTTCCGGGCCCTGATTCTCGCCGCGCTGGTGATGATCGCCGCGCTCTTCCTCGCCCTGCGTCTGGCCAAGGCCCTGTCCGAACCCCTGGCGCGCATGAGCATTGCCGTCCAGCAACTCAAGGAGGGCCATCTGGCAGTCAGACTGGAGGAGCATGAGCAGCACGAGATCGGCCGGCTGATGCATAACATCAACAGCCTAGCCAGCACCCTGGAAAGGTCGAACAACGAGCAGCAACGCGCCATGGCCGAAATGGCCGCCGCCCGGGAGGAAGCGGAAACCGCGAACAATGCCAAGTCCGAATTCCTGGCCATGATGAGTCATGAGCTGCGCACCCCCATGAACGGCGTACTCGGCATGCTGCAACTGCTCGAGACGACGACGCTGAGTACCGAGCAGGCCGAGTATGTCCAGATTGCCGGGGAATCCACGGACCATCTGTTGCGAGTCATCAACGACATTCTCGACTTCTCCCGCATCGAGCACGACGCCCTGGAGATGGAGCAGATCCCCTTCGACCTGGCAGACCTGATCAATCACTCGGCGGCGATTTTCGAACACACGGCCAACCAGCAGGGGCTGACGCTGACGGTTGGCTGCACCGGCGAGCCTGACAGGCCGAGAGTCGTCGGCGACCCCACGCGAATCCGGCAGATTCTGGTCAACCTGATCGGCAACGCCCTGAAATTTACCGAATGGGGCAGCATCAACATCCGCGGCCGCTGGCATTGCCCCTCCCCCGGTGCACTGTGGCTTGAATGCGAGGTCTGCGATACCGGCATCGGTATCGCCCCCGAGGTGCTTGAAAGCATGTTCGATGCGTTCCGCCAGGCTGACACCAGCACCTCCCGACGCTTCGGGGGAACCGGACTGGGTCTGTCCATTGCCCGAACATTTGCCGAAAAAATGGGTGGGCGACTCGGCGCGACCAGTATCGAGGGCGAGGGTTCCTGTTTCACGCTGAGCATTCCGTTGCTGCTGGCTCCGCAGGAAATGCCCAGCGCGGCGGTCCAGAGCATGCCGAAGCCCCCGTCCCCCGCCCCCCGCGCGGTGCTTCTGGTAGAGGACAACCCGGTCAATCAGATGGTGATCGAAGGCATGTTGCGCACGCTCGAGCATCCTGTGGTCACCGTGGACAACGGCGAAAAGGCGCTTGCTATGCTGCACCAGGACGATCAACGTTTCTCGGCCATCCTGATGGATCTGCACCTCCCGGATATAGACGGCCTCAGCGTGTTCCGGCAATACCTCGCCGACTGCCGTATACGCGGCGCGCAGCCGGTGCCCTGTATCGCCCTGACCGCCAGCGCCTTCGAGGCGGACCGGCAGCAGTGTCGCGATGCGGGCATGCAGGACTTCATCAGCAAGCCGGTTTCGCGTCAGGCCCTGCAGCGCAGCCTGGATGCCCTGCTCGGAGACTGAGCCGGGCATCATTGACACAGCTGATCGACTGACATTCCCTGCCTGTCCGGGTCTGTGCCAAGAGCGTGCGCAGAGGCGATACTGGGAAACCAGCCATACCCTCCCACTTTTCAGCACAGGGCCCGTCGTCAATGAGCGTTTCCGCAATCACACCTGTTACCCTTGAAACACCCTTCTCGCTGCTACCCGAACTGATTGCCCGCCACGCCGAGGAACGGGCCGAGCATCCGGCTCTGATCCAGGATGGCCGAGAGGTCAGTTATCGTGAATTCAATCGGCAACTGGACCGGGTTGCCGCGGCATTGCAGCGCGACGGCCTCAAGGCAGGTGACAGCATCGCCATCTGCGGCAGCAATTCCATACCCTATGCCACCCTGTATCTGGGGGCTCTGCGCGCCGGAGTCGTGGTAGCCCCCCTGGCGCCCTCTTCCACTGCAACCGGCCTGATGACCATGATCCGTGACTCGGCGGCACGCCTGGTGTTTGTCGACCAGGCCGTCGGCGAGGCCCTGGCGACGGTCAACGCCAGCGAGCAGGTACGTCTGCTCTCGATGGACGACAGCCAAGCGGAACAGGGATTCAGTGCCTGGCTGGACGATGGCAAACCGGCACCGGTCAGCATCACCGCCGACATGGCTTTCAACATCATCTACTCATCCGGCACCACGGGCGAACCGAAGGGCATCGTCCAGTCCCACGGCATGCGCTGGTCGCACATTCAACGCGGCCTGGTGTTCGGCTATGGCCCTGACTGCGTCACGCTGATATCCACGCCCCTGTATTCCAATACCACGCTGGTCTCCTTCCTGCCCACACTCGGGCTGGGTGGTACCGTTGTCCTGATGGCCAAGTTCGATGGCGCAGCCTACCTGAAACTGGCCGAGCAACACCGGGTCACCCATACCATGCTGGTGCCCGTGCAATACCAGCGCCTGATGGCGCGGGAGGATTTCGACAAGTATGACCTGTCGAATTTCGCGATGAAATTCAGCACCAGCGCGCCCTTCCATGCCGAACTCAAGGCCGACATTCTCGCCCGCTGGCCTGGCGGTCTGATCGAGTTCTACGGCATGACCGAGGGCGGTGGTTCCTGCATGCTGGCAGCGCATCAGTTTCCGGACAAGCTGCACACCGTGGGCAAGCCGCTGGAGAACCACGATATCCGGGTGATCGATGAAGAAGGCCGGGAACTGCCGCCCGGCTCGGTTGGCGAAGTGGTAGGACACTCCCCGGCGATGATGACCGGCTACCTGAACAAGCCCGAAAAAACCGCTGAAGCAGAGTGGTACGACGCAGAGGGCAAGCGGTTCATTCGTACCGGTGACGTGGGACGTTTCGACGACGAGGGCTTTCTCACCCTGATGGATCGTCGCAAGGACATGATCATCACCGGAGGCTTCAATATCTATCCGAGCGACCTGGAGATGGAGCTGCGCAAGCATCCGGACCTGCAGGATGTCACCGTGATAGGCGTGCAGTCACGCAGCTGGGGCGAGACGCCGGTGGGATATGCCGTGCCAAGGCCCGGTGCCAGCGTTGATGCCGACGCGATATGCGCCTGGTTCAATCAACGGGTAGGCAAGACCCAGCGGCTCAACCGCCTGATCCTGACCGATGAGCTTCCGCGCAGCGCCATAGGCAAGGTGCTCAAGCGGGAGCTGCGCGATCAGTTCCAGGCGCAGTACGGCATACTGGACTGATTGCCCTGGCTGACCTGGATCGCCACCACCTGGCGATCCAGGTCGCCTGACGGGTCACCTCCCCTGCCTCTACGACGATAGAAACTTTGTCCTGCGCAGCCATCGCGGGTATCCTCAACGCCTGAATTGCCGGCGCAGCGCTCTTTTGTGACTTTCCAGGCGGGCAGGCAGTCTAGCTTACGCTGGCGGGGAATTCGCTTTACCCCGTCCATGCAGAAACCATATCGCCCCACCGAACGGGGATGAGCAGGAGCCAATATGTCAAAACAGAATGCGTATAACCGGGAAGAGTTGCTTCAATGCAGCCGTGGCGAACTGTTCGGGCCCGGAAACGCACAATTGCCCGCCCCCAACATGCTTATGATCGACCGTATCACCCACATCAGCGATACCGGTGGCAAGTACGGCAAGGGCGAGATCGTCGCCGAGCTGGATATCCATCCCGATCTCTGGTTCTTTGCCTGCCACTTCGAAGGCGACCCCGTCATGCCCGGCTGCCTGGGCCTCGATGCCATGTGGCAGCTGGTCGGCTTTCATCTTGGCTGGCTCGGCTTTGCCGGCAAGGGCCGCGCGCTGGGATCAGGAGAGGTCAAGTTCTTTGGCCAGGTACTGCCTTCGGCGAAAAAGGTGACCTACACCATCCATATCAAACGCACCATCAATCGCTCCCTGACCCTTGGCATCGCCGATGGCAGCATGGCTGTCGATGGCCGCGAGATCTACACCGCTGAAGGTTTGCGGGTAGGTTTGTTCACTTCTACCGATAGCTTCTGAGGATACTCACCATGCGTCGTGTCGTAATTACTGGTATGGGCATCGTATCGTGCCTCGGCCAGGATCTGGAAAGCGTTGCCGAGAGTCTGAAAACCGGTAAGTCCGGTATCCGGCACAACCCCTCCTATGCCGAAATGGGTCTGCGCAGTCATGTGTCGGGCACTGTCGATATCGATCTCGATGCCGTGATCGACCGCAAGGTCAAGCGATTCATGGGCGACGCCGCAGGCTTTGCTTACGTGTCCATGCAACAGGCGATCGCCGATGCAGGCCTTTCCGCAGAGCAGATCAGCCATCCGCGTATCGGCCTGATCGCCGGTAGCGGCGGTGCTTCCACGCTCAATCAGATGGAAGCCGTGGACATCCTGCGCGAGAAAGGCGTGAAGAAGATCGGGCCGTACCGGGTGCCCCGCACCATGGGCAGCACCGTGTCGGCCTGTCTGGCGACGCCCTTCAAGATCAAGGGCATCAACTACTCGATCTCCTCGGCCTGTGCGACCAGCGCCCACTGCATCGGCAGCGCAATGGAGCAGATTCAGCTCGGCAAGCAGGATATGGTGTTTGCCGGTGGCGGCGAGGAAGAACACTGGTCGCAGTCGATGCTGTTCGACGCGATGGGCGCTCTGTCCACCCAGTACAACGACACTCCCGACAAGGCCTCGCGCGCATACGACTCCAAGCGTGACGGATTCGTGATTGCCGGCGGCGGCGGGATGGTTGTGGTCGAAGAGCTGGAGCACGCTCTGGCACGGGGTGCGAAGATCTATGCCGAAGTCGTGGGCTACGGTGCTACCTCGGACGGCTACGACATGGTCGCGCCCAGCGGCGAAGGTGCCGTACGCTGCATGCAGCAGGCCCTGGCGACCGTTGATGGCGAAATCGACTATCTCAACACCCATGGCACCTCGACTCCCGTGGGCGATGTCGCTGAACTCAAGGCAATCCGCGAAGTTTTTGGTGACAAGCCGCCGAAGATCAGCTCGACCAAGAGCCTCAGCGGCCACTCATTGGGCGCCGCCGGTGTTCAGGAAGCAATCTACTGCCTGCTGATGATGCGTGACAACTTCCTCACTGCCTCGGCCAACATCGATGAGCTGGACGAAAACGTCGGCAACCTGCCCATCCTGCGCGAGCGGGCTGACCAGGCCGCTGATCTGATCATGTCCAACAGCTTCGGCTTTGGTGGCACCAATGCCACCCTGGTGCTCAAGCGCTGGACCGGCGCCTGATCCCTTACTGATCTGTGCGCAGAC